>AWNV01000033.1 GCA_000493965.1 Candidatus Aminicenans sakinawicola JGI OTU-1
TTCTGTTCCTGCATAAAGAAGACCCTTTCGTTCTGGGTCTTCCCTCACAACACGGACAAAAGTGTTATCAGGAATACCGTTAGTGATTTTTTCCCATGCCCTGCCAAAATCTGTCGTCTTGTAAATATATGGGCCAAAATCATCAAGCTCATGCCTGTCAACAGCCAGGTAAGCAGTACCTACATCAAATGTTGAAGTATCGATCATACTTATCAGGCTCCATTCAGGCATTTGCTTTGGTGTGATATTTTTCCAGTTTTTACCGCCGTCTTTTGTGATATGAACCAATCCATCATCTGACCCAACCCAGAGAATATTCGGATCATGATATGATTCAGCCAGGGCAAAAATTGTGCAGTAATACTCAACACTCGTATCGTCTTTTGTTATCGGTCCTCCTGACTTCTGCTGCTTTGTTTTGTCGTTCGTTGTTAGGTCCGGACTGATAACTTCCCAGCTTTGGCCTTCGTCTGTCGATTTAAAAAGCACCTGTGCTGCATGATAAAGAACATTGGAATCAAACCGTGAAACAAGAATAGGAGCGGTCCACTGGAATCTGTACTTCAGGTCACATGCTCCCCATCCCATTGGATTATCGGGCCAGGAAGATATGACTCTCTGCTGCCTGGTCTTGTAATCCCACCTTGTAATCAGCCCTCCGTAGCTTCCTGCATAAACTATATCTGGATTGTCATGGCGTGGAGCGATATGACCGCTCTCCCCTCCTCCGACAGAATGCCAATCCTGCTTATCAATGCCGCTTTCCGAAGTGCGACTCGCAATACGCACAGTACTGTTATCCTGCTGGGCACCGTAGACCCAGTAAGGAAACCGGCTGTCAGTCGTCACATGGTAAAACTGGGCTGTTGGCTGATTATCCTGCAGTGTCCAGGATATCCCGCCATTATATGAAACATTGGCGCCTCCATCATTGCTGTTAATCATCCGCTGTGAGTTTTCAGGATCGATCCACAAGTCATGATTATCCCCATGAGGCACACGTATTGAGGAATATGTCCTGCCGCCGTCCACCGAACGGTAGAGGCCTGTATTCAGCACATAGACAGTTTCTGCATCCTTTGTATCCGCATAGATCCGGGTGTAATACCAGGCCCTCTGACGGAGCCGTCGGTCATCATTCATCTTTGCCCAGGTGTCACCTCCATCATCAGAACGAAAAACACCACCGTCTTTTGCTTCAACAATCACCCATACTCGATCCATTTTTGCCGGGGAAACAGTCACACCAATCTTTCCAAGTACACCTTTAGGAAGGCCTTTATTTCTTGATATCTCTTTCCAGGTATCACCTCCATCTGTAGACTTAAAAAGTCCACTGCCGGATCCTCCACTTACAAGGCTGTAAGGTGTCCGGTAAACTTCCCATAAAGCCGCATATATAATTCTCGGATTCAAGGGGTCAAGAATAAGATCGATCGCCCCTGCTTTCTCACTTCGAAAGAGAATCTTCTCCCATGTCTTCCCCCCATCCTTTGATCTAAAGATTCCCCTTTCTGCATTTGGCCCGTAAACATGACCAAGAGCCGCTGCGTAAACAAGATCCGGGTCCTTCGGGTGGATTCGCACTCTTGATATTTGGCTGGTATCCGAAAGCCCGATTTTTTTCCAGGTCTTTCCACTGTCAGTGGATTTATACATTCCATCCCCATGTGAAACATTTCCCCTGATCGGACCCTCACCCATCCCGACATAAACAATGTTTGGATCCCATTCGGAAACAGCAACAGCACCGACTGAACCTGTCTTAAAAAATCCGTCAGAAACAGGCTTCCAGTTCATTCCTCCATCCTCTGTTTTCCACACACCCCCTCCACATGCTCCGAAATAATACGTATACGGCTGGCTGGAGATACCTGTAACCGCAGTACAACGGCCGCCACGATAAGGCCCAATACAGCGCCATGTCATAGCCTTATAAAGATTTTCATCATATTTTGTTATCTTTTTTTGCGATTTGCTCCATCCTGACTCCACTGTGAGTCCAAATAGAAAAAATAAGATCAAACCAGTTACAATAAAAATTCTTAATGATTTCATAAAAAGCTCCTTTACTGAGGATGTTATATTACTTTCCGTGTATTGAGTTCTCCAAATTTTATTTGCTTAGGAAGTAAAACCATAATCTGAGGCTTCCCTTTATACTCTTCTAAAAACCCTGTTACTGATATGATCCGCCCTTCAAATGATCCAATATCAGGAAAAAATCGTATGTCTTTTCGCTGAATCAGAGCAGAAAATTCCCCTCCGGGGGAATGGAAATAAACAAACTTCCCCCTGGCCTCCACACGAAAACATCTATATTTCACAGAAAGCAGCCTGCCAATATTCTTCCCGGTTTCAAGCGTTGAAATACATGGAAAGGAACCTTTTTTCCAGAAGCCTCTTTCCGCCTTCTTGGCCTCATTTATTGCCTTGATAAACTTTTCCCTGTAATCTTTCCGGAAAGGATATTTCAAGAATACATAGGCAAAACCTTCCCTCAGGATAAATTCGTTAAAAAGACCGTTGTTTTCGGTCCAGACATAAGCAAGAAGTCTCCCGTATTTATCTTCGCGCTCCCAGTCATAAGAAAGCTCTATTTTTTTACTGTAAAGATAGTAAAAAGCAAACCTTTTGGCCATTAAAGCCTTAAATATTTCTTCTTCTTTCAGGCTGTCTATCTCAGGAGTATCGATTCCAATAAGCCTGACCTTTTTTTCAAGGCCGCTCTCAAACCTTACCTTAATGGTATCACCATCGTAAACAGCAGTAACAACCCCGCTATCAGCAAAAGAATTCCACGAAAAAAGACATACGATTAGGAGTGAACAGAAAACATATTTTAATAACTTGCTATAACGAAATATCAACATACACCTACCACTGATTATTTAACCGCCAGCTTACTGCTCTTTAATGCTTACTACATATTGAAAAACTGTACCTGGTGAAAAACTGTACCTGGTACAAGTAAATACGTACCTGGTACATTTTTCACTGCCTACTGTCTTTTCACTGCTTACTACATACTGTTTTTACTGCACTAACGATGTGCCTTGCCGAAATACCGTATTTATCCAGAAGCTCTTCGGGTTTACCGGACCGCGGCAGGTCATACACTGCAAGATGGATTATCTCGGCTTTCCCTGCCAAAGCCAGAGCCACAGCCTCACCAAGGCCTCCACTCGCAAAATGGTCTTCCACTACTACAACCTTTTTCCCTGCTTCTTCCACTTCACGTGTTATATTTTCCTTATCTATTGGCTGGATGGAATAGGCATCGATGATCCTGGCTGATATTCCTTCCTTTCTAAGTTCTACGTATGCCTTTAAAGCCTCATGGACAGTAATCCCCGCTGCAATGACCGCAGCAGCATCTCTCTTGTGCGTCTTCAAAACTTTTGACCCACCAATCGGAAATTTATCTCCCTTATTATACAAAATAGTCGTCCCAGGCCGCGTGGTTCTCAAATATGCCAACCCCTTATACCTGACCATAGATTCCACACAAGCCTCAGCAGAATATGCATCACAGGGATAAAGCACAGCACATCCAGGAATGGGCCTGAAAATTGCCATGTCCTCAAGCCCCATCTGTGAAGGGCCATCAGCACCTATGCTCACTCCAACATGTGAACCGACAAATTTCACGTTTGAAAAAGAATAGGCCGCCATCCTTATCTGGTCATGAGCCCTGCTTATAAATGCTGCGAACGTAGCGATAAAAGGAATATACCCCTTCGCCGACATGCCAATTCCAATACCTGCCATGCTTTGCTCGGCAATATAAACCTGAAATGACCTTTCAGGAAAAGCTTTAAAGAAATCTTCTGCATATGTGGAATTTTTCACATCCCCATCAATCGCTACAACAGAATCGTTTATTTTTCCGAGAGCTAAAAGTGCATTGCCATACGCCCTCCTGGTCGCTGTTTTTTCTTTGTAGGTATTCTTTTTAAAGCTGTACCTCTTTGTAAACTGCGGGCTCTTTACTCTTCCAGGCCTGCGCACATATTTCTTTGCGTCGATTTCAGGCATAGGGCCCAGTTCATCGAGGGCTTTCTCGAGGTCATCCTGTTTCAAAGGCTTGCCATGCCAGCCGTTCTTGTTCTCTAGGAAAGAAACTCCTTTTCCTTTTGTGGTTTTCGCAAGTACTGCTGTTGGTTTGTCCGACAGTCTTGCCTTTTCAAATGCCAGCAAAATATTTTCAATGCTGTGTCCATCAATCTTAATCACATCCCAGTCAAAGGCTTTAAATCTTTTCTCGTAAGATTTTATATCATGGCCGAACATTGTGGCATCTGACTGTCCAAGCCTGTTTATATCAACAACCACGCATATATTATCAAGATTCTGATGGGCAGCCGTATTGGCTGCTTCCCAGACTGATCCCTCAGCACATTCTCCGTCACCCATCAAGACATAAACCCTTCTGCGGGATTTTCCAAGCTTCATGGCCATTGCCATTCCAAGTCCAACCGAAAGACCCTGCCCAAGAGAACCCGTTGCAGCTTTAACCCATCTCATACGAGGCGTGGGATGTCCCTCAAGAGGGCTGTCAATCTTCCTGAGGTTCATCAGGCTGTTTAAGGAAATGATCCCGGCTTCTGCATAGGCTGCCCACAAAATAGGAGCCGCATGTCCCTTTGAGAGAACAAACTCATCATTTGCCCAGTCATGTGGGTCTTTGATGTTGTATCTCATTTCATCAAAGAACAGGCAGGCTATTATTTCCGCCGCAGATAGGCATGTTGTTGGATGTCCTGAACCTGCAGTTGATGTCATTTTCAGGGAATGAATGCGTAGTTTTTTTGCTATTTTTTCTAATGCTTCTTTTTTATCCATCCGGACAAATCCTCCCTCTTAAGAAATATGAAAATAAGCACTTTTTTCCAGCAAAATTGAATCCGGATTCTGTATGCTTCAGGATTTAAAGAAAGGTTATTATAATATCTTCGTTACACGTTCACAACATATTTCGTCTTTTTTGACCAATTTGGCACTTGGAATACAACCCGAATTAGTTAGAACATATATGTCAATTTCAAAAACACTGTATTGCCTTGTGTTCCTTTCTCGCCGAACCGCGCAGTCCCTTTCTGATATGCAAGTTGAATGAAGCCAAACGGAGGCTGGAAACGATAAACAAACAGAATCTGAATATTGCTTTTATCTATGGAAGAATTCAACTGATAAAACAATTTTATGAAGAGGTCTTTCGTGAAATAATTTGTCGCCCGGACAATATGAATCCACGTACTTTCGTTCTCAGGATCCGGCTCGAAATTCAGACGTGTCAAATCATATGAAAGAGAAAAATCCTGAGTTAATTTATAATTAATTCTTCCAGTGACAAGACTGAAATCCAAATCGAAATTATGCCCAAAACTGTATGAAACTTCCGCAGACTGCCACTCCCTTGTATTATAACCGAGTTCAAAATCGGTACAATGATTCCTGAACTCCTTTTCAAAAAGCTTGTATTCCTGAGTGTGATTTAACTCGATTGAAAACTTATTCTTAAAATCAAATTCCAGCCCTTCATCCACCTGCCAGCTCCGTAAAGTCCTGTCCATTCCCCAGTAAATGTTATAATTTGAATTATATTCAATTCGCTCAAAACCCCATTTTTTAACCCAGAAAGTTTTTATTATGGCTGAATCCAGTTCCCTACGGTTATCATCCTTTACAAATCCAACTTCATTGGCATTATCTGCAAAATTCTCTCCTAACTGTCCATAACGAATATGGATATGAAATGTTGACGAATCATAGCTCGGCCGCAGGAAGAAAGCAATATTACGCTCATTATAGTCTCCATAACTTAAAGCCAACTGCCCTGTAAATTTAAAAGTATCCGTGAAGTACAGCGATGTGTCAAACCCGGCTGTTCCTCTATTTTTACTGCCTGTCAGTTTATTGGCCAACAGAAATCCAATATTTGACGACTTCATGACATCTTTTTTGAGACGGAAGACACTAAAATTCGCCGAATCCTCTCCAAGAGTCTCATCTTTTTTCGTTTGAGCACTTAACCCGGAAAATTCAAATCCACCGGATTTTTCATAAACTTTGAGACCACCATAAATATCCGAAATTCTTCTCGAGTAAAACAACTTGATGCGCTGCCCGTACATTTCAGAACCTTCCAGAAAGAAATTCCTCTTTTCTGGAAGGTCAAGCTCAAAACGACTTAAATTGATCTTCTCCTGGTCTGCCTCTACGGTTGCAAAATCCGGGTTGATTGTTAGATTTCCTGAAACCATTTGAGAAAAAGCATAACGTACATCTACACCACCTTCTAATTCTGATTTTTTGCCCTCTTCAAGCTTCGAAATAATATGGGGAATTATGGAATATTTCTTCTCGGATTTCACAAGCTCAAGACCATTTAATACACCATACTGTGAAACTTTTAAAGGAGATTCCAGTGGGCCTACCCAAAAACTTCTTTCAAGCCTTCGAGGAATAGGTCTGCCAAAATTAAGACCCCATGCCTTTTCTTCCCCAGGTTCATACTTTAAACAACTTAAATCAATAGCAATTTCCACGCTCCATCCAAAATCAGTTTTTTGACCTGCGGATTTCCATATTCCATCCCACGTTGTTTGTCTTGTCTTTCCATTGTCAGTTATCCGGCCATCGAGCTGAGTTCCCAGGAGATTAGTTATAAAAAAATAGCAAGTTCTTCTGTCATGAAATGTATCAAGATAAACCAAAACAGCATCATCACTTTTTAACTCTGCATCTCTTTTGGTTATGCTTGCTGCTATTTTATCAGGTTCAGGGTCATAGCATAGAAAACCAAAATAAACAAAGTTATCATCGTATAGAATCTTAACTTCCGTATTGAGAGAAGCAGGGCTGCCTCTTTCCGGTTGAAATTGAATAAAGTCTCCTGCTTGAGGAGCTTTTTTCCACGAAGGTTCACTCAAAAATCCATCTACAATTACTGGTTTGTCAATTTTTCTAGCGGAAGTTTCTTTCGTTTTCAACTGGCCGTAGGAGAAAAAATTCACCAGGAGAAACAACATAAAAAAAAGTACGGTCTTTTTCATCTCAATATCCCAGCGAAAATATCATAAATAGTAGAAATAACATAAACATGAAGCGATATCAATTGTTATTTATTTGGGGTCGAACCGATTCAACTAACTGATAACATTATAGATAACTTAGTATTATTGCTTTTTGCTCCCTGGTATGCCCTACCACTGTAAAAAATAGGGAATAAACTTGGCCTGTATTTATAAATGGAATGTGATAGATTGTGGCGCGCCTAGCAGGATTCGAACCTGCGACCTACGGATCCGGAGTCCGTCGCTCTATCCCCTGAGCTACAGGCGCACCCTGTATTCAGTCTATTTGTTTTATTCAGTTTGTCCTGTCGATTTAAACCAAAATTTAATCTTCTTTGAACTTCTCCAATATAGCCCAAAGCTTTCTGTTTTTCAAATTTCAGTCAATCAACAGCTCCAATAATCCAGCATGAAGGAAATGAGATAAATTTGGTGGAAGTTCTTTCAGTTAATCTTTTAATGCACTGAGGATATCTGCTTTTTGCTCTCTCTTCAATGGAAATAAATATTTCTTTATACATTTTTCCCGGTGATTAAAAAGAATAATTACTGTCCCATCCTCAGCAAAAGGATTAAAAATATGCAAATAATCAATTAAAACAGGAAATTTAATATTGTTAGCACTAATAAAGCCACGCAATTTTTTCTCGACAATTTTAAAAGAAAGGTCTGTCTCATCTGCATCATTAACAACCAGCACTCCACATACTTTCCCGTCTTTAGAATGAAGAGGCAGTAATTGACAAAACTCAACAAAGGAATCAAGACAGCTAAAACACATAAAATCGTTAAAATCAATTATAATAATCAATTGAGCCTGCTCAATTTGAAGGCTGTTACCATAGAAGTCACCATAAAAGAGAGACAGACCCATAATAAGAAAAAATAAAAAAAGTTTTTTCCCCCGGTATTTCTGTTTCATATGCGTTCCACTCTGCCAATCTGACATGCTTGTGCTTTGCTGTTTTAGCTTATTTATTCATACTTTCAGCTTGCCTCTCACTGTCTACAATCCTGTACTTCTTCAATGTGATTCCATCACCGGCCCTGGAATAAAGAAAATCACTGCCGTCAATATAAATACAGTGGCTTCCTTCGGGAAGGGTTAATAATGCTTTCTGTTTTCCCTCAGGATCGAGAACATACACATCCCTGCTGGGATTTTTCGAAAACTCCCCACTAAGAACATACACTTTCCCGGTACTATCGACAGCAATGTCCTTGTATACAATCTCACAGGGAACAACAAATGAACCGACTTTTTTCTTTTTTACATGTTTCATCTTCATAAGACTGTGGGACCACAGTTTTTTTCCCTGTGGGTCAAATTTAACTATCTTATCCTGAAAGTTATAAGCAATATATAGATTCTTCCTGGAATCAAAATCAAAATCTATCCAATTCATCATAAGTGAAGATTTCTTTTCTGAATAATGAAATTTCCGGATGACCTCTCCCTTTGTGTTTAGTACCAGGATACTGCAGGTCTGATCTGAAGTTACTGCAGTCACAGCGATCTCACTATCAGAAATTACTTTAAAATCATTTATGAACATCCTTAAAGGAATGCGGTGTTGAAATTTCAGATCCTTATTAAATACTTGAAACCCGGGAACATACTGGTCAGTCACATAGATATAGGCCCTGGAACAGTCAAGAAGCCTGGGGGCTAAAAACTCCCCAGGCCCCTGACCTTTCCGCCCGATTTTTTTCTGTAAGTTCCCCTGACAATCAAATTTTTTAAGGCAGTAATCCATTGCATCGGTCACATAAATATAATTCTGCGAATCCACTGCAACACCAGCCCACTGGAATAAAATATTGTCATCAAGATTTCCGATAGAAAGGACTTCTTCAAGCGATACTTGCCGCACTTCTTCTGCTAATATGAACTGAAGCCTGGAACAAAACAGCACAGCTAAAAACAAAACTCCCATACAAATCTTTCTTTTTCTCATTTTTATCCACCCGTAATCTATAAGACGACAGAGAAACTTTTACTTTCTCATTTCACAGACTTCATCATCTTTCAATATACTTCTTACAAAAAACATAACCTATTATACAGACCACTCCCCCAACCATAGAAATATGTGAAATAGGATCATCAACACATCTCATAAAAGCATTCTCACAACCCCCTGCTTCAACAAACGAAGCATTTAAACTCAAAATCACGGCAAATAATACCACTAAAATAAGCAGCTTATTTAGATTTTTGCATTTTTTTCTCATTTTTTCCCTCCTTTTTAAATTTATCTCATAAGATAATACTTAATACACCAGGTATATCCCACCATACATGCGGCAGCATACATACCGAATACTTCAAGTCCCCCAAATGCCCCAACAATCAAAGCATCAGCTTCACATTTAACCAATCCACCCATACAAACATTTTTAGCCTGCATGAACGGAGCCGTGACCTGGAGCAAAGCTAACAAAAGCAAAGCTCCAACAATAATTTTGTTTCCATTAATTTTACTCATTTGTTTAACCTCCTTTCACTTAAGATATATAGCAATATTTATGCCATAAATAATTTATAATAATATTCGTCTAACATGTTGAATATAAAAAAGATATAAAATACAATCTATAGAGGAAAACAATCAAAATAAGAAAAAAATGTCACACTTTATGCCGTCTCCCCATATTTGGATGTCACACTTTGTGACATGCAGATTTCATCAATGTTAAATAATGGTATCGGCATTCTTTATGAATAATTCAGGAAGTCCTGGGTTATTCACGAGTCAAGCTTGCCGCAGATGCAAGGCACAGCGCATGAAGCAATTTTTATGAATAATCCAGGAAAATGGATATTGCCAACTGCATATGATATATTTATGATGAAAATGGTACATGTCAGATTTGCTCCAAGCCCAACTGGATATCTGCACATAGGTGCAGCACGCACATGCCTTATTAACTGGCTGTTTGTACGTCATCATAAAGGAAAGTTTATACTTCGTATTGAAGATACAGATACAGCCAGATCCTCAGACAAGATGAGCAGGGGAATAATCCAGGCACTGACATGGCTGGGACTTGACTGGGATGAAGGACCAATCTTTCAGTCAAAAAGAATAGAGATTTACAGGAATAAAGCAGAAGAGCTTGTCCGGAAGGGAAAGGCTTATTACTGCTACTGCCTGCCCGAGGAAATTCAGAAAAGAAAAAAAGAAGCCCTGGATTCAGGAAAAAACTGGATTCAGGACCGCCGTTGTTTAAGGATCTCACCCGAGGAGAAAAGGTGTTTTGAACTGCACAAAAAGCCTAGGGCTATCAGATTTCTGGTCCCTGAGGGTGAAATAAATTATAACGATTTAATTCACGGACACATCTGTGTACAGAACGAAAACATCGAGCATTTCGTCTTGTTACGAAGCGATGGCCTCCCTACCTACCATCTCTCTGTTGTTGTAGATGATATAGAGCAAAAAATAACGCATATCATCCGGGGTGATGACCATATTTCTAACACGCCTAAACAGATCTTGCTTTATCAGGCATTTGGTGTTGAACCGCCTGAATTTGCCCATCAATCTCTTATTCTCGGCAAGGACAAAAAGAAACTGAGTAAAAGGCACGGCGTGAGTTCTGTCCTTCAATTCAAAGAGGATGGTTATCTGTCCCTTGCCATTTTGAATTTTTTAGCCCAGATGAGCTGGTCACCTGGTGAAGAAAGGATTTATTCTTTAGATGAGATGGTAAACAGATTTTCTCTTGAAAAACGTGCCAAAGGCAATCCTGTATTCGACCTGTCTAAACTCGACTGGCTTAACGGCCAGTTAATCTCCGCAATGACAGCCGATGAGCTCTTTCCTTATGTAAAAACTGAATTGAAAAATGCAAATCTCTGGCAGGATAAATATGCAAAAGAGCAAAAAGAATGGTTTTTCAGGCTCCTGAACCTGCTAAAGGAGAGAAGCAGAAAAATCAAAGAATTTGCGGTAAGAGGAAGGCCTTTTCTTTCAGATGACTTTGAATATGGTCCTTCCGGTGTTGAAAAATACTTAAACGACAAAAGACTGGAAGAACTCATGCAAAAATTAATGCGAGATTTTAAAGAAATGCAAACTTTTACCGCAGAAAACATAGAACATGCTTTGCGTAAAAGAGCAGAGAAAGAAGGACTAAAAGCGGCATTTTTTATACATGCTTTAAGAATGCTTATTCTAGGAATGTCAGTCAGCCCTGGTATTTTCGATGTAGTAGAGCTTTTAGGCAGAGAAAAAACTATCCGCCGCGTTAATGCTTATTTCAAGAATAATCCAGGCTAAATATCCTTGATAAAATGATCTACGTATATTTAAAAAAAAGGGTTGACTACCATGAGAAAAAATATGTAAAATTAGTTGGAATGTAAGAGGAACAAAATTCATTTTTCTATAGAAGAAAAATTAATTATATAGCCAAGGTTTAAGGTCATTGAAGAATAAAGCGTACTTGTCTTTATTAAATCACAGAGGTATGGAGAAAATTAATTACACCAAAAACTTACTGATACTGAATAATAATCAAGAAGAAAGAGAGTATCTATATAATCTATTCAGTAAAGTTGGTTATGCTTATTCAGCCTCCACATTGGAAAAAGCCATTTCCTTTCTTGAATCAAATAATATTAATGTCATCATTGTTAAAGATTCGATGGCACATTATTCCTCACTCAAAGGATTACTAAAAAAAACAACAAGCATCCTTATCATAGGAAAAGAGGAAAAAAATCTAAATGAAATCAGCAGTGAATGGCCTCAAGCTTACCACCTAGATACTCATGTTTTTCCATCTGAGGAAAAAGATAACAACGGCCTTCTGCGAACACTCGAAAGAGCAGTTGAACATTCCAAATTGAAAATGCAAGTTGAAAACTTGCGGAATTGTGTTATGCAAAATGACATAGATATGAAAGAAGCTTTTCTAGAGATAAAAGAAATCAAAAATGTTATCCAGGATTCAATCGTCAAAGAACTGGAAAAACGCATTGAGGTTGAGGCTAAATATTTTTCTTTCAAAAAGGAAAAACTGAAAATTGAGCATATCCTCAAAAAGCTCTACAGAGCTAACGATGTGACAAGTTTATTGGATATCGTGGACGACATAAAAGAAATCGTCCAGGCCCAAGGTATTTCTATCTACATCCTTGACGAAAATGAAACACTTGGAAAATACATAAAGCCTCTGGTATGGGATGATTCTATTTTATCTTACCCAGACTTTTCAAAACATATCGTTCTTATTGATTCTCAGGATTTTGCTGCATCCGTTGCCAATGACGGCCACGAAATCAATTCTTCTGACCCTATCTTCGATAATAGGCTATCCAGAAGATATATCGAACAACTAAAATTCCCCCTGGAAAACATTCTTTCTGTCCCAATCATGCATGACAGTAAAATAATAGGTATTCTGGAAGTATATAACAAAAATAAAAACAGAAATTTAAAAAAAAGAGGATTCTCAAAAGAAGACCAGCAAGTAATGCGAAGGCTTTCTGAACATATTTCCATAGCTATCACAAAGCTTAACCTGATTCAGTATGATGCCCTGACCGGCCTGCTCCGACCTGATCCCTTTTTTAATAAAATAATTCATAAGTTAAAATTGGAGAAAAAAAGATATCAGGAACAATCATTTTACTCCCTTGTTATGGGTGATGTAGACTGGTTTAAAAACTATAACGACAGAAACGGCCATGAAGCCGGCAATAAGCTCCTCAGAGAATTGGCTTCCATCCTAAAATCCTCTATAAGAGAAGAAGATTTTCTGTGCCGCTATGGCGGAGAAGAATTCGTGTTTTTTCTCTCCTCCATAAAAAGCAAAGAAGAAGCTTTTATCTTTACCGAAAGAATTAGAAAAAACGTAGAAGAACATTATTTTGAACATCAGGAATTCCAGCCAAGGAACAATCTGACAATAAGCTTTGGCATTACTAACTTCTCAAAAGATAAGTTCACATCTTTGGATTCAATCACAAAAAATAGCCTGAAAAAGATAGTTAACGAAGCAGACATGGCCCTTGCAGAAGCAAAAGGTAAAAGAGCATTGCAATTAGGCATCAAAGATAAGAAAAAAATTCCAAATGACAAAAACAGAATCTCTGTATATTGTAAAGAAAAAATTGACGAACTAGGAAGACAAGATATTGTCATGCCATACAAAGAAATTTATGCTCAGGAAAGAAGAACGTTCAAAAGGTACTACACTTCAACTGTTCTTATTTACAAAAATGACAGATCTCAATCAGTAACAAAGACAATAAATTTGAGCCTTAGTGGGGCAAAAATCAGCAGTGAATCGAAGCTCCCCCAGGATAAATCATATGAGATAATCATTATCCTTGGAAATAAAGCCTGCCAGTGCAAAGGAGATGTAGTCTATTCTGAAAAATTAAATACAAGCCTTCCTTATTACCATTCAGGTTTAAAATTCAGGGAATTGCCTCTAAAGGACAGGATAATATTTGAGGATTATTTTAATTCTATCAACACAAAAGGATCATCTATCTTACAATAGGCTCTCTTTTTCTATTTAATCTCCAATTCTTCAATTATTGATTCCAAATATTTGGCAGGAGGAGTTATACACTCATAATAGTTATCTTTCAATTCTTTTATCTCATTCTCAAAAGAAATAAAATCATCTTCATTACTCCAATTTTCCATGCTTACCTTTTCAAGAATATCTTTAAGAACATTTTCATTTAAAATACCCACTGTATACCTCGGCAGTGAACAGTTATCTTTCTCACACATCCTTATATTGCCCAACATAAACTTCCGGAGTTCATCTTGATTCCGTATGATCTCCTGTTTAATAAAAAACTGATCTTTGGGAGACTCAGTCTCAGAAAGTTCTATGTAGAGCTTTTTGGCCTTATCTATACTATCAGTTATGACAGAAATAAGAACCTCTGTGTCCAGGATCATCTTATTATTATTCTCAAAATAGTTAATTTCACCATCATTCTCTATATTTTCAACCTTGCGGTATTTCTCTAAGACTTCATAAGTATCTTGAAATGTTTCCTCAGGCTTAAATTCTTCTTCTGTCTCATGGGAAATGTCTTCTTCTCCGGTATCTTCATCTGGACGCGGCTCTCCAGGAAGATATCTCTTTCCTTCTTTCTCTTCTTCCATCTTTGTTTCTATAGTTTCTTCAGTTTCGGTTACTGCTTCTACTTCCGTCTCCTGTTCTAAGCCTTGTTCCGGTTCTTCTCCTTCTGCTTCGAAATCCGGACCAACTTCTGGTTTTACTTCCGGTTCCTCTTCATGCTCAACCTCTTTGATTTCTTCTTCTAAAGGCTCGGCTGCCGTAAGAAGTTCTTTTATTTTATTAAGCTTTGAGAGTTCATTTTTTAAGTTAAAACTTACTTCTTTGCCGCCATCATTTTCAGGAATATCGGCTACAATTCCGTATTTCTCTTCGAGCTGAACTTTCAGTGAAGTTACTTTTCCGGTAACTTCTTGATTGATTTCCTCAAGCTTCTTGTTCAACTCGCTTACATTCCTCAATTCTTCGAGAGATTTTCCTGTAATAACCTCAATCTCAGTTTGAAACTGAATCGCTCTATCAAGATGTTCTTTTATCTGTCTTTTTATATCCTCTTTTTCACTTTCAAACTCACTAAGAATCGATTTGTAACTTGTTAAAGATTCTTTTTCTTCTTCTATGTCCTCTTCGATCTGAGTTATTTTCTTTTCAGCTTCGTCTTTTTCCAGCCTGATTTTTTCCTCAAGTTCTTTTTCTACTTTCTCTTTTTTCTGGGAAAGAACTGCCTTTAATTGATTCTCGATCTCTTCAATAATAGACGCAGATTGTTTCACAAAATCATTATCTTTTTTCATTTTGATCTCCTTAAGCTCTTGGACATATGTTATTACTCATAAAAAATTCTGTCAAGATGATACTTCCTCACAAAAAAGCAATTTTATGCTATCTATACTGGCAGAGAAACATTTCTAATTCAATAGCCTTTAGAGACGAATTATCAGGGTAATTTTATCTTTATTCTCTCACCTATAAAGGTGATGTCTTCTAACCTCAAATTAAAATTGATAAAAATAACTCATTAATGTATAAAGAATAGCGAATGAATGAAATTCGTCGAATGCTTTATAATCCTATTTCACCCGACAGGTTGCCGAGTAAGGGAGAAAATCAATGAACAATCAAGAAGAAATCTTGATCATAGATGAAAAGAGAAAAAACAGAGCTTTCCTCTCACAGATCTTGAACAGTCTGGATGTATCCATTAAAGAGGCGTCATCTCTCTCCGAAACCTCCAATCAACTTTCCAATTCGACTAATATCTCCATGGCAATGATTTGCCTCAGTCCTTCTTACGGTAATGCTTTAAACTTCCTCCGCAGCATAAAGTCTATCAACCCAGAATTATCTATAGTTCTCCTTTCTAAAATCGAGGAACAGGATATGGCAATATCCCTCCTGCAAAAAGGTATTATTGACCATATTGCCCCGCCCCATAATGCGGCAGGAATCTTTTCTGCTGTAAAAAACGGGCTTGATAAAAGAGAATTAATTAAAAAAAATAAATTATACTTGCAAAAACTAGGCAACTTAAGGTTACAGCAGCAAAAAAATATAAGAAAAGCTCTGGAGCTTGAAGATATCTATGACACGACTATTGAAAATCTGATGACAGCTCTGGACCTGAGGGATGTGGAAACATTTGGCCACTCCCAGGCTGTAGCAAAATACAGCCAGATTCTTTCCCAGATCCTGGGGATAAAAGACAAGGATATCCTTGACAATATAAGAAAAGGAGCACTTCTTCATGATGTGGGAAAAATCGCAATCCCTGACTCTATCCTCAAAAAACCGGGTTCTCTTTCAGCCAAAGAATGGGAAAAAATAAGGCTTCATCCGTCCTTAGGCTTCGGATTGATCAAAGAGATAAAACTCTTAAAAGAAGTCGGAAATATCATACTGTATCATCACGAAAGATATGACGGCACAGGTTATCCAAAACAATTGAAGAAAGACAAAATACCTATAGAAGCCAGGATATTTGCCCTGGCTGACGCTCTTGATGCCATCACCTCTCACCGTCCATACAGTAAAGAGAGAGATTTCAAGACTGCAAAAAAAGAAATCCAGGAAAATGCGAATACACAATTTGATCCTCAAGTGGTCGAAGCATTTTGCTCTTTAAGTTCAGATAAATGGAAAAAAATCCGTTTTGAAACAACAAGGATCATACCCTCCTTCGAAGACATGCTCCATACTATGCAATAGTGGCAGAGATGACTCGTGGAATCCCCTGAAGATCTTTAAAACATTTCACATCTCTCCAGCCGGACCCAAACATTTCCATTATTTTATCCTTCTGCCCATGACCGATTTCAAAAATAAGATATCCACCAGACTTTAAATATGCTGGAGATCCTTTCATCAATTTTCTTATAACTTCCAGTCCAGTTTTTCCGGCCACAAGGGCCTTCCTGGGCTCATGTTTTATAATCTCCTCCTGGAGAGTTCCCCACTCTATGCTAGAAACATAAGGAGGATTTGAAACGATAAAGCCGCATTTACCTTTCAAATTTAATTTTTTTAAAGGAGCAAACAAATTTCCGTAGACAAAGGTTATTTTTGAAATTTCTTGAACGGCTGCATTCAACCGCGCATTTTTCAGGGCTTTACGTGAAATATCGCTTGCAATTATCCGCGCCAGAGGAAGCTCTTTTGCCAAAGATACCGCAATATTTCCGCATCCCGTGCCTATATCCACTATAATTTCTTCTCTCCTCGATGAAACCTTAATAACACTATCCACCACCAATTCTGTTTCTGGTCTTGGGATCAAAACCCCCTGGAAAACCCTAAACGGGATAGACCAGAATTCCTTTTCCCCTATCAAATATGCCAGGGGGAATCCATCAAGGCGGGAGGAAATTAATCGATAGTATAACTTCTTCTGTGCTGCGGATAGTCTTCTATCTGAACCTGCATAAAATTCTTCTTCTGAAATCGATGCGGCCTTTAAAAGCAAAATCTTAGCTTCAAGAGCAGGCTGGTCAATGTCTTTTAGAAGAGACTTCCCATTGACATACAATTGCTGAATTTTGCTCAATTGAAGTTCTATTTATGACGAGGGTTTGGCCTTATCCGCCATAATCTGAGTCTGAAGATGAACCGTTAATGCATCAATGACCTCATCTATATTTCCATCAAGTATATTTTCTAATTTGTGGAGAGTTAAATTCAATCGGTGATCTGTAACCCTTGACTGGGGGAAATTATATGTTCTTATCTTCTCGCTTCTGTCCCCTGCTCCTACCTGAGATTTCCTGTCTTGAGAAATCTGTTTCTGCTGTTCAGTAATGGCTTTGTCCATCAATCTCGACCGCAAAATCCGCAGAGCTTTTTTTTTATTCCGGTGCTGGGATTTCTCATCTTGACATGAAGCTGTAATCCCACTGGGCTTATGAGTGACACGAATGGCAGTATAATTGCGGTTAACATTCTGCCCTCCAGGACCCGAAGCCCCGAAAGCTTCTATCCTTAAATCCTTAGGGTCCAGTAGAACATCAACCTCATCAGCTTCCGGAAGTACAGCAACCGTCACTGTGGATGTATGGATTCGACCACTGGCCTCAGTTTTTGGAACGCGCTGAACCCGGTGAACACCGCTTTCAAACTTCAGATGCGAATAAACACTATCCCCACGGATATTGACAATAATTTCTTTAAAACCACCGACAGGAGAAGGGCTTGTGCTCATAACTTCCGATTTCCACCCCTTCTTTTCTGCAAGGCGGGAATACATACGGAATAGATCATGAGCAAAAAGGGAAGCCTCATCTCCCCCTGCTCCGGCTCGAATCTCAAGAAATACATCCTTTTCATCATTAGGGTCTTTAGAAAACAGCAATATCTTAAGCTCTTTTTCAAGCTTTTCCTCTTTTTGATGCAGTTCCTTTAAATCTTCTTCCGCCAGCTTTTTTAAATCCGGGTCCACACCCGCATCGTCTAATATCTCTTTAGAGTCTCTAATATCTTTCTGGATCTTCCCGTAGTATTCATACTTCTTAACGATAGGCTCCAATTTAGCCCGTTCTTTTGATATTTTCTTAAGCTTTTGGGAGTCTGAAACTAAAGCGGGGTTAGACAGAGACAGTGTAAGGCTGCGGTATTTTTCCTTTATATTTTTCAGCTTTTGAAGCATCTTTTTTATTTATTGACATTACTATATTTATTGACATTACTATATTTTTTCCTGAATTTTTCTACGCGTCCAGCACTATCTATGAATTTCTGTTTACCTGTAAAAAACGGATGGCACTTGGAACAAATTTCCACTCTGATTTCTTTTTTGGTGGACCGGGTTTTGAACGTATTTCCGCATGCACATGTCACTGTACATTCCACATAACCTGGATGAATCTCTTTCTTCATATCAATTACTCCTTGTCAAGCAAATAATTATAACAGATATTTCCACCAAGAGTAAACTAAACTTTGCTCACACGCCTGTTAATCACAATTAATTTAAACAAAACCAGCGCTGCAACTGCCCCCATAAAATCAGAAACCAAATCGTTAATTCCAAAGAACCGGTAAGGAAGCATAATTTGAACAAGCTCAATAAACAAGCCGTAACCTGTCGAATATAAAATAATTTTAAAAAAGGGAACAGTAATTTTTTCTGCCTTATAAAATCCGTAGCATAAAAGCAAGGCAAAAATTCCAAAACTAAAGAAATGCATGGAATAATCGGACAAAATCAAAGTAAAAAACTTATTAATTTTCTGCACTTTTTCAATTCCTATTGAAGGAACTGTACAGCAGACAAAGATTATCCCTCCCCATAAATACGCAAAGAAAAACGGTTTGCCCTTCATGATTTGAATTTTTTTCAGCTTACGACTCCCGCCTCTCTTTCCTTCTTACGATAGCATTCCCAATCTATGAAATAACTTTGTCCTCTCTCCGTTTCCATGACTTTTTTTTTATATTCCCTTGAGTCAAGGTAATTTCTTAAGGTTTTATTCATCGGATAAACTTGTTCTTCCGCCTTCCATTCATAAGTGCTCCCATCTCCCTTTCTCAGACAATTGAGATGTACAATCCATGCTAATTTCTTAAATGAAACATCAGGGAAAGATTTTCTAATGGCTAAAATCTCGCCCTTTTTTTCGGGATTGAAAAAACGGAAATTTCGAGAAAACAACAAAGCATTATGGAAATAGGCGGGAAAAGCCAGTATCCCGTCATTATTACTTAGCCTGGCTAAGTAGGTAAAAATATCCATTATTTTCTTTCCAAGATTCAGGCCTGGATACACTTGGCCTGGAAGGGGAGTTTTCCCATGCGAAAATCTTAAAAGAGGATTCTGAAGAGTCAGCCACTCCAGCATCAAAAACCTGAATTCTGGTATCGAAAAATTCAGAGCAATTTCATCCTTTGGTCGGAACGATCCTTCCCTTATCTTTAAATCCACAATAAGGTTTTCAGGCTTCTTCGTTTTATAGAAAATTTGAAATCTCTGCAGAGGTGGAAACTCCGAAGAATCCATTTCGAAATCCAAAGGCCATAGTTTTCTCTTTTGAGCATCCTTAAACAAGTTCTTCTTTCTTAAAACCTCCACAACCTGGTTTAAAGAATATTTCCCCAGGAAAAGGGAAGATCCCTTCTTTTCGGTCAAAACCGAAAATATCTCATTCTCTTCAATGAGAAGCGATTCTTTTGCACGCAGTTTTTCTTTAGACCTTATTATCTTCATATCTATCCAAGTTCCCAAAAATCAAGCTACCATGGGTTATTCACCATCGGCAGTTTTTATGAATAATTCAGGGTAAATTCTAATGAAAAAAAATAGCCCAGGCAAGCTTTTTATTCAAAAAAAACAAGTGTATCATCCCCGATGGTTAATTTGCGCTTTACATCAAAATATTTCGTCTTGAATTTTGTCTTAAAATAATGGCGGAGGATGATTTTCCCTCCCTTCTCTAGAATCTCTCTCTTTTTTATTACCTTGAGCGGATCTCGTTCTTCCAATAGCTTATAAGGCGGGTCTACAACAATCAAGCCGAATTTCATCTCCTCTTTTGCTATCTGAATAACTGCTCTATTAAATTCCTTTCGAATTATGCGAGCTTCATGGCCTGCTTCGCATTTCGCCAGGTTTGCCTTGATCGTTTTCACTGAGGGGTAATATTCGTCGATGAAAACCACAAAATCGGCCCCGCGGCTCAAAGCTTCTATTCCAACAGAACCCGTTCCTGCAAACCCATCCAAGAAAATACTTCCTCTTACATCCGATTGAATGATATTGAACAAACATTCCTTAAGCTTATCCGGCATAGGGCGCACACACATGCTCGGCACACGTTTCAGCCGCTTTCCTTTATATTTTCCGCTGATTACTCTAATCATATTATTCAGGTTAAAATCTGAATCAATAGTAAAATGCGGCCTCCCCCCTGTCTGTTTTTACATCTTTTATTCCATAAGGAAGGTCATACCAGTCATTGATGCTCGATGCTTCTGTTTTATCGATTCTAGAGGCAATTAATATTATCAAATCAAGAACCATAGGCTGAACAGGTTGGTCTTCAAGAAACAGATCTTCTATCGCAAGCCTTACTCTGCTATCTTTAACTTCAATTCTCCCTCTAAAATAAAGGTTCATTTCAGGCCGGAGGAATTTTGTAAGCTTCTGATTTCTTAAATCAACAAATATTTTCCCTTCTATACTGTTATCTTTAAACAATTTCAGGTGGAGTTCTTTCATGACTTCTTCTTTTTCTGTCTCGATGCGAAATGCAATGTAAGAATTGAGTTCGCTCTCGGTTACCACAACTTTTCTTAATTTCCTCACATTCGGCTTTAACTGCTCTTTCTGGACTTTTTCAATCAGCCTCAAAACCTTCTGTGCTTCCTCGAGAGAGTAATCCGGATTCCCATATACATATATAAAAAAGAAGAGTGGAAGGAGAATGACACTGTATGCCTTGTGCTTCATCCTTAGGAGCCCTAGTATTTTCATTATATTACTTCAAACCGCAGTTTTATTCATTTTACTTCATTCCCCCACATAAAAAAAGAGGAGAAGCTGAATTATAAGTGGATTGGAGGGATCAGGTTAGCTAGAATTCGAGAAGGAGAATAAATTGATGATTCTCTGTTCCGGGCTTAATCCAAATTCTATTGATCTATCTGAACTTTGGGACAAACTCCATTATTGCCTATAGTTTATAATGACTCCGGGCTGATCAATCTGACTGACGGAAAATATGTGCGATATCTAGATACATCTCGTGTGATCAAGTCCAAGTCAAAGATAGCGGCTTGTGCTCCAATATAGAAATCGGGTAAAGGTGACCTCTTTACTCCTTTACCTTTCCTATACTTTAGAAAAGCTTTTCCAGCTAAAAACAGAGCCTCTTTGGGAATTTCCAGCATCTGGAATCCGCCTTTATTGAGGGCCGATTCCAATTTCTCTATTCTCTTAAAGGCAAGAGAGACTTCAGTATACACAATTGAGTTGATGTAAAGCTTAGTATAAACGCTGTATTTTGCCAATGAAGATTCAGACCAATCAGCCCAATTAGGATCATCGAGGAAAATGTCTAAAATGACGTTTGAGTCAACGAGAATGCCCTTCATCCGTCTCTCCTCGTTAAGGACATAATTTCATCTGTTGTCATCTTAACGGCTGCAACACCACGCAATTTTGAAAATTTACGGGTTGCGTCTTTTACCCCTTTTCTTTTCACTAAGTATACACGGCCTTCTTCCTCAATAAAATCAACTTCTGTGTATGGAGTTATCACCATTTTTTCGCGTATATTCTGAGGGATTGTGACTTGGCCCTTTGTGGTTACTCTCATGATTCGACCTCCAGTAATAAGTATTACTGGTAATAGTACTACTTTAAACGCGTACTGTCAATCACAAATTTTATTGCCGGATATGAATAGGATTGGTGGCTATTTTCTGGAATAATAATTGATAGATCAGGAATGTTATGCCTGAATATTTAAAATAAAGAAGTTATGTGATTTAGACCTTTGTAACTGTCAAAAATCAGTAGAAGTAAGAGAATTGCTATTTTTCATTCTTGTATTGACAATCTGTTTCCCCACCTTGAAGCTTACCAAATTTGTATATAACTGCACCGCTTCCTGCGACAACTGCTGCAATACCTACAGGGGTAAGAAAAAGAGGAAGCATTCTTTTCTTGCATACCAGATAGACCGAATCTCCGATTTCAGCATTTTTTGTCAATCCCAAAGTAGCTGTCTGGCCTGGAAACAATCTCTTCGCAGGAGAACCCTCCAGTCGTAAATCATCCAAATTCTGATAAAAATCCGTATTATCCCCTTTTGTATGGATCTTATCTTTCAACTGGAGCATTCCCTTTACAATGTAAACATCAGCCAATCTGTTCGGAGTGGCAAAATCGACAATTCTTCCTACAAAAGACTCCCCTGAGATTTTTTGTTCAGAATAAATATCTTTCATGGCGGAATATACTTTTTTCTCGTATGGAGTTAAAGACACCGACATCTTTGCAGTCTCATCTCCACTTACTTTCACTCCCACTAAACTGTCAGAGTTAAAATCTCCCTGAGAAGTTTTTACACCGTACATATATATTCCACTTTCAACACCTTGTACTTTAAAAATTCCATATTCATCTGAAACACTACTGTCATAGATAATGCCAGTGGACATATTCTTGACTTGAACTACTGCACCTTCTAAAGGTGTGGTCCCGCCTTCACCATAAATAAATCCAATGATATTTCCTCTTCCGGCAGATTCACTCATCAAGAAACCTGAAGAGCAGAAAATTAACAGAAATAAAACGATAAGAATCCCTTTGACTTTTACGTCTTTAAACATTTCATCCTCCGTTAGCTGTAAATAATATATTAGTTTCTACCCAGCTTGTCAAGCATTAATTCAAAAATTGATTATTCATCAATATTGATTGCAGATACCTTAAGACTTAATTCTCTTGATGGCCCCAATATTTGACTCAGGTATCCATTATTGTGATGAATCCCCCAAATGCGCTATAGGAGAATAATTTAGCTCAAAATTCAAATCTAAAAAAAAGGCCCGGTTTATAACCGAGCCTTCATGTATCTTCTTCTGTCTTTAGTCTTACTTCATCCGATTATAAGCTATCTCCCTTCTCCCTATTTGAAATTACATCACACTTGTCATATTGTTAACTTATCCTGAATTATTCATAAAGAATCGTGAATAATCCAGGTTATTTCTTGCTTCTAAAGAAATTTGGGATTTTTATGGAAAATGATTTTTTCTTTCTTCTTGGATCAACTGGCTCGGGAAAATACGAAATTTCCTTATCATTTAAAACAGCCTGGGGGTTTTCCCTCACAAGATGATATGATTCCTTTTCTCCAACTACTTCTGCAGCTTTCTCTAAAGCCTCTGAGAGTTTCGGAAGAATGGAGCGGGTATTATGGCCATCAGTGGCAATAAAATGTATTAATCTTAATTCTAAAAATTGATAGACTCCTTCCTTGACTGTGTTTCCATATAAGCCAGAAAAACTTCCGCTGTTTGCCTGCGAGAGAGCGCCCATCCGCACTAAATCGTACAGCAAGCCAGGATTCTGGGTAAAAACAGAATTTCTTTCCGGATGGGCAATGATAGGAGTGATTCCCTCACTCATCAATTCAAAAAAAAGCCTCTTCACCCCTGAAAAGACATGCTCTGAAGGGAATTCGACAAACATATAAGAGCTGTGATTAAGAACCAAAAAGTTCTTATGTTCTTTTATGGCTTTTATCAGATTGTGTGAGATATGAACTTCTGCTCCAGGGAAGATTTCCACATCGATATTGTTTTTTTTCAGAGCCCGGCTTAACTCCTGCCGCTTCTCTTCGATTATCCCAAAATCTCTGCAAATGAAATTGTTCCTGAAAAGATGAGGAGCAGCCACAATTTTCTCGATTCCATCTTCCCTGGCTGCCCTTGCCATCTCTAAAGCCTCTTCCAGAGTCTGGGCACCGTCATCTAAGCCAGGAAGAATATGACAGTGAAGGTCAATCATTTTTTCGGTTTAAAGTTTAAAATATGGTTTCCGGCACAATGACTACATCATTTTCCATTAACTGAATATCCTTCTTCTTTCCCTTGATAATATCCTTAACATTTACTTTTGTAGTTTTCTCATTTCCACTTTCATCTTTCCTCTTAATGATTACTCCTCCCTTGGATGCTCTTTCTGAAAACCCACCAGCCTGAGCAATAGCGCGAAGAAGAGTGGGAATGTTGGATTTTTTCACATCCAGAGCACCAGGATTTTTTACCTGCCCAAAAACATATACATAAACGATTTTATCGATCGGAACATTAATAATATCACTGGGCTGAATGGGAATGTTCAAATCCGGATCTCCTTTTAAGAACAAACCATCTATAGAAATCTTTAAGGAAATGTTCGATCCATCTTGAGGCTGCCGCATAATAATTATATCTTCTCCCGCCTCATTCGTGAGGCCACCGGCTTTAGAAATAATGTGAAGTAATGTCTGCCGCCCAAGGATCTCGTAATGCCCTGGATTTTTGACAGCACCAAGAACTGAAACTCTCTTGCTTTGATACTCTTTAATAAAAATTGTAACCTGAGGATTATGTAAATATTTTTCTTCCAGAAGCCGGCTTAATTTTTTCTCAAGCTCTACTTTAGTTAACCCTTCAACCTCTACTTCTCCCAACAAAGGAAAAGTAATTTTCCCATCTTCTGAAACGCGAACTGTCTTATTCAGTTCATCCTGACCAAAAACGCTAATTTCCAACAGATCCTTCGGTCCTATCTTATATTCTACTGTGTATTCTTGCTGAGGAAACAAATTTATTGAAAATAAAGCAATAAGACCTGTTAGAAGAAGAACTAATGTACTTTTCAATTTATTCTCCTTAATGTGACAAATTTATCCTAATTATAAGTCGAAAAAATATTATGTTCAAAATCTATCTTTCTCTCCATCCTATGCCTATAATATTGACCGGCCTATTTACAGCTTCTATTTGCAAAGAATTTTCTCCCAATTCAGACTCAACAGGAATGGAAAGAATTTCAGTCTTCAAATAATCTTCCCAGATGAGTCGTCCATTAAAAAAGACAGTGATCAAAGGGATTATTCCTTTGACTCCGGGATTAAAATGCAGGTCTATGACTTTTTTTCTGCCATCAAGGATCAATGTTCGAGATAAGCCTCTGCCTTTTTTTAATAAAACATCTTTGATTACTGCCTCTCTTGGAGAAAGAGTCCTCTGTATTCGCTCATTAATTTCGCGAATCCTTTCATCTGCATTCATTCTTTCATAATTTCGTCGAATCCTCACTAATGATTCAAGATTATCAGGGTCAACTTTAAGGGCTCTTTGATAAAATTCGCCAGCATCATAAATGTAATCAATCTTTTGATAAGAATCGCCTATAAGATTCAATATCCCCATATATGTATCTTTCTTATCTTCAGGAATGACAACATAGCTCTTTTCTAAAAGGCGTCCTGCTCTCATGATTTCTCTATATCGATCCTGCTTGTAGTAAAGCAAAATTTCAAAATAAAGGTGATCCAGATCACTGAAGCTTTCTTCCAGTTCCTGTCCAATAAAATCACGATTTTTGAGATAAGACTCAAAATCGCCTAAGTCAGACAGTTGGTTTTCTAATCTTAAATAATTCTGCAAATATTTCTCTATCTCCTCAAACTTTTCTCCTTTTTCAATCTGACACTTAGCCAGATTTAATGAGGCTGATTTCTGGAGTTCATTAAACTCCGAATGGTCAATCGGACTATTTTGAGCTAAGAAGTGATAAAACTTTAACTGTTTAAGTATACCTAAACAGCTTCTAAAATGATTAAAAGCCTCTTGCAACCGAAAATAAAAATATTCATTCTCTCCCAAATCAAATTCTTCTTTAGCCTTCTCAAACTCTAAAAATTCGGCTTTCGCCAGATATTTCTGTCTTTGTTCAAGGTAAAGAGATTTCTCACCAAGGAACTTGGCATAAATTCTATAAATTTGTGGATCTTCTGGCAGAATTATTTCAATGACATTGTAATCCTTAATATTCATTGCCCAGAAGTAAAGGAGAGAGAGAAATCTTTCCTTATCTTTTCCGCTCACGATTTTTCTCATGATATCTAATGTAAAATTTTTATCTTCATCTGAAAGCTCAGGCCACCGGGAGAGAAATACTTTTGCCACCTCGTAAAATATCTGGCTGTTTTCTCCTGCAAGAATTGCTGCCTTCTTAAACTCATCCTGAGAGCTTGTATTAAATGATGCAGAAAGATAACTTAGATAAAGGAACGATTGAGCAAGGTTAAAGTGGGAAAAGTAAGAAGCAGGATTTATTTTTAAAGATTGCTTGAAGTTTTTTATTGATTCTTGAAGATATTCAATGCTCTGAGCACTGTTGCTGAGATTATCAAAGCCTAAATCAAAATAAGCTCTTCCTAATTCATAAAAAACAAGGTCATTTTCAGGGTAAAAGTCGATTGTTTTTTTAAGAATTATAATTTTTTTTTCGCTGTTTTCTACTTCTTGTGCTTCATTATACAGATGAATATCCCAATAAATGAGAATATCTACAACCGCAATTATAACAACAGCCAGTATCAAAACCATCCTCTTAAAATTGTTCATTTCGTCTCTCTTTTCTTATAAAACGCTGCTGTCACAGTCAGAGAAAGCACAACAGAAAAAAGGAGCATATTAGCCGGGATTTGGAGATTATAGTCGGTTATGCTGTGAAGCATAATACAGATAATCGAAATAATCCCTCCAAGGGCAAGTCCCTTCATCTCAGGATGTTTTCTTTCTCTCCAGACAAGGAAGGAATTTATTATCATATAAAGAATTCCACCGAGAAGCAAAATCATCCCTATAAGGCCGAGTTCCGAAAGATATTCAAGATAGTCATTATGAGCATGGTCGACGCGCACAAGTCTGCCTCCTTCCTCCATATCTGGATAAAGAGAGGGAAAAGTTCCAAGCCCTGTTCCAAATAGAGGATAATCTGCAAATATTCCAATAGTATTTTTCCAATAAATAGGCCTCTCTTCTTGAAGGAGCTTATCCAGGGCAAATCTTTCAACCATAGCCCCTATTCCGATATAAAGTGAGATAAAAGTTATAAATAAAAATACAACTTTAAGAAAATTCTTTATCCATTTCTTCTGTTCCTCACTTCTTCCTAGATAAAGGGTTGTTAATTCAAAGAAAAGAAGAAGAGTAAAAATTAAGAGGAAAATTCCTGAACGAGACCTGGAAAATATGATTGCTACGGCCATGACGATTATGCTTAAAGATATGAACAGGTTGGTCGAGAGCCCTTTTTCAGATAATTGAAGAAGTTTTCTTCTCCACCTCATGCCTCTCAAAGAAAAAAGATTTATCCTGGCTATGATTAATCCAATGGTTAAGGGGATAATCATTTCCAGAAAACCCGAGAGATGATTTTGATTGACGAAAGTTCCTGTAACTGAATCTAAAAAATGAATTTTTTTATAAAATAAAATACGAGGATTCTTGTTATATAACTCGAACATCCCATAAAACGCCTCAAAAACCCCCATGGCTATCAAAACTGAAAAAATACGTATGATCTGCCGCCGCTCGGTCACTGTCTTGATGATAAGAAAGCCAAGAAGAAAATAAGAGAGGAGCTCAAGCCCTTGCTTCAGCGTGTGAGAAGGGATGAGAGAGAGACTCATAAATTTAGTGTTTAAAAAATCAGGGAAGAAATTTTTCTGAAAAGAGTAAGCACTTGGAGAAATAATTTTGACTAAAAATTCAGGAAGAGGGATGACCTGGATAAAAATAAAAATAAATAGACTAAAAAATAAAATCCTTGGCCATTTCATTGAAAAGGAAAGAAGCTTATTAGTCTGAGGCTTCTCCTTCATTACGAAATAGGCAGCTAGCATAAACAACACAGTAAGTTGAATTACTAGTATCGACCACTCATAAACGGAGGCAGCCGGAAGTGGACTAAACACAATCAAGCCCAAAATCCCATACTCAATGATTTTCCTACAGACTACGTCCCGTTTTTTACATTCCTTATTTTTAACTATTTCCTTCACTTCCCCTCTGTTTGCTGCCCTTTTTCCCCATAATATTGATTTCGGTAATATCCATAGTAATCCATATAAAAATAATCTCCCTTTCTTGCTTTTAATCCATTAAAAACAACACCGATTATTTTACCCCTGGCTCGCTTCACTTCTTTAACAGCATTTAAAAAAGGTTTACGAGTCAGCTTGTCTGCGTTAATAACTAAAATAGTAGTATCAACAAGGGATGAAATAATTAGAGAATCAACCACTGCCAGTATTGGTGGCGTATCAAACAGGACAACATCGAATGCTTTTTTAACTTCTTCAATCATCTTTCTCATTTTCTTTGAATTTAGAAGTTCCGCCGGATTAGGCGGAATAGGACCGCTAGGCAAAACCCAAATATTTTTGATAGATGTTTTTTGTATTGCATCATTAAGTTCTATTTTACCAGTCAAATACCCGCTTAATCCGCCAATATTTCTTGTTTTAAATATTCGATGCAGCCGCGGCTTTCTTAAATCCGAGTCAACCACAAGAACATGCTCTTCAAGCTGCGAAAATGAAACAGCCAGATTAACTACAGTAGCAGTCTTCCCTTCCGAAGGTAAAGCGCTGGAAAAAGCAATGGACTTTGGAGGAGCATCGGCATTAGAAAGTAAAAGAGAGGTTCTTAAAGTTCTGTAATCTTCAGAGATAGAAAATTTAGGGTGGAGATGGTTGATAAGTTCAATCTCTTTTATTTTGGGCAGTATTTCCTCACTGACTTTAATATCTTTCCCGTACGAGTATCTATGTCCCAAATAATGGCTGAATTTTTTTTTCTTCTTCATATCTTCCGGAGAAAAATAAGGAATAACGCCAAGAGAAGGAAGACCAGCCAATCTCTCTACATCCTCTGGCCCTTTAACAGTGTTATCTAAATATTCAAAAATAAAACAAAGACCGACACCTCCAAAGATACCCATCAAAAAAGCCAGAAAAAGATTCAACTTCTTTTTTGGGGAAACAGGATTTTTTGGAATTTCTGCCTTATCAATTATACTGACATTCCCTGCCTTTAGTCCCCCTAATTTTTCTGAAACAAGGGTCTCGTTTTGCTTCTCCCCTAAGGAATTAAGTAGGTTCCGCTTGTTCTCAACCTCTATTTTTAAGCTGTTATAAAGGATAGCACTTGAATTCATCTTGGCCACATCTGCCTTCTGCTTATCAAGCAGTCTTTTAAGAGAATATTCTCTTTTTAAAGCTGCACGATAGTCTGATTCAGCACCATCCGCTGCTTTTTGAAGTTCCTCATTCATGCTGTCCAGCCTCGATCTGAGCTTGATCATTTCAGGATAGCTGGATTTATAAATCTTACTCTTTTCTTCATATTCATTTTTTATCCTTGTGTAATCTGACCTGATCTGTTGAACAACCCGATTGTCAGATTGAGTGATAGAATCTATATCTAAATCTTTAAGCTCGAGGTATGTAGCTTCAGCCTTGGTCCGGTCTATTTGAGCCTGGGTGTAAGCTTTATTCAAATCAGAAAATTTGCTTAAGACAGCACTCTCTGTGTTGCTTAAATAAAAAAGATTTTCCTCCTGGCCGTACTTTTGCAGCTCTCTTTCTTTTGCTGCCAAATCTTCTCTTAAATTGGCAATCTGATTGCTTAAAAAAACTGAAGCCTGCCTGGTTGTCGCATAACGTTTTTCAATGGAAAAATCTATAAATTCATCAGCCAAAGTATTGCATATCTCAGAAGCCAATATGGGAGAGGTTGAAGTGAAACTTACCTCGACTAATTTAGTATCCCGGAGAGGTTTAACTTCCATGCTTTTTTGAAAATCTTTAACAATTTCTGAGTACGGATTTAATCGACTCAAGTATTCGGACCTATTATTTGCTCCATCTTTCTTGGATTTAATCCATTTTAAAGTTAAGAAATCTCCTACAGAAGATAAAAAGCTCTTTTTCTGCTCTTTGTATGTTTCAAATTCAGGCCGCGAGAGAAGATTCATTTTCCTTGCTGTTCTTTCTGCCAGAGATTTACTTTTCAAAAGCTCAAGCTGAGTATTAAAGAATCTTAAATCCCGAAAAACCGGCGACTGGTAGCCAAAAGTCTCATCAATGCTTAAGATTTTTGAAGTTCCTTCTTCTATGAGCAGAGTCGATGTTGACTCATATTTTGGTGTAACAAGGAAAGAAAATATTCCAACAAAAAAGATAAGAGAACCGGCAAAAGTTATAAGGACCCATTTCCTCTTGACGATAACACTCCAGTACTCCATTAAATCAACTTCTTTCTTTTTCTCTCTATAATCCATTTTCATCTTGCCTCTCCCTATAAATCCACCTAATCCTTATCCCTTACCCCCTAATCCTTAATCCTTTCTTAGTATGCCCCAATCCCAAACAAAACCACCGGAATTGTTTTCATCATTATTTCAAAATCAAGCCTTAATGACCAGTTATCCAAATATTCGAGATCCAGTTTCATCCATTCGTTAAAACTTAGCTTATTCCTGCCTTTTATCTGCCATAGACAGGTTAGACCTGGACGCATCGATAATCTTCGTCTTTGCCAGGGATTGTATTGTTCTACCTCTTTTGGAATTGGAGGCCGTGGCCCAATCAAACTCATATGTCCAACAAACACATTAAAAAGTTGCGGAAGTTCATCGATGCTGAATTTTCTTAATATCTTTCCTACTGGCGTAATCCGTGGATCCTTCTTCATTTTGAAAATAGGTCCCCCCATTTCATTTCGAGCTTCAAGCTCTGATAATTTTTTCTCCGCCCCTTTATACATTGTGCGAAATTTATAAAATTTGAATTTTCTACCATTTAATCCTACTCTTTTCTGTGTAAATAACACAGGACCTGAAGATGTCAACTTTATTATAACTGCCACAACAAAAAAAAGCGGGCTCACTAGAATTATGCCCAATCCGGATATAACTATGTCCATTGCTCTTTTTATAAAAAGATGTGATTCTTTAGCTACTGTGGTTTCAAAGGTTAGGAGAGGAATACCCTCAAGTTCTGTTTGGCGTGATCTGGCTATCTTCAGATCAAATAAATCCACAGCTATTGTTGCCTTGACGCCTTCTGTTTCGCAGGCATTAATTGCATTTTCCATATGGTTCAATCTTGATCTAGGAACTACAAATACAACTTCATCTATTGCATATGTATGGATAATCTGAGGAAGATTTTTAAGGATACCAATGACTCCAACACTGCTCACTTTCTCAACCTCTCGATAAGGTTCATCATCAATGGCACCCAATATTCTTAATCCCCACTCTGGATGGCTTTGTATTTTTTTGATAAAATTGGCAGCTCGCCTGCCCGTTCCGACAATAAGAAGTCTTCTGTAATTATAACCTTGCTTGCGCACATAGTGCATGACGAAAAAAACAACAATTTTTTCTAACAGCATAAAAGCTAAACTAACTATTATAAAAATGACAAAGAATATCCTGCTGACGAATTGTAATTTAAATAAAAAGATAACAGCGCCTAATGCGAGGTTTGCAAAAAATGATGATTTTAGTATTATCCACACAATCTCAAGGAGTGTTCTTGTACGCATAGAGCGATACATCCCATTTATATAAAGCATAAAACACCATAGGAGAACAACAAAAATGAACATGACTAAATAATCGCTTATCGATCCAATAGTGTCAGCGATGACTTGAGTGGAAGATATGATGTCTAATTTATAAAATTTATAAAAGTGCTGCCTTAAGAAATAAGATAGAAAGAGAGCAAGAGTCACGATGGATGCGTCAGATAATATTATTGCTTTTCTTGCCGCAGACTCTTTCTCTTTTAACATCGTATTACTCCCTATGCGGATAGTGTTCTTTTATCAAGATTTCTAGTAAATTCCATTAATAAAAATACTATAAGCATATGAATTGATGGATGAATTACGCTTTCTTTTTTTCACATATAAATGTGATAGAAAGAAAATCAAAATAAGATAGGATTCCAATAAAAATAATAAATGATACAGAAGTGGCTAAGATCCATAGACTACACTCTGATACACTTCAAGTGTTTTCTCGGCTATTCTTTCCCAATTATATCTTTCGAATATTACGTTTAACTGCTTTCTTCTTTCTTCGTCTGTCAAAGGTTTATCTACAAATTCTTTAATCTTTTTCGAAAGTTCCCATACATTTCCCACCTTAAAAAATCTCTCTCTTGGTAATTCAACGTTCCTATTAGCTGGAATGTTGCTTGCAATACAGGATAATCCATAGCTCATTGCCTCAAGTAAAACTATCGGTAACCCTTCGTAATAAGAAGGCAGCACAAAAAGTCCTGCATGGCTGTATAATTCTTGCAGAGACTTTCCTGTTAAAAATCCTGTTAAAATTATATTATTGTTTTTGCTTGCTTTTTTTTCTAAATTCAAACTGTATCTATCCGGATGATCAGCTCTTCCAACTATAACCAGTTTGTAGTTTGTAATTGGGAATTGATTGAAAGCTTCAATTAAATCATGAAACCCTTTTTCCGGGACAAATCGACCCACAGATAGGATATACTTATTTTTAGCTAAATCGTACCTTCTAAGAATATCGTCGCATTTTGAAATTTGGGGCATAAGTACACCATTGGGAACAACTGTTACTTCTATGTGATAATTTCTTTTTATCTCATATGCGATAGTCTCAGAAATGGCTATCACTTTATTTGCAAAAATGATTCCCAAAAACTCACCTAATCTTAAAACAAGCTTTCCAAACCAGCCCCACTTTAAATGCTTGTAATTAGATCCATGAGAAGTTACTACTACTTTCATTCCCAAAACTCTTGCCAAAGGAGAAAAGATAGCTGGTCCAATAGCTTGTATATGTAAAATATCGGGTTTATATCGCAAGGCGACAAAAACGCCAATAAATGTATGTAGGAAGGCTTCAAATGATTTGTGTTTTATAGCAGGAAGGGCAACCAATTTTACCCTTTTATAATTTTTTATATTTTTATTTACATATGGTTTTCTTGTGAAGACTAAAACTTCGCATCCTAACTTCACAGCGCTAACAGCTAAACTCTCACAATGTTTCTCTACTCCGCCTTGTACATTCGGAAAACCACGAGTCCCTAAAATAATTATCTTCACTTTATTAAGCTACAAAATTAATAATTATCCCAAAGGGGAAATTTTTTATGTCATTTTTAATAACTTTCTTAAAGAATAAACTAATCGGCTTTCGAATATTCCAGATACTCTTACCTTAAATACAAATAATGGGCAATTTCTTATTCCAATTCTTTCTAATTCAAAGAGATCACTTCTATCATCTATTTCACCATTTTCTGTAGCAAGAGCACCTTTATAACCTGATACTTCAACTAGAGTTTTTATCTGTTTGTTAAAATGATTTTTCTTTCCTTTTGGATAAGCGAGAAATTGAATTTTTTCATTGATTATATTTTCTAGCTCAACTTTTGAATTAATAATTTCATCAGCGGCGCTGTTAATATCAATTTCTGTTAATACCTTATGAGTTGCTGTATGACTGCCAAAATCAATTCCATTTTTTTTCATTATTTTAATGTTATCTATACTCAATATTTCTTCTCTTTCTCCTACTAATTTACTAATGAGAAAAATTGTCGCTGGTAATTGATGTTGCTTCAAAATAGGATAAGCATTCAAAAAATTATCTTTGTAACCATCATCAAATGTAATTGCGATATTATCTATAACAATATTGCTCCTTTTTTCTTTATTATTTAAAAGAATATTCAAAGAGAAAACATTAAAGTTTTTTTTAATATACACTATTTGTTTCTCAAAATTTTTTGTTGAAACAGAAATATTTGAATCTATTCCATCATCTCTAATTTTATGATACGTAAGAATAATAGTCCTATTTCGCTTTAAAATTTTCTTGCGAAGAAAGATGTAAAGCCCAACAATTCCAGAAAAGTATAATATTGAAGATAAAATAATACCAATTATCCAAAATATTCTATATTTAATTTCTTCAATATGCCTAATCACTTTGTTTTTTATATCAATCTTTTCATCAAAAATTAACCAAAATCCTCATATTAAAACCTAAGTTTCGCCATTAATTTTAAAAACACATCTTAACTTGTTTAAATTAAGCATGTTACATTGTCTATAAATGTACTACCTAACTGTTGGAATTTCGAGACTCAACGCAGTTAGGAGTTCTTTTTCGATGCTACTGAGCCGGCAGATTTTTCGAACCGGCTGCGTCTTTCTTGGATAATAACAGTAAGCTAGGCGGATGTCTCGCAGAGACTCCATTGCTCTATCAATTGACATGGATATTTCAGCTTCCTTCATTTTCTTCTGGAGCAGAGAGAGAAAAAGCAAAGCCATCACACAGGAAAATCCATGAACCCGGATCTTGCTGTCGGTCCAGTGATACGTCGGTGTCCAGCGTACCAGGAAAGGATCCTTTGTCAATCGAAAAGAGGTCTCGATCTTATGCCTGTCCCTATAGGCCAAGATGATATCCTCATTGCTCCAGTCAAGATGATCTGTAAAAATAATGTTTTTACCAAACCGGGCTCTGTAATCTTTACATTCTCACAACACCTCATATATATAACTATAAACCGAGAGCTATGAGCTCTAGGCTATGGCTTGTTCATATATTTCCATTAACCTTTGATAATGTTTCTCCCCATTCAACTCTTTCTCCACAAATCTCCTCGCATTCTTCCCCATCTCAACAATCTTATCAGGACTATTAATTAAATACATGATTTTTGCCCGTAAATCTTCTATATTTCCGGTTTCATAGGTTAAACCTGTTTCTCTGTCTTTAATAAGCTCTGGAATTCCACCAATCCTCGTACCAATAGCTGGCTTTCCCAAGGCAAACCCTTCAATTATAGACCGTGGATTATTCTCGTACCACTCCGAAGGCAAAACCACAAACATAGATTTTCTTA
>AWNV01000034.1 GCA_000493965.1 Candidatus Aminicenans sakinawicola JGI OTU-1
AAGGACCACAACTTCATGCGCTGTGCCTTGCATCTGCAGCAACCTCGACTCGTTAATAATCCAGGTTAAATAGTCTTAGTGCTTTTTTTCCTTGATTTTTATCCATTGGAAATATATATTCAATAAAAAATCAGGTTAATCAACCTAAGGAGGTAAGTATGAGTGATAAATCCTTCAAACCTTATGTTTCACCCGAACAATCAATGAAGGAAATCTCTTTCAAGGCGATTTTCCTGGGAATAATCATGGCGATTATTCTCGGTGCTGCAAATGCCTATATTGGACTTCTTGTTGGAATGACAGTAGCGGCAACCTTTCCGGCAGCAGTCATTGCAATGGCTGTTCTCAAGCCTTTTAAGGGAACTGTTTTAGAGGAAAATCTGGCTCGAACAACAGGAGCTGTTGGAGAAGCTCTGGCTGCTGGAGCAATTTTTACTATCCCGGCTTTTCTTATGACCGGAGTTTGGACAAAATTCGATGTTTTCAAATCTTCTCTTCTCATGCTTGTAGGAGGAGTTCTTGGAGTATTTCTAATTATCCTCATCAGACGTACACTCGTTGAAGACGCTGATCTTCCTTTTCCCGAAAGTGTAGCTTGTGCAGAGATGGTTAAGACAGGCCAGAAAGCAGGCTCTAATGCAAAATATATGTTTTGGGCCATGGGCTTAGGTGGATTGATCGAATTTTTCACCAGCGAAAACGGCGTGCAAGTGATAAAGCCTTACGTTCGGTCTGTATTCAAAATCCCTGGTTTATCACGCATTTCTTTTCTAAATTCAGAAAACAATTTAATTCACAAATCTGCTGAATCTATAAAAGGAAGAATGTTTATAGAATCACCGGCAGCCAATGCAGCCATGACCGGTGTAGGCTATATTATTGGGCCAAAATTAGCAGCCCTCACCTTTTCTGGAGGGGTTCTTGGATGGCTTTTCCTCATGCCATTCATGCTTTTTATAAGCGGAGATTTAGGAAACATTGTTTCCAAATTTAATGGAAGTTGGACTGATATGGCCATTTCAGCTTACAATGCTCAGATCAAGCCAATAGCGGTTGGAGCAATGCTTGTCGGAGCATTTTATACACTCTTTAAAATGAGAAAGAGTCTTATCACGGGAATCGGCCGTTCAATTTCAGATGTTAAAAAGACAAAAGGTGAGAACGTAACAGAAATACCTAGAACCGACAAAGACCTGCCTTTCCCAACAATAATCATTTCAATAGTTGCAATGATAATCCCCATGATTTTTCTCTACAACATGTTTACTCACAATATCGGATCTTCCCTAGTTTCAGCACTTGTAATGATAGTCATGGGACTCCTTTTTGCCGCTGTGGCTGGTTATCTAGTCGGTATCATTGGCTCTTCCTCCAATCCCATTTCCGGGCTGACACTGACTACTCTCCTGATTGCAGCCCTTATGATGGTTCTTCTCGGACAAACAGGAAAATCCGGGATAGCAGCTGTACTAGGAGTAGCTGCTGTTGTCTGCTGCGTAGCGGGTGTTGCAGGTGATATGATTCAAGACTGGAAAGTCGGGCATATCCTTGGCGGCACACCATGGCGCATGCAAATAGGTGGACTCATCGGTGTTGTGGCAGCCGCATTAACATTAACATTCTCCCTTCAGCTTTTGCACAACACAATGAGAATAGGAAGCGATGCCCTTCCTGCTCCCCAAGCTGGTTTAATGGCAACAATGGCTCAGGGTATAGTAGGCGGTGAAATGGCCTGGCCTCTGGTCATTGCTGGAATGCTTTTAGCATTAGCTCTAATCCTTATCGGGTCTCCTTCTCCAATGCTCATTGCTGTAGGAATGTACCTTCCATTCCGTGCCACATCATGCCTTTTCTTCGGAGGAGTTATTAAATATTTCCTAGAGAGCAGAGCGAACAAAAAAAATCCCACAGCAAAAGGAAAAGAAACCCTGCAAAGCATAGGCCTTCTTCTTGCTTCAGGGCTTATAGCAGGTCAGGCAATTCTTGGGATCATTACTGCAGCCCTTAAAGGAGCAAAAGTCACTATGCCAAAATCCTTGAATAATCCCTGGCTGGCATTGATAATATTTTTTATTCTTGGATTTATCCTTATATATTTCCCATATAAAAAGATGATCGATTCAGGAGAACACGAAAAAGCAACAGATTAAATACAACCTAATTGTGAAGAAAAAAATAGAGGCAGAAAAAGAAATAAACCTTCTAGACCTAATTCCCGTCCGGTGTGTTGACTGGAAAAAAAATGAGGAAGGGTTAGTCATTCTATTAAAACCGAAATTCAAGAGTACTTTTTCAAGGAAATACATTATCCCTCATCTCAAAAGACCTTTTTACAAGGTAAAACTCGATGCTATCGGCAGCTTTATCTGGGAAAACCTGAACGATACAAATACAGTCCAAGAGATTGCAAAATTCATGCAGGACAAATTTGGAGAAAAAGTAAAGCCTCTTTATGACAGGCTATCGATATTTCTCCAGCACTTAGAAAAAAATAAATTTATCAAGTATAAAGGATTATAACCTGCAGTTAGATATTTATCTAATTTTATCATTTTTCATAACCTACAGTTATAAAATACTTAAACTGTTTTTAACTTAAGTTCCCACAATTTGGAGGTTGAGCGGGCACGGTTCTTCTACTGAAAGGAGAATAGAGCGAAGCCGGAAAGTAAGCTGAATTTGACTCGCTGGGGCAAATCCTGCGTGTTTTAGAAGCAGCTGACCTGATACTAATCTCCAGTAGGCAGTAAAAAAACATCAGGCAAATTTTTACTCCCCAAGTAAGTAATGAGAATAAAATTGGGTGAACTACTAGTTTTCAATTCTTTACGTAAATGATATATTATTTTAGAATATAAAAGGAGAGAGAATTGCTACAAAAAGATATGTCCGTTCTTCAAATCATGCTATACGGGAATCCTATTCTCACTCAGAAATCAAAAGAAATACAAAATATCGATGAAGATATTGTAAGTTTTGCTCAATATATGGTTTGCACAATGCACAAAGCTCCTGGAATAGGACTTGCTGCTCCTCAAGTTAACCGTGGCATACGGCTCATAACTGTTGACCTTTCTGTAGGAGAAAACAGTAAGGATCTTATTATTCTATTGAATCCAGAAATATTCCTCCCCAAAGGAAAGAATGTTTTGGAGGAAAGCTGCCTCTCCATTCCTGGTATCAGTGAAAAGGTCATCAGACCTTCCACTGTTCATGTTAAAGGGATTGACCTTAAAGGCGAAGAAAAAATCATAGAAGCTGAAGGTCTTCTTGCTAGAATCTTCTGCCACGAAATTGACCACCTGGATGGAAAGTTATTCATAGACTATCTCTCACCCCTTAAAAAAAGCCTAATTAGGAAAAAATTAAAAAAAACAATGGAAGAAGCCAGGTCCTGATGAAAATCGTTTTCTTTGGCAGCCCCACATCAGCTCTCCCGGCTCTTAACAAAATACTGGATGCAGGAAATTGCATAAATCTTATAATTACCCAGCCAGACAGGCCTTCAGGAAGAGGGAAGAAACTTGCCATCTCCCCAGTAAAAAAATTTGCCCTTGACCAGGATATCCCAATCTATCAGCCTGAAAAAATCCGAAAAAACCCAATCATACTGGAAAAAATAAAGGCCGCCTCTCCGGACCTCAATATTGTAGTCGCATACGGCCAGATCATTCCAAGCTCAATAATTTATCTCCCCAAATATGATTCTATCAATGTACATTTCTCTCTTCTTCCGAAATACAGAGGTGCTTCTCCTGTACATTGGGCTATCTTAAATGGTGATAAAAAGACTGGTATAACTATTTTCAAAATAAACGAAAAAATGGATGAGGGAGATATTTTATCCCAGGAAGAAGTTGACATCTTTCCCTATGAAAGCGCAGTGGACCTTGAAGCCCGTCTGGCACTGATCGGCGCAGAACTTTTAGTTAAAACCATAACCCGAATTGACAAAATTAAACCTCGAAAACAGGACCAATCTCTTTCTACATATGCTCCACTTCTTAAAAAAGAGGATGGAAAAATTAACTGGAAAAAAGATTCAGCCTCAATAGAAAGGCAGGTAAAAGCATTTAATCCATGGCCGTCAACATACACATTCCTTGAAGAAAAACGTATTAAAATCTTGCAAGGAAAAAGCACTGACAAAAAAGCTTCACCCGGTTCCCCAGGTGAAATCTTAAAAATAAATAAAGAAGGCCTAGAGGTTTGTTGTGGGGACGGAAATTCCTTCCTTATAGAAATTCTTCAACCTGAAAATAAAAAAGAAATGAATGCTTATTCGTTTTCTCTTGGGACAAAAATAAAACCAGGTGATAAGTTTAACATCTCTTAGTCGTCCAGGATGTAATACCAAGGATTAACACGTTTCCCGTTTAGCCGGACTTCATAGTGAACATGGGGACTCGTGGCTTTACCTGTTTTACCAACCAATCCGATAGTATCCCCTCTCTTTACTCTCTGACCAGGCTTAACCAAATACTTATTCAAATGGCAGTAAACGGTTGTATAACCTGTTCTTGGATGGTTTATTTTAATAGTTTTCCCTCCGATTTTTTCGGTTTTTGTTTGAAATACCACACCATCCGCCGTCGTAATAACGGGATTCCCATATTGAGTTGCAATGTCAATTCCCCAGTGAAAAGCTCGTTTACCTGTAAAAGGGTCATCTCTCATACCAAATGAAGAAGTTATCCACCCTTTTGTTGGCTTAATACTTGGAGTTGCATTCAGTTCCAACTTTTGATTTTCGAAAAAATTAACCAGTGTATTAAGATTATTTCCAATGCCTTCGGCTTTTACATTTATGTTTTGTAAGCGGCTAAAATCTAAATCTCCTGAATTACTCAAAACAGGCATTTCCTCGCTGCTTCCTCCTCCAATTCCTGGTTCTCCGCTTAAAACTTCCTCAGATTTCAGCCCTGCCATTATGTTCAGCCTTTTACGGTACTGGTCAAAATTCTTAATGGTAGCTTCCAGGTTGTTTACTGACTCTTCATATCCGGCAATAGTCTTTTTCTGTTGAGCATTCTCTTCGCATAATTGCTTGTATTTGCTGCGTGTACCATTCATGCAAAAGTAATCAACCAGAAATACAACAATGACAACAAATAGAAGCCCGGCAACTGCTGCTGTTATCTTGATGTTTTTTTTGGAAAGAGAAATAGTTTTGGACTTTCCTTTATGGTGAGGGATAATAATCAGTGATAAGAACTTCTTTGCCACAATCTATTCCTTGCTTATCATATTTAAAAGAAATTCAATGTCAAGTAATTTATTCATATAGATAAGGTCATCTAATCCTCTGTAACCTTAAAAACTAAATCATTCTCTCGTACAGCACTTTCTACCTTAATCCCAGCCGGAACTCCTGCTTTAATCAAATCAACAGGAGCGTATTCTATCTGCATTGACCCTATCCTCTGGTGAAAATCCGTCGTGTGGCCTTTTATGTGGATTACATCCCCAATTTTTAATGTTCCCTTTGATAGTATCAGGATTCCAACATTAATCTTAGAAAAAAAGTGAGTAATTTTCCCAATTTCTTCTTCCATTTTGGCCTCCTTTTTACGTTTCAATCTAAAACTATCAAAATCTAAAGCATTTCACAAGCTTGTATTAATCACAAAGCACAGAACCGCCGTTTATATTTAGAACCTCGCCAGTGATATGCTGAGCCAGATCCGAAGCCAGGAAAAGGATCGGCCCTGCGATATCCTCAGGCGAAGGAATCCTTTTTAATGGAATACTATCCTTAACCTTTCTTTTTAAATCCACATCTCTAAAAGTTTCAGCACACATATCCGTATCCACCCAACCCGGAGCAACACAATTTACTCTTATCCCGTAAGATGCGAGTTCAGCAGCAAGAGATTTTGTAAGTGATATTATAGCCCCTTTACTCGCAGCATAATGAGAATGGAATGCCTCTCCCCTTACTCCGGCGGTAGATGAAACATTGATAATCCAACCTTTCTTTTTCTCTTTCATAAAAGGAACAACTGCATTACAGGAATAAAATACGCCATCAAGATTAACCCTCATCGTCTCTTTCCACACTTCTTCATCCATATTTCCCATCTTTCCATAAGTCCATATTCCAGCGTTATTAACCAAAATATCAATGCATCCCCATTTTTCTATGATTTTATTTACCATCAAACATACCTCTTCTCTTCGAGATATTTCGGTTTCAAAGACAAGACATCTCTTTCCTATTTTCTCCACTCTTTCCCTGAGAGTCTCTGCTGCTTCTTTATGTCTTATATAACTTATTGCAATATCACATCCTGCCCTGGCAAACAATAAGGCTGTCTCGCGGCCGATTCCTCTTGATCCCCCTGTTATTAAAGCTGTTTTTCCGTTCAAATTAATCATTAAAATCCCTCATTGCTCTACCTCAAGCTTTTTCGTATTCTAGAGAGAGATCTTTCATCTCATCAAACTTAAGGTATCTGTAAATTTCATCTTTCTTTGGAGTAATTTTTTTATTAAATATGGAAAAATATTCTTCAGGAGTAGGAATTTTTCCATAAAGAGCACATACAGCAGCAAGTTCGGCAGACCCTAGAAAGACCTGAGTCTCATCTCCCATTCTGTTATCGAAATTTCTTGTGGATGTGGAAATAATAGTTGCCCTTTGCCTGACTCTAGCTTGATTGCCCATACACAGAGAACAGCCTGGGATTTCTGTCCTGGCGCCAACACTGGAATATATCGAATAATATCCTTCTCTCTTTAACTGGGCTCTATCCATCTTTGTTGGAGGAGCTAACCAGACTCGCGTATCAAGATAACCTGCACCTTCAAATATTTTCCCAGCTGCCCTGAAATGGCCTATGTTAGTCATGCAGGATCCAATGAATATTTCTTCAATCTTGGTGCCAGCAACCTCAGAAAGCATCTTCACGTCATCAGGATCATTTGGACAAGCTAATATTGGCTCAGTAATATCTTGGAGATTTATTTCAAGGACCTTAACATATTCGGCATTCTCATCTCTCCTCAGAATTACAGGATTTTCAAGCCATCTCTGGCAGGATTCTATCCTCTTTCTTAAACTAGGTGCATACTGATAGCCATCGTCTATTAATTTCTCCATTAAAGCAATATTGCTTTTAATATAGCTGATCACACTCTCTCTGCTCAGAGAGATAGTTCCTCCTGCAGCAGAACGCTCTGCAGTAGCATCTGTCAATTCGAACGCCTGTTCGACGGTTAAATCAGGAAGACCTTCCATTTCGACAATACGACCGTTAAAAATATTTTTCTTCCCCTCTTTCTCAACCGTCAACATCCCTTTTTTTATGGCAAAATAAGGAATAGCATTTACTACATCCCTTAGAGTAATTCCCGGTTTCATTTCGCCGCTAAACTTTACAAGGACAGACTCTGGCATATCCAGCGGCATGAAACCTAAAGTCCCGGCAAATGCAACAAGTCCAGAACCAGCAGGAAAGCTCAATCCAATGGGGAAACGTGTGTGGGAATCACCAGCTGTTCCCATGGTATCAGGCACCAAAAGACGGTTCAGCCACGAATGGATGACTCCATCACCAGGCCTAAGTGCCACACCCTTCCGCTCAACAGTAAACCCTGAGAGGAATTTATGCATTTTCACGTCTGAAGGTTTAGGATAAGCAGCGGTATGGCAGAAAGACTGAAAAAATATTTCTGATTGAAATTCCATGCAGGCAAATTCTTTAAGTTCATCTGCTGTCATAGTACCGGTCGTATCCTGCGACCCTACGGTAGTCATTTTTGGTTCACAGGCAGAACCCGGAAGTATTCCCTCAACACCGCAAGCTTTTCCAACTATTTTCTGTGCCAAAGTATATCCCTGCCCATGTATAGGTGTTGGATTTTTAATATTAGTAAAAAAATCAGCCTCTAGCATACCAAGCACTTTTCGCGCCTTGGTAGTCAATGAACGGCCAATAATAAGCAGAAGACGCCCACCAGCCCTGTATTCATCTTTGAGTGTTGCAGGCTTAAATTCGAAACTTGTCAGCATTTCTCCGTATTCATTCGTGATTTTTTTAGATATTGTATCAATTGTGATGATCTCTCCTGTCTTCATTCTGCTTACATCGCACATGATTGGCAGGCCCCCAGAGTCCTCTACTGTATTAAAGAAAATTGGAGCAATCAAACCACCTAATACAATTCCCTCCCTCCTTTTGTTCGGGACAAAGGGAATATCTTCTCCAATGTGCCACATCAGAGAATTTGTTGCGGACTTTCTAGAAGAACCTGTTCCTACGACATCGCCAACAAAAATAACACGGTTTCCTTCGCTACGGAACTTTTTTATTGTTTCAATCCCATCAGGAAATCTCGTTTCCCCCATGGAAAGGGCATGCAAAGGGATGTCTGAGCGGCTCCATGCATATTTTGCCGGAGATAAATCATCAGTATTTATTTCTCCGTCCACTTTGTAGACTTTAAGTATGAATTTATCCGGAAACTCAGGTCTCGAAAGAAACCACTCCCCTTTTGCCCAGGATGTGAGCACATCTTTAGCAAATCTATTGGTCCCTGCCATTTCAACAATTTTATCGAAATTCTGGTAAACAAGAATGATCTTTTTTAAAGCTTCTGCCGCTTCCTGAGCAATTTCCTGATCCTTCAATAAGGAAATCAAATGATCAACATTGTACCCGCCTAGCATAGTGCCGAGCAGTTTTACTGCTTTTTTTCTTGATAATACAGGAGAACAGACATCGCCTTTAGCTATTTTCTTAAGCCATTCTGCTTTGATTTTTGATGCCGGATCAACACCAGGAGCGACTCTATTTTTCAATAAATCTAAAATAAAGTCTTCTTCTCCTTCCTGGGGATCTTCCAAGAACTTACATAGTTCTTCTGTTTCCTTTGGGTTTAGGGGCAGCGGAGGAATTCCATGCTCTCTTTCTTCAATTGTTTCTTTAAAATATGATTTTTGCATTATGACACTCCCTCTTAATTTTATTAATATGAGGGGACTTTTATCCCCTTTTATATATGATCGGATAATATATAATAGAAGGTCAAAAAGTTCAAATGTTAGTTGATTTTAATAGTAAAAAATTATAGTATTCTATAGTTATTATTTTACCCGAATTAATATCTATATTATACGGAATTATACGGAGGAGCAATCATGGATAATACAACAATCGAAAAAGCAAAGACCCATTTCTCTCAGATCGTAGAAGAACAACTCAAACGTGTTGAGAAACTGAAAGAACCTCAGGACTGGACTGATTTTTCTCAATTAAAACCTATAATTATTGGAATTATTGGCGGTGATGGAATAGGCCCGTTTATCGCTAAAGAGGCAAGTAAAATCCTAGAATTCTTGCTTCAGGAAGAAATAAAAGCAGGAAAAGTTGAACTGCGCGATATTGAAGGTCTGACCATAGAAAACCGTGCAGCACAAAACATGTCCGTCCCAGATGATGTTCTTGAAGAGATAAAAAAATGCCACATTACACTGAAGGGCCCAACAACTACTCCAAGAAAAGGAGACCCATGGCCAAACCTTGAAAGCTGTAATGTTGCATTACGGCGTTATTTAGACCTGTTCGCAAATGTCAGGCCCGTAAGAGTTCCAAAAGAAGGAATTGACTGGATCTTCTTCCGTGAAAACACCGAAGGCGCCTACATCATGGGAAGTAAGGGAATAAATGTTACCGATGACCTTGCATTTGACTTTAAAGTCATAACTTCCCAGGGAGCAGAAAGGATTATTCGTCTTGCATTTGAACACGCGAAAAAAAATAATATCAACAAAGTTACCATAGTAACAAAGGCTAATGTCGTCAAAACTACCGACGGTAAGTTCCTTGATATGGGGTATAAGATTGCCAAAGAGTACCCTGGAATAGAATGCGATGACTGGTATATCGATATCATGACGGCTAAGCTTATAGATCCCAAACGCAGAAGCCAGTTTAAAGTCTTGGTGCTTCCAAATCTTTATGGGGATATTCTCACTGATGAGGCAGCACAATGTCAGGGTGGTGTTGGAACAGCAGGGAGTGCTAACATAGGAAAACGCTATTCTATGTTCGAAGCTATCCACGGTTCTGCCCCTAGAATGGTTAAAGAAGGAAGAGCAATATATGCGGACCCGTGCAGTATGATCAGGGCCGCCGCGATGCTCATCAACCATATTGGCTATCCTGAAAAAGCCAGAAAATTGGAGATGGCGCTGGATATATGCGGAAATTTCGAGAAAAAAGTTGTCATCACAGGACGTTCTACAGGAGTCACTGGTGCTGAATATTCAAACTATCTCATGGAAACTATACAAGATCCCGACTTGAAAGAAAAATGGGAGAATTATTCAAAACAAGGTTAAATAATATAACATAATTTAAAATATTAATTAAAAAAGTGCGGGCAAGAGTAATCTTTTTAAATTATCCCGCAAATTAAAGGAGGACTGCAATAATGAGAAAAAAAGTAACTGTGGTCGGAGCAGGCCATGTAGGAGAAGTTACTGCATTCAAAATCACTGAGAAAGAATTAGCTGATGTCGTACTGCTTGATATTATTGAGGATATGCCCATCGGCAAAGGTCTGGATATGCGTGAAGGCGGGCCAGTAGGAAAATATGATTCAAGAATCATAGGAACAAACTCCTACGAGGACACAGCAAATTCTGACATAGTAGTTATCACTGCTGGAATTCCCAGAAAGCCTGGAATGAGCCGGGATGAACTTGTAGGAACAAATTTTAAAATTGTAAAAGACGTTACTGAAAAAGTTACTAAATACTCTCCAAATGCCATTCTTATAGTTGTTTCTAATCCTCTCGATGCCATGGTATACACTGCATTTAAAGTCAGTGGATTTCCTAAAAACAGAGTCATTGGAATGGCAGGCATCTTGGATACAACTCGCTACAGAAGTTTCATTGCAATGGAAGCCGATGTCTCAGTGGAAAGCATTCAGGCTTTGGTTCTAGGAGGGCATGGAGATACAATGGTCCCATTTGTAAGACACACAACAATTTCTGGTATACCTATCACCAACTTTCTCTCCCAAGAAAAAATTGACGCCATCGTAGAAAGGACAAGAAAAGGGGGTGGAGAAATCGTAAGATATCTGAAAACCGGAAGCGCTTACTATTCACCTGCGTTGGCTATAACCGAGATGGTCGAATCAATTCTTAAAGACAAGAAAAAAATTCTCCCATGCGCAGCTTATCTCGAAGGAGAATACGGAATCAGCAATATCTATTTCGGGGTTCCGGTTAAGTTAGGAGCTAACGGAATTGAAAAAATAATCGAAATCGAGCTTAAAGAAGAAGAGAAAGAAGCTATCAAAAAATCAGAAGCAGCTGTCCGCAATGTAGTAGACTCTCTAGAATTATAGGAATTTGACATTAAATCTAATCAAAACTCCAGTTTCTGACAAAGTAATAGGACAACTTCGTGCTGGAGACCGTGTTTATATTTCAGGATATCTATACACTGGAAGAGACTCCGCTCACAAAAGGCTTATAGAACTTATTGAAAAAGGCAGGAAACTACCGATAGAAATCAAGGGGCAGTTTATTTATTATGTTGGACCGACACCTGCAAGACCTGGTAAACCTATCGGGTCTGCAGGCCCTACAACAAGCTGCAGAATGGATCCGTATACTCCTATCCTTCACAAGCTCGGACTCAAAGGAACAATAGGAAAAGGATTCAGAAGTAAGGAAGTAAAAGAAAGTTTAAGGAGATATAAAGCTGTCTATCTCGCTGCATCCGGTGGGACGGGAGCACTTATTTCCAGATCCATCGAAAAGGCTGAAGTCATCGCCTACCCTGACCTTGGACCCGAAGCAATAAGACTAATCAAAGTTAAAGATTTTCCATGTGTCGTTATTAATGATATGTACGGAGGAGACCTTTATCAAAACGGGCAAAAGCAGTATCAAAAATAGACAGAATCTCAGTTTCAAGGCAGAAATAAATTAGGGATAAAAAATCAGGAAAGCCTCGATATTAACAGGTTGAATAAAAAATTCTTAAAAATACCTTGTGTATTTAGCCCACAGGTCGTCACCCAATTTCCAGTATGTCTTAACTGCCTGATTTGCGACATCAAGACAGTATTTCGTTAGAAATTTTTTAGCTTTCTCAGGATTTTCTTTATACAACCCTTCGGCTTCTTTTTCTATTCCTAGCTGATCAGTAAAGGCTTTCTCTTCGATGTTTTTCCAGACTATTGCTATATCCTTAGTCATGTCCTGCCATCTGAACTTAGCCAACTGGCTGACTCTGCGGAACGCCCACCAGGCACAATCACGTCTAAACCCCCATCTTCCATCTACCATATAAGAGTCAGGCATTTGAGAAATTCCACAGTAAAACGGCGTATGAGGAGTTGTTGCAGGATTATCATAGCCTATCCAAACAACTCCTCCTATAGCATCAGGAAGCCATCCTCTGGATTGAGTAACTTGAAGATATGTTGCATAGGATGAACAAATAGACCTCTCTCTTTCTATATTGAACAGTGCCATCAGTTCTCTGTTCATATGAGGACATGCGACCGGACTTTTAACTGTCTCTCCTTTTCTGTTAACAGTTGTCAGGCTTTTGGTCATATCAAATTCTGTGTCTTCATATGCATCCCTAAAAATATTTATGATATTCTTCACAGATATTTTTTTATCTGGCTTAACAGAAAAAGGAAAATTTTCTGAGTTAGGATCCAATTTCAGTGATGGAGCTACAAAACTCAATACCCTCCACTCTCGACGGCGCGAACCCATACTGTTTCTCGAGGCATAAACATAGCAAAACTCAAAGGGCTTGCCGCTTTTTTTGTTCCACCAACCCATTTCTTCAGCCAAAGAATACACATTACTCGATGCCATAAAATAATCTTTATTTTTGAGTTTAATTTCTCTGATCCTGCAGGAATTCGCCGAAACCCCCACTTGATCATCAGGAATACGCTGGGCTGCCCATACCGCCCCTTTTTTCCCTTTTCCTGGCCCCAAAACCTCAAACTGCCAGGTTTCTTTGGGGTCTGCAAAAGTGAAACATTCTCCCCAGTCAATATAACCATATTTTTTAGTTAATTCATCAGCAATTTTGATCGCTTCCCTGGCTGTCTTGGCACGCTCCAGTACAAAGCGATAAAGTTCCGGACAATCTATAACCCCGATATCGCTGTGCATCTCACGTTTCCCCCCAAAAGTAGTTTCTCCGATAGCAAGTTGATATTCGTTCATTACCGGATAAGCCGTATTAATATATGCATATGTTTCAGGAACCTGGGGAATTTTTCCTTTTGGAAGCCTGTCCGGATGATCAGGCCCTTTTGTCCTTTTTGATTGGAAATAAACCGTAGCCATCTCCCCCTTTTTATGCTTTTTGTGAGGTACTACATTTATCCAGGTGCGATCTGTTCCACTGTCGCACGAATGAGAAGTCATTGTAGAACCATCGACTGAGGCTAGTCTTCCAACGATAATACTCGTACACCCCTCAAACTCTATCTTTTGATCATTCTGCAAAACCTCGGCAGAATAGGCAAAAAACAACATAATTAAAATAAACACAGGAATCCAATAATATTTCGATAGTTTTAGCTTCTTCATTGCTTGTCTCCGTTTTTGTGTGACATTTCAGCCATAATCCAATAAGCTTATAACATAGAGAAAAGTCTGTGGTCAACCTAACACATTTTTCATTGGTTTTGTTTTCTTATTTATTTTAAAATAATATATAAGAAATATTTAACCTGGATTATTCAAGAGTCGAGGTTGCTGCAGATGCGAGGCACAGCGCATGAAGTTGTGGTCCTTCACCACGAATGGGCTGTAACGAAGCAGATGCGTTAAGATCGGCTCGCCTGAAAGGTGAAAATTGCTGATAATAGATTTAAATTATATTATCGATATTATTGAGGATAAACTAGTTATGATGGTTTCTTGGAGAACGATCAAAACTATTTGGTATTATATTAATTCTATCAGCAATTTTTATGAATAATTCAGGAAAATATAGGAGTGCATAAATGAAACTTAAAAGATTATACAGGAAAGCAATAGAGGTAGGCATCAAGAATGATTTAAGAGATAAAGAGGAAATAAAAAAAATACTTAAAGAAGAAAATGAAAAGTTCAAAAAATTAAACGATGAAGAATTAAAATTCTATGATAAAGACAGACTTTTTAACCCTTATTCTGACTCAAGAATCCTGAATGGAGATCTCAATATTGAAGTCAAAAGAACCATAGTCGGAATTGACATGGAGACAGGAGAGGTTATTCTGACTTATCTTTTAAACAAGTATCAAGACAAAAAAATTGATTTGATCATTGCACACCATCCAGAAGGATATTCTCTTGCACAGCTTTATGATGTCATGAAACTTCAGGCAGACCTCCTGGGTAATTACGGAATTAATATCAGTGTTGCAGAGCAGCTAATGGAAAAAAGAATCAGTGAAATAGAAAGACGTATCATGCCTGTAAATCACAATAGAACAGTAGACGCGGCAGCTATTTTGGGAATTCCGATGATGAACATACATACACCAGCAGACAATTGTGTTACAAACTTCTTGAAAAACACATTCGAAAAACAAAAACCATACAATCTAAAAGAAATATTAAATATATTAAAGAAGATACCTGAATATAAGAAATCGGCTAAACTCCAAGTCCCGCCTAAAATTGTAAACGGCAGTGAAAACAACAAATGTGGGAAGATATTTATTGACATGACAGGCGGCACTTCCGGCTCAAAAGATATTTTTGAGAAATTCGCAAATAGTGACGTCAGTACTCTTGTAGGCATGCATATAAGCGAAGAACACTTGGAAAAAGCAAAAAAAGCAAACCTGAATGTAATCATTGCAGGCCATATTTCGAGTGATACTCTTGGTATGAACCTACTTTTCGATGAAATCGAAACAGAAGAAAAACTGGAATTTATTGGGATTTCTGGTTTTGAACGCATAAAACGTACTAAGCTAAAGAATCAATGAGCAGATAGGTTCTGATCTAGAGCAAGCTGGGTTGGAGTTAGGTTGGATCACTTAGCAAAGAATAGAGTGCTGGCTGTTTTGATATGGGGAAAATAAGCAAAAAGGGGATAATGAAGGAGGGTTTAAGCTCTGTCCAGCCAGCTTAACAAAGCTTATTGTTATTATACTATATTTAAATTAAAAATCAACTTTTTTCATTAAAAATATATAAACCTGTTTTTATTCGCAAGTCGAAGTTGCTACAGATCTACATATTCTTTTTTAGAACCAACTATAAACAGCACCCCGTTATTTCTAACCTAGCATACCTTAAATCTTCCTGATATCATTAGGAATTAATGTTTGTGTAGATCTTTATGCATAATTTTCTTAATATTGCTGGGACGGTTGAAATCTATAGGTATAATTTCTTCTTTTATAAGAGATCTTGCAAAATAATCAATAACGCTGGCTGGAAAAATGTTCTCTCTTTCATATAAGTTCCGTCTATCAATAAGATTCTGTCCTGATTCTTTACAGCTTGAAGGTAAAGACCCAAGAATATCATTATTTTCGAAATTATCCCCCTTTACATATAGCTTCTCAGCTAGTTCCAGAGAACGCCCTGTTTCAAAAGCCCATTCTGCAGCCATTACAATTCCTGCCATGAGCAAATGAACATAAGCACTCCCGTCAGGACTTCTCAACTCAACTGTCTGGCGGCATTGTGTATCAACAACATCTGAATCTTCTTGAGGGTTAATTTTTTTTGCGAGATTGTTTAAATTTGCCCAACCAAGTGGGACACGAATCAATACACTCCGGTTCAAATCACTCCAGCAGATCCGCGTAGGAGCTTCCTGATCAGGAACAAGGCGCAAATACGACGAGGCTGCTGTATTTCCAAAAGCGGTCAAGGAGCCTGCATATTCACACAGCCCACCAATAAGGCGAAATGCAGCACCTGATAACTTGCCGTTTGAATCCAGCATTATATTTCTTCCATCCTTTACAAGCTCAATGTGAAAATGGAATCCATTTCCAGCTACACCTTCTTCTAGTTTTGGAGTAAATGTTGCAATACACCCATGTTTATAAGCAACATTCCGAATTATCCATCTTGCCAATACGAGTGCATCTGCCATTTCCTGGACATTGGTAGGAATAAATTCTAATTCATGCTGCTCAGCCTGCATGCCATTTATTTCATCCATTTCGCTTTCAATGTTATCAATAAAACCTACCTCGCTGTGGCTATATTTCACGGCACCTGTAATCCGTGTGATATATCGAACCATCTTATCTAAAATTTCTCCATTTTTCACAAAAGGTGCTGATTCATGATAGGCTTTCTGGCTGCCTACCGGATAACTAATTTGATCCCTCTTTGATAATATGCAAAACTCTAGCTCCCCCATAGCTTTTATATCAAGACCTGTTTTTCCACAGAAAAACTTTCTTGCCTTAGCCAAAATATTGTCTGGAGCAAACGGAGCAAGATTTCCATCTTTAGTCATATAACGACAGATGAAATCCAGACTCCCTTCATCAAAAGGATTAAGAAACGCTGTCTTATACTCAGGTACAATATATAAATCAGATAGAAAAGCATCAACTATCCCCTTAAAAAGTGAAGAGCCGTCTACACGTTCGCCATCGGCAAGAATACGCTCAGCATGCTCGGTGTTGGACACCGGTAATTTCAGCTCTTTTAATCTTCCGTCAATAGCCGTGTAATGAAACGTAATACACTCAATCCTTTTTTGTTCTATTATCTTAATAAAATCCTTTCTCTTAAAATCATTATTAGGCTTATTTAAAAAAACAGAAATAGGATTTGCCAGGGACAAATTAGTTATCGACATATTACAACCCCCTCAAAAAATTATTCATTTTTTCCATTTTAACTTGCTAACTTGAATCATTATGCCGGAGGAGGGAGTCGAACCCACACTCCAGTTGCCTGGAACTGGATTTTGAGTCCAGCGCGTCTGCCAGTTTCGCCACTCCGGCATACCACTTTTTTAATAGTATCTTCTTCCCCCATTTCCAAAACGTGGATTTACAACATTACTAAAAACAGAACCAAATGTATAGCTTAATCCTAATGAAACAAAATATTCGTATTCAGTTGCAAGCTCTTTTCTGGTTAATAATACTTCTTCCAACGTTACTCCTCCCATTGGTAATGATAACTGGTCACGGATTCGTTCATATCTCCCGCGTCCATTCATGAAAAGTCCTTTAAAAATCCTTAATGAAACAGATCCACGTAATACTACTCTATTTTTATTGAAATTATGAAAAAAATGGGATCCTACTAACGATGTGGAAATATTCCCCCACTGTTCCCTAACCTCCATAGTAGTTGAAAGAGACTTGCTAATTAGTTTTTCCAACATTTTCTCATAAATGGTCTCTTCAAGATTGTCTTTTTCTTCAGAATTTGAATAAGGAACAAAAAAATAACATAGAATAATAAAAACAAGTAGTATGGGTAAGAAACGTTTTATCAATCTCTTTCTCCTCTTATAACAACAGAACTTAAAGATTACTATACTAAATATATTACAATTTTTAAATAAAGATATTTGTTTATTATTTGCCCTTAAGTTTCCAAATTAACAGTTTTTAATTAATAATATTTGAAAATATTGCTGCAACTCATGTTAACATTGCAAGTTGACGTTTCAACCTATTTCTGTCAAAATCTTTGACTAAAGTTCTATGAACAAAGAAAAGAAAAAATTACTCGAAATCGTTGGCCGTTTTTCCGAAAAGAAAATCTGCGTCTGGGGCGATTTTATCCTGGATGAATACCTCTACGGAAATACACGCCGCATTTCTAGAGAAGCTCCTGTTCTTATCCTATCTTATAAAAATGAAGAATTCTCGCTTGGTGGAGCAGGAAATTCCCTCCTTAACCTCAAAACATTAGGAGCAGAACCTCTCCCTGTTGGGGTTATAGGTTATGATGCTGCAGGCAGAAAAATTGCACATATAATGAAACAAAAAGGAATACCAACAGAGTACTTGATCAAAGAAAAGGATTTTAACACACCAATAAAAACAAGAATTCTTGCCGGCGAGGAGACCGCAAAAAAGCAGCAGATTCTCCGCATTGACAGGGATGAAAAAGTCCCAGAGAACAGCGCCTTAAAACAAAAACTCCAGAAATTACTCAAGGATTTAAAGAATAATTCGAGCGCCCTAATCATTTCCGATTATAATTATTATTCAGTCAAAGAGGATATTTATTACCAGGTACTTCCCTTCTTTAAAAAGTCCAGCATCCCTATTGCACTCGACTCGCGTTTCAGGCCTTTAAATTTCAAGGGCATAACAGTCTCAACTCCAAATGAACCTGAAGTTGAAGAAGCCCTTAGAATTGAAATTGATGATAACCCTCAAATTCTCAAAAATGTAGGGGAGACTCTCTTGAACAGAGCAGAAGCCCAGGCTGTTCTCATAACAAGAGGCTCTCAAGGTATGGTGCTTTTCGAAAAAGGAAAAACCCCATTTAATATTGCCATATACGGCACGACTGATATAGTAGATGGAACAGGTGCTGGAGATACAGTCATTAGTGTTTTTACACTCGCACTATCTGCTGGAGCGACTTTCAAAGATGCTGCCCTTCTTGCAAACTATGCTGGAGGCATTGTTGTCATGAAAAAAGGCACTTCCACTCTAACTGTCAATGAATTAAAAAAAGCTATCGATTCTTAAAATTGAAAAAACTGCATTCGCTTCCGCAATTAAGAAAGGCAATTTATGAGCACAAAAAAAAAGGAAATCGGGTCATTCTCGCCAATGGGTGTTTTGACTTGATACATGTTGGACATATAAGATATTTGAAAGAATCAAAAAATTTGGGAGATATTCTGGTTGTAGCTTTGAACAGCGATGCTTCCGTTCACAAGCTTAAAGGAAAAGGGAGGCCAATACTCAGGGAAAAAGATCGTGCTGAAATATTAGGTTCTTTTTCATTTGTCGATTACATCACAATATTTGAAGAAGATAATGTAGAAAAAATTCTTCTTGTTCTTAAACCTCATGTTCATGCAAAAGGCTCAGATTATACACTGGAGACAGTGCCGGAAAAAAAGACAGTGCAAAGTTATGGAGGCAAAATCATTATCGCCGGGGGACCCAAAATTAAATCAACTTCTGAACTCATCAAGGAAATTGCTGCAAAAATTTGCATTAGAAAAACCTCTGAATCTTTACAATGAATAATTATCTGATTGTAAGGCTTAGTTCACTTGGGGATATCATACATACTCTTCCAGCATATTCGGCTCTACGAAAAAAAAATCCAGTCAAAAGGATTTCATGGGTCGTGGAAAATAACGGAAAACAAATTCTTGAACTTGTTCCCGGAATAGACAAAGTAATTACTATCCGAGCTAAAGGATACCGGATAACTCAAATGAGATTCTGGCAAGAAATCTTACATCTTAAACATGAAAACTGCAACGTTGCTCTTGATTTTCAAGGCCTTGCAAAATCCGGACTCATAACATTTTTATCCCGAGCACAAAAGAGAATAGGTTTCCACCGGAAAAATTTGAAAGAACCTATCGCTTCTTTTTTTTATACAGATAGACTTTGCAAGATACCTGAAAACATTCATGTTATCACTAAAAACATGAAGCTTCTCTCTATGCTAGGAATACAGGAAAAGACATATGAATTCCCTATTACCATTCCAGATGGAATTACAGAATCAGTCAAAATGAAACTCAAAAAAATTGGCCATGCTGAAGAAAAAAGAATAATCATCCTAAATGTCGGTGCTGCATGGGAAACCAAAATGTGGTATCCGGAAAAATGGGTTGAATTTATCCAGATAATTAAAAGGAAACAAAAAGATCTTTTTCTCCTCCTCTTATGGGGAAATGAAAAGGAAAAAAAACTCGCAGAAAATATTAGTGAAAAAACTGCCATATCCATATCTCCGTTTTTATCCCTTAAGGAAGTCATAGCGCTTATCAAAAAAGCCTCTCTAGTTGTCAGCGGAGACACTTTTGCTCTCCAGGCAGCATGTGCTCTTTCACGGCCAGTTGTGGGTCTATTTGGACCTACTAACCCCAAGAGAAATGGCCCTTTTAATCCCCGTGACAAAGTAATATTTCACGAATTAGACTGCAGTTATTGTTATAAAAGAAAATGTTCAAGCCTGGAATGCCTTAAAAGAATTACTCCTGAGGAAGTAGCTTTCTCAAGCCTTCAAATATTAAAGGAAAATGCTTAATTCAAAATTAGAAGAAACACTCTATAAGTGGAGAGTGAAAAGCGGCTTAATAGTAATTATTCCAGTTATCATTCTTTCCAAACCAAACGTTTATTCTATTGTTGGAGGCATATCACTTACTATAATAGGTCTTCTCATAAGAACCTGGGCCTGCGGCCATATCCAGAAGGAAAAGGAATTGACCGTCTCAGGTCCTTATAGATATACAAGAAATCCTCTTTATCTGGGGAATTTGATTATAGGTATCAGCATTGTTGTCGGCTCTCTTTCATGGTGGGTATTTGCGATTTTTACAGCTTATTTCTCCCTTTTCTACCCTATTGTGATAAACATAGAAAAGAACAGGATGAACAAATATTTCCCAAGCGAATATGAAGAGTTCCGAAAAAATGTCCCGCTGTTTTTCCCATCTTTAAAACCATGCCAATCAGTTAATCCAAATAAATTCAACTGGACACTTTATCGAAAAAACAGAGAAATTAGGGCTCTAGCCGGATTTTTTTTCTTCTGGTTGGTCATAATGCTCAAAACACTTTTTTTCTAACAGACTACAGACGCCAGTTTTTCCCAAACCTATTTCATTCGAGTTTTGCGTTTTGAGAGATCGTTTGTTATATTCAGATTATGCCAACAAAAGAAAGAATAGAAAAGGTTGAAAGAGTATTGTCATTGCGCCAACCCGACCTTAGGGTTGTCCTCGAAAAAGTCACAAACACCCATAATGCCAGTGCGGTTGCCAGAACCTGCGATGCCGCCGGCATACTGCATCTTGAAATTATTTCCCTCGGTCAAAAACCTTTCCCTATAAATGAGGCTATATCTACCCGGGCAGAAAAATGGCTTCATTTCAATCATTACTCTTCCACTTCTGAATGTCTATCTCTATTAAAAGAAAAAGGGTTTAAGATCGCTGCCACTCACCTGAGCAATGAATCCATTTCTTATCAAGCAGTAAACTATACAGAGCCAACTGCCATAATTTTTGGCAACGAATCAGAAGGGATCTCTTCTGAAGCCCTGGGCTTTGCAGATTATGTAATTAAAATCCCAATGATTGGCATGGTCCACAGTTTGAATCTTTCTGTTTCGGTCGGGATTATACTTTATGAAGCAATGAGACAGAGGGCTGCAAAAGATTTTTTTAATAAAACAAGATTATCCCTTGATGAATATGAAACTTTCAGGACTAAATGGCTGTCTAAGTGATAAATCCGAAGTCTTAATAAAAGAGGGAGGCCAGGGACATACTCTCCCTGCCTCCCCCTGAGAATGGACACAAGAGCAAGTCTAAACTCTTATGCAACGATACTTTTTGATTACTTTTTGTATTTCTTTTTCTATATCTTTCTTCTTTTCAATTTCTTCCTTCAATTTCTTCATTTTTTTTTGAGTTTCACCGTAATACTGTTCAATGCTTTTTTCATGCTGCTCCCTAATTTTTTCTGAATAATCCTCCCAGAGATAAGAAGCATCTTCCCAATTTTTTGAGAAGAAAAGAGCATTTCTATTATCTTCCTCGTCGATTTCTACATCTATGATTTTCTTTTTTTTATCCCTCAGAAATTCAATTTTGATTTTGTCTCCTTTATTCTTTCTTTGAATTAATCGACTCAATTCATTGAGGGTTTCTACTTCCTTCCCGTCTGCTTTGGAGATAACATCTCCAACCTTTAACCCCGCCTTCTCTGCAGGACTGCTTTCACTGACCTTTGAAACAAGTAAGCCTTTGCTTTCCTTCAAGCCGAAATATTCTGAAAGATCTTCATTGAGTTCTTCTATATAAACTCCAATGTAATTTCTAGATCCCAGGTTCCATTTGAATATTTCAGGTTTAATTCTTATACGAGGTGGTTCTATAGGCTTTGTTAATTTGGGAGAAAAGAGACNGGGAAATTTTATTTCAAACTCCCGCAAGATATTTTTCTCTGAGTATTCCCCTAACTTTAATTTTATATCCTTAGTTTTTCCTTCCCTTTCAATTTTCATTGGAACATTATCTCCTGGCTTTCTCCTTCTGATTTCATCAGCAAGCATATCAGTACTTGTTATTTTTATGCCATCAAACTCCAAGATAATATCTCCTTTTTCTAGTTTTGCCAGTTCGGCTGGAGATTCATCTTCAATACTAACAATCTCCACTTCTCCATCTTCATTCTCTGCAATTGAAACACCGATCCACCCTCTTTCAACTTTCCCTTTTTTCTTTATTTCAGAGACAACATTTTTAACGATGTGGACAGGAACAGCTTTTACCATTGCAGAAGAAGGCCCTTCCTCTCTGTTGAATAAAAAACCTGTGCTTCCGGTTTCCTTCCTTCCAATCTCATAAACCACACTGTCAGAATAAACCCCTCTAACCAAGCCAATCATATGCCCTTTGCTATCAATAACCGGGCTTCCGCTGGTACCCGGGACGACCCAAACATTCAAACGGAGCGTATCCTTACTAATTGAACTCACAATTCCCTGTGTGACAGCAGCTTTATTTTCAGGCGATATACTGACAACTCCTATCCAGGAGCCGGTTGAGACATCCCCCGTCTTTCCTAAGGATATAGGAGTTAATTTGTTTCCTTTGATTTTGATTAGTGCCAGGTGAGTCATGGAATCCATGCCCATAAACTCTGCCTGAATTTTTTCCCCATCCGAAGTAGTAATAAATATTTCTTCTTCTCGAGGCGATATGAGAGCTGTTGTCACTATGTGCCCATCCTTGTCAATAATGACTCCGGTTGCAACCTTTCTTATCCCGTTTCTGACTTCTACTCTTACGACTGAAGGATATACTTTCTTTACTACATCTTTAACCGGTTTTTCATCATTTAATATCGGACCTGCTTCTGCATTTAAACTAAAAAAGATCAATGCTAAAAATCCGGCCAAACAAAATGCCATTTTATTTTTTTTGTTCATTTTAAACTAACCTCCTTAATATTTAATTGAAGCATCGGTACTTTCAGAGACTTGCTCTAATATATAAATCGTCTGGGCTTCATGTGATAAATTCCGGATTTCTCCTGAATAATTCACTTTTTCTATTATTGGAATAGATGGCCTTCTCCCACGTTCTTTTTCTATCATGGACTCTGAAGATAGGCCTTTTTCCAGCGCTGAAAACTTTGCGGTTTCCCCATGAGGAAGGATGAATAAACTCGTTATAACAATGATTACCGCTAGTGCACTAAAAGCTCCTGCGAATGAAAGACGGAGCTGCCTTGTCCTGACATTTTTTACTTTTCTTTTAGAGAGCTCTACCAAGACTCTCCCCTCAAAATTATCAGGAGCTTTGACTCTCTCTATATTTTTCATGAAGTCAAATTCTTCCATTTGCCTTCTCCCCATTTTTAAAAATATTAATTTTATCCGATTTTTCTTCCAATCCCTTTTTTATACAATTTCTTCCCCTGCTTATTCTTGCTTTTATAGTCCCAATGGGTTTGTTCAGTATTTGAGCAATTTCCTCTTGAGAAAATCCTTCTATATCCTTAAGAATAACCGGGATTTTATATCTAGGATGAAGGGAATTTATAGCTTCTCTCAAATCCTTGATCAAATCCAAATTCTTTTGATTTCTAGTATATGCTAATTTCGTATTGATGTTATTTTCAGCCTTCTCGAAAGATACAGAAGGAAATCTCCGCGTTTTTTTCATTTCTGTTTTAGCCAAGTTTGAAGCAATTGTATATATCCAGGAAGATAAAGGAGCTATCGGTTTATATTTGTTCGCTTTAAAATAAACTCTCATGAATGTTTCCTGTGCTAATTCTACTGATTTCTGATAATCTCCTGTCAATTGCCATAGAAAGTTGACTATTTTGTGCTGGTATATGTTGACAATTTTCGTAAAAGCCATCTCATCGCCTTCTTGCACTTTTCCTATCAGTTCGTGTTCATCCATTCTCATTTTTCCAAACTTTATTTTCCTTTAAATAGTTGCAATTTGTCTACAACATTTGATTTTATCTTCTTTACTTTTATGAGTAAATAACATAGTTATAACTTGTTTTCACTATTATTATAAAATATACTTGTTCTAAATTATTCATAAAAACTGCCATGGAACTTTTTTCTCCAAAATCTCGTCTACAAAGGTGAGGTAAGTGCAATTAGAAAAGATTATAGAAAAATGTCTGGAAGGAAACGAAGGAGCTTGGAGAATGCTCATTGACACCTATTCTAAAAAGATTTTTAACATGGCTTATCAGTTCTCTGGAAAATATGAAGAAGCTGAAGATGTAACACAAGAAATTTTTCTAAAACTTCACTATTCTCTATCCAAATATGATTTTAATAAAAATTTCATCGCATGGCTTCTTTCTCTCACAAGAAATTACCTCATCGATCAATACAGAAAAACAAAATGGAAAAATAAAACACGCGATGAGTTTAATGAATATTATCTTGCCTCGTTTAAAGGCATGGGTCCTGAGGAAAGCATTTTGAAGGAAGAAACTAGAAAATTTATCTGGGAAGGATTCAACAACCTTTCATCAGAGATGCGAATGGCGGTTATCCTCAGAGATATTCAGGGCAAAAGATACAAAGAAATAGCAGAAATCATGAGCCTGCCTCTCGGAACGGTTAAATCACGCGTTAATAGAGGAAGGCTTCAGCTGGCAAGAATCCTCAAAGAAAAAAAGAAGGAAAAAAATGGAATGTAAATACATCGAAGAACTTTTATCTCCTTATATAGAGGATGAGCTTAACTTAAAAGAAAAACAAAGAGTTGAAGAACATTTAAAATCCTGCCAGAAATGCACGGATCTTTTTTTATCTATTAAAGAAACAACAATGACTCTGGCTGATTTTCCAGAAGTAGAGGTAAGCAAGAACTTGCTGGAACGCCTTTATAAGACGCCTGTTAAAATGAGAAAATTCAAAATCAGCTTTGATTTTCTTGGGAGCCCCTCACTCCAACCCATCCTGGCTGCAGTTTCTGTTTTCCTTATTCTGATATCGTGCTACATATACAATCCAAATAAAAATCTCATTAACAAATCCCTAAACCGGCAGATTCATATCGGATACAGTAAAATCGAGAGGCTGGTTGCCAAGGCAGAATCTTTCTCAGATTCCCTGGGTGGGTATAAAGAAAATATAATTGTTTCTCTTAAGGATATCAATCCTTTCGGAGAAACAGAGGAATAAAGATTTTATAAATTTGGAGGTATAAAATGGAAGAAAAAGTAATCGTTAAAAGACCACCAAAATCCCCATTACTCGCAGGAATACTATCGTTCTTTTTTCCTTTTGGTGTTGGCGCTCTCTATAACCGCCAGATTCAAAAGGCCTTGGTCCACCTTATCGCTTTTTCTCTTCTGGTTACCCTTCTTGCAAATGGCGAAGGCTCTCCTGTTTTCCTAGGACTGCTTCTTGCTGGATTTTATTTTTACCAGATCATTGATTCCATCAATGTTTCTTCAAGTATTAACCGAAGAGCCATTCATGGTGAAGAAGAAATTACAGAAGATTTTCCTGTGGCTATAAAATCCGGCTCGATTTTTTGGGGAATTATTTTAATCGCCCTTGGAGGAATATTCCTCATGGCTAATTTTAACTTCCTTATCAACTATGACATTGTGTTCGATTTCTGGCCTTTCATTGTCATCGTCATCGGTATTAAACTTATTGCAGACTATTATTCACGTAAAAAACAGGAAAGTTAAAAAACTTAAGGAGAAAAAAATGGCTAAACAAAAACGTACAGACCCTCTTGTATGGGGAATCATACTAGTCCTAGTAGGTCTTACCATTCTTCTTAGCAATCTTGGTACTTCCATATGGGATACAGTAGCTCGTCTCTGGCCATTAGTACTTATTGTGTGGGGAGTCTGGAAGCTTTACTACGGAATAAAAGAACAAAATGAAGAACCCGAAAATATTCAGGATTAAAAATGAAAGCAAAAGAAATCATCCTTTTAATTTTCATCATCATTGCCGGGGTAATCTTTTTCCATGCCCAAACAGGAAAAATTCATTTCGACTCTTATTGTGGTGACGGTTTTATCTTTTTCTGTGATGAATTCGAATATGAAGAATCACAGGAAATCGATCCCCCCTTCCCTCCTGAACTTCAAGTCATAAATGCCCATGGAGATGTTGAAATACAAGGAACTGAGGAAGTAAAGATAACTGTTGTTTTCGGGAAAAAAATCTGGCGCAGAAATGAAGAACTGGCAAAGGAAATTTCTGACAAGTTGAAGATGTCAGTGAATAAAGGCACCAATGAGTTGACGATTTCGACAAACCGCAATGACTTCAAGCGGAAAAATTTCAAAACAAGCTTTACGTTTTTTATTCCAGAAGGAATGAATGTCAATGTAAAAAATTCGTATGGAATTGTTAAAACTTACAAACTGGGGAACACTAATATCATCAACCGTCATGGAAAAGTCATTGCTTCAGAAATAGATGGAAATATTTTTGTTCGAAACAGTTACGAAGATGTCGAAGTAGAAAATGTTCAATCCGACTGCCGTATAGAAAGCAGCTACTCTTCTCTTACAGCAAAAAGCATCAAAGGAAACACCCATATTATCCATAGATACGGTACAATTCATCTAGAAGATTTCTCACAGGATGTTACGGTTGAAGGTTCCCATAATGAAGTCTTCGGCCAAAACCTATCAGGTACTGTTGAAATTGAGAATTCCTATGAAAAAATTATATTACTCAATGCAGGCCCCACAAAAATCATAGGTAACCATTCATATATAGAAATAAATGGAATAGATGGAGACCTTGGAATAACTGATAGATACAGCAAAGTAAGATTGAATAATATCCATGGCAACCTGACAATAGATGGAAAAAGTCTTGGTATTTACGGAAACACAATAAGCGGAGACAAGATCAATATTTCTTCATCATATAATGACATCGAACTTGATAAATTTTCTGGAAAAACAACCATTCTTCTATCCCACGGAAAAATAATTCTGAGGCCTTCTCCTCTTACCCAGCCAATAGAAGTTAAAGGCACATATACAGATATAACATTACACTGGCCTTCTGAGGGAAAATACCCTGTTGAAGCCCAAAACAAGGGCGGTAATATTAAATGGGAGCTTCCTTTTGAACCCACGTTCCATAAAGAAAACAGCCTCTCTATAATCAAAGCATTTTCTGATGAAAAAGAAAATCCCAGGATCTTCCTTTCAACCAGCTACGGATCAATCAGGATTTTAGAATAAGACTAGATACGATTAACTTTTATATTTCAGGCTGAATATTTTTTCTGACAGATGACCATTTATTTTTATATTGAAATATGAAATAAGGTTTGTAAGGTCCTTTTTATATTTTGTAACATATCGGACAAAGTGCATTTCTTTTTTATCTCTTAGAAGATTCTCAAATTCATTTACTTCATCACGCAGCTCAATCAAATAATGATTAATTGTACGGTACTGAGCATTAATACTGATCAAGTCTTTTTCTTTTATTTGCTTAAAATCAATATATAGTGGAAGAGACTGAAGGATATTAAAACCCTCGCTTCGCAGCTCACTTAGATATTCTTTTATTTCCTGAAAAAAGGATTTATATTCGAGAGGATTTTTCAGCTTTTGTTCAGCTTTATCAAGCAAAATCTCATATTGATTTTTTAATGAAGTTATCAGATCTTTAACTCCGAAATATTTTCTCTTAAATTGGAAAAGGTCAATGAAATCTCTGCCGATATAAATCTTATCATTGTAATTTGTCATCAGTTCCCGGGGAGAATGAGTATAGAATTTAATCTCATATCGCCTCCCCTCCGAATCTCTTTCTCTCATCCTGGCTAAAACAAGAAAATTATTTTGCTCAATAAAATAGCTGTTTACATCTAAAAGAACAGAATATTTGGCAAGATTTTGGATAATATATTCTTTGATGTAATTGAGAATATCACTTTTTTTGTTTATAAAATCGCTTATTACTTCGTTCGGACTTGGATTTATGACAGAATAAGATGGTGAAAGAAGATAAAAGACAGGGCCTGCTCCAAGTTCAATATAAAGATTTTTTAACGCATTCTGGTGTAAGTCGTCAAGAAGAAAACTCTTGGACGGCGGTAAATTCTTAATGTCAAGCTTAGAAAGTTCTTCGACTTCGTTCATTAGCGAAAACCCTTGTTTATGAACGCAATGTTATCATCAAAAATTAAAAAAATCAATATGTCATCTATATAGCCAATCCTTGCTTTCATATCGCTCTCTTTGAATATTAAGGATATCTTCTCTGTTCTTCATACTGAAATCTTTTGGTTTCAAGTGCACCTTGAAATATTCTGAAATTCCTTCTACTAATAAATTCACAACCCAGTCAAAGGCCACCCTTTTGTCCAGAGCTTGTGAAACAGAGATCATACGGATATTCTCTTCTCGCCCTTTTAAAAATGAGACCGATTTCAAAAGCTCTTCTTTGCCTTCAAGCGGAATAGAACCGTGCTGAATAAACTTTGATCCCTCCCTTTTCTGAGCACTCCCAATAATTTTCTTTCTATCAATTTCAACTTCATTTCGTGCAGGATAAGAGAAACAAGGAAGATTTCCTCTGACATAAGAGGAGGGAGCGGCATCAGCAAGACAAGGTTTTAACCCCATTTTCCCAAGTCCACACATTAGTGCTTCGGAGATAATCCTGTAAGAATCATCCAGGGTTGAAGTGAATATCTCTTTATCTGAAGAACAAATAGAATAAGTTACCTCTTTATAATGCAAAACTAGCTTCCCCCCTGTAATTCTCCTAACGATATCAATCCCATTCTTCTGGCAATATTCAATATCAAGTACCTTAAAGATCTTTTGAGAATAGCCTAAAGACACTGTTGGCTTTTTCCAGGCGTAAAATCGAACATAAGTCTGAGGCTCTTCCCCGAGTGACTGGAAAAGGAAATCATCCACAGCCATGTTCCATGAACCTTTAAGTGGTATTTTATCTACAATAAGATTCCATTCACTCATTTGATTTCCTTATTTTAAAAAGCCTGATCCTATTGAGAGAAAGAGCGGACAACGGGATTCGAACCCGCGACCCCGAGCTTGGGAAGCTCGTACTCTACCGCTGAGTTATGTCCGCTCTTTCCCGCTGATTGCACATTTGCTGTGTCTTCTTTCCAGCATCCATAAACTCAGAAATAGAATTTATAGGCAATTTCACTTTTTGTCAATACAAAGGAGCATATTGACTGAGAGCTATTTGTTCCGAATGATCTCTATCAACGCATTAAGGGCTCTGGGGTCATCACTATCGCCCAGGCAGAACGGTGAACAGCCTCCTAGATCAAAAGGGACGGATAAATTGTTTAAGTATATTTTCTCAGGAATTTTCGCATTGTTTTCACTACTTTTTCTCAAGAATCTTCACGAGGGCTTCCCGAGCTTTTGGTGTTCCAATCCTCCCTAAAGCTGATACTGCTTCAGCTCTTACCTTAAGGTTCTTACTGTTAAGAGCAGTTTCAAGGAGTATAGGGACTGCCTCGTCATTTTCTGTCTCACCAAGTATCATGATAATAGCCGTCTGAACCTGCGGGTCTTTTTCATTTTTTAATATATTTACTAATGCCTTTATGGCTTTAGGCCCTTCTACATCTTCGATACTGTACAAAGCCGCCTTACGGACTGATAAGAACTTTGACTTCTTATAGATTTCTATGAGTTGTTCCGGATCCCTCTCATCTTCAACAATATCAGCAAGAGCATAAACAGCACTCTTAGCCAGTTCTTCATTCTGGGAGCTTAATGCGGTATCATAAAGTATTTTTTCTGCTTCCTTGCCTTCATAGTCTTCAATGGCATTTAGGGCCGCTTTCTGGAGGCTGAGTTCAGTACTTGATCTCAGAACCTCCACCAGGATCTCAAGTGCTGCGCTGCTTTCAATATCTCCGATAGTGTATATCGCAGCCTTGCGTAATTCCAGGCTGCTCTCATTCAGGGCAACTTCCTTCAGAATTGGGAGGACATCCGCATCTTCAATGTCTTCGAGCGTATAAAGAGCAGCCTTTTTAACATCGATACTTTCGGCTTCTTTTAGTATCTTTTTTAATGCAGGGAGAACTTCTGGACTATCAACATCCTCCAGAGCATTTACGGCAGCTTTAGCCAGAGTTACATTCTTATCACTGACAGCGACTTCACTTAGGATAGGGATGACAGAAGGATCTCCTGTATCTCCTAAAGCATAAAGTGCAGCTTTCCTGACCTTGATATCTGAATCGTTCTTGATGACATTCTTTAGAATATTAATGGCTTCCTTCTCTTCGGTATCTGCGATAGCATAAACGGCCCTGCGGCGTAAGGAAGAATCAGGTTCATGCAGGGCAATGTCCCCAAGTTTGGCCAGCGCCCTCGGTGATTCAAAATCTTCGAGCATATTGATTATCCTGCTTCGAATCTTGACATCTGTCCCCTTATCATAAAGTTTTATGACTGCATCTAAAGCCTGCTCATCTCCCATATCTTCCAGAGCATATAAGGCAGCCAGTTTAATCTCATCTTCCTGGCTCTCATCAAAGGATTGAATTAAAGGCAAATATTTAGGGTTGCCGTTCTTAGACAGTCGATGGGCAATACGAACCATATTTGACTTGGCATCATCTACCCATTTGCTTTTCGGATAAGATTTGATGAAATCCTCATAGCACTTGAAAACCGTCTCAAGAGGCTGTCCTAGTTTCTCTATTGCATAGCACTGCCAGAACCGGGCATCATCCACATAAGCACTCTTGGAATATGTGCTAACAAATTTTTCAATGGCTTTTACGGCTTCTTCCCATCTTTCCTCAGCAATAAGGTTATAAGCCTGATTATAGGCTTTGGCATCATTGTCCTGTATATTATTGCCATATAATACTGGCGACAGGAGAGAAAATGATACCAGAATGATAAAAGCCAACATTCTAACACGTGAAATCTTTAGACTCATGTTTTCCTCCATTCCTAAAAGCTTTTGTATTTATTCTTTTTATTACTAGACCGGCGGATATCCGCTAAATTCATTTTCAGCAAAATTCCGCGGCTTTCAACGCCGTCTTTAATCATCTTGATAACCGACATATCAGGCTCTGACTCCAGATTGGCTATCTGAAGCAGGATTACCTCAAGGTCAACAATAAGCTCTTGCATCCTTCTCTGGCGGAATCCGGCAAGTTCCTTTTTCAACCAGCCAGCCTCTTGAACCAATTCTCTTGACACCTGCTGTTGATAAGGCAGATCCAATACAAAGGGATCTTCTGTTTCAGGATCGAAATTGACAACTGCAAGCAGCATCAGTTTTGAGCGTTCTATATAATTGTGAGTACGTTGTATGAGCTGAATATCTGGACCTATCTGGGAGGCATCTTCCGATGAAATTACATGTGAAACATTAATAACACTTGGGGAAAATAGCACCCTGCCTATGAAAATTCCTATAACAATCAGCACAATTGCTGCTGCACTCTGATAAGTCCAACGGGGATAGATTTGCATTCTTCGGATCAAAACATCCAACCATTTTTCCTTTATAGGTTTAAAAACATTTTCTTTTTTCATCCTCTTTGTCAGCCGGCACCAGTAATCATCCCAGAAACTTTGCCCTTGCTCAGGACGGATTCTTCCTTCCATAAATCTTACGGCTGCAGTTAATTCATCGAGCTCGGATTTACATTTCGGGCAATCCTGGAGGTGATTTTCGAGGAATTGCTTTTGCCCACTTTCTAATTCCCCATAAAGTAAATCGGAAAACAGTGTCCGGCATTTTTTGCAATCACTCATAGTTGCCCTCCATTGCGGACCTTCCTCGATGAATGGAAAGCTCTTTGCGCAATTTATTTAAAGCACGGAAAAGCATACTTTTAACAGTCCCTGAAGAAACGTTCAGGACTTCTGCAATCTCTTTTATCTCTAAATCATTGTAATGGCGCATCATAAATACTGCTCTCTCTCTTGGGGTAACTTCATACAAGGCATTTTGAATCCTGCGTTGCATGATAGATGCATCAGCGCTAAGTTCAGGATTCTGGATACGAGTGCTACCTCTTTCAACATTGTTCTTTATAGAAATATGATTGAAATCCCCCAGACTGATCTTAGGTTTTGATTTCCTTTTGCGCAGAGCATCTATACAAGAGTTAGTAGTAATTTGATAAATCCAGGAGCTCATTTTTGAATGCCTCCGGAAATTCTTAAGGGAACGAAACACTTTAATGAATACTTCCTGTGAGATATCTTCAGCTTCGTGGTGGTCGCCCAGAATATCATAGGCGAGGAAATAGATCTTTTTCTTGTACCTTTCCACCAGTTCCTGAAACGCCTCTTTATTACCCTGGCAGATCCTGTCAACAATATTTTGTTCATTTTCTTCCATCACTCTTCTTTCCCCTATTAGACGAGAATAACTTGATAAAAGTTTACAAGATAATTATCAAATATAATGGAATAGATATCAACATGATAATTACCCTGGATTATTCACGAGTCGAGGTTACTGCAGATGCAAGGCACAGCGCATGAAGTTGTGGTCCTTCACCACGAATGCGCTGTAACGCAGCAGATGCAGTG
>AWNV01000035.1 GCA_000493965.1 Candidatus Aminicenans sakinawicola JGI OTU-1
ATCTGCTTCGTTACAGCCCATTCGTGGTGAAGGACCACAACTTCATGCGCTGTGCCTTGCATCTGCAGCAACCTCGACTCGTGAATAATCCAGGTTAGTTAATATTATTATATACTTTCTTCTTTCCTGTCTAAAGAATTAAATCGTATTTCATGTTCAATTTTATCTTGACAGCACAAGATAAAATAATTGATTATACACTGGACAGGAGAAAAAACAACTGAATATTATCATTCAGAAAAAACGCTTTATTTACATTTTTTTTATCATTTTTATACTTTTTTTTGGCTCTAAGATCTTTGCGGATGACTACGGCACATTGTTGGGACAAATTATTAACTCTAACAATCAAGCCCTTCCGAATGTTCAGATTTCTATATCAAACAAAGGGACGGATTTTAAACAAGAATTTGTCAGTGATACTACAGGTTCATTTCAGGTTTGCGGGATTCCTCTTGGTCAATACATAATACGCTTCGATGCTAAGGGATTTCAACCTTATATTAGAGAGAATGTTTTTCTGGAACCTTCTCAAACCCTCTATATTAAGGTCATATTTAAAAGTAAAGAAGCTTCAATATCCAGAATAACCCGCCTCGACTACTCCAATTGTATATATCAAACAATCCTTGATGAATCTCAAATCAATGAATTACCTTCAGCTCATAATGTTTGGTCTCTTATAGAAAACCAGGATCTCTCGGCAACAACCAATCGTATTGATACAGGAGGTCTCTGGGGAAGCATCCCTGCCCTCTATAGTTCAAGAGGAAGCTGTTCCTGGACTCAGAATATTTATCTCCTCAACGGAATGGACGTCACCGACCCTTACTGGACAGGCAAACCCCTTTTTTTTGCTGATTTTTACGCACTGCGTTATACCCAGCTTATTAATGCCGCGCACCCGGTTCAAGCCCTTAATCCAGGTGGATACTTTAACCTCATGACAAAGGAAGAGACAAATGAATACTACGGCAGCATCTCAATTTTTAACATCCATAAATCGTTACAAAGTTCCAACATCTCCCCTGCTCTGAGGAAAGAAGGAATCTTTGAAAGCCACTCATTCAATCATTTAACAGAAGGAAATTTCCATCTGTCAGGCCCTATAATCCCAGGGAAAATCTCGTTCTTCAGCTCAGTATCTGCCTTTGATACATCACGTAATTTAGCAGACTACGAAAAAGATGATAAATCTTCAGTCTTATCCGGCCTTTTAAGTTTAAAATTCCGCTATTCTATAAGCACACTGCGTCTTCTCTGGACAGGACAAATCCTGTCTCATCCATCTTTTGGTGCAGAAAGGAATGTTCCTTTCTCCTCAACTTCTGATCGAAGAGACCTCTATAATGTATTTCAAGCCATATGGGACTTTAGAATTCGAGAGAACAATTTCCTTAAGGCGGGCCTTTGTTTTAGCCATGGAGACATCCGTTCCTCTTACCAGAATGAGCCTCTCGACTATTACGGGAAGGATATCTTCAATAAAATTCCCTCTGGAGCGGCTCCTCTTTCCTCGCAGGATAAGCGCAGTCGTTTAAACTTTCTTGTCAAAGGAGAATCGCTTTTTTCATTCTTCCCAAATGCAAGATACAAATTACAATACGGCTTCCAACTTCAGCATTGTGTTTCCTCTTCACTGCAAGAAATCAAAGACAATCTTTACTTACATTTTTTTCAGGGCCTTCCCCTTGAAATCGTTAAATATAATACTCCTATTGAGCATCAGGAATCAGCTTTTCATTTAAATCTTTTTATTCAAAACACAGTAACTCTTTCAAATTTTTTCTCCTTTTATTTTGGGTTTAACCTTGCCTCAAGCAGAGGCGGAAAACCTGGCCAATCTTCTCTTTCGGATGGAACAGGAGTAAAAAGCAGTATTAGCTGGCTAAATATTGCTCCCCGTGTTGGATTTATCATTCCTCTGTCTAAAGCAAAAACATCGGCATTGAAAATTTCCTTCGCACGTTATTATTTCACCCTACCCCTTCACTATCTGACATACGGTAATCCTGATGCGCTCGGAGGATCTGTTTACACCTGGAATGATCAAAACAAAGACAACCTCTTTCAAGAAAATGAAATAGGTACACTTATCAGACGGGAGGGGCCTTTTTTCTCAAGAATTGACCCTGATTTAAAAAGACCTTACACTGACGAGGTTGCTATTTCTTATGCCTGCACATTCAGTTCCAACTGGTATTTTTCTCTCGGAGGATTTTATAGAGCAACAAACAATCTTATAAAAACAGTTAACATTGGAGTACCATTTTCTGAATATGACCCCGTATATTTCATAGATGATGGCGATGATATGATTCCATTCTCTAGTGACGATCTGCTTTTAACTGTATACAATCAAAAGAAAGAAAGTCTCGGTCAGGATTTTTTTCTTCTTTCCAACTGGGAGTCAGATAAAAGAGTATCCAATTATTTTGGTTTTGACCTCAACCTTATTAAAAAATTCAGCTCAAAATTCACTTTCTTTCTTTCTCTTACCGCAATCCAGGCAGATGGAACAACAAATCCTGGAAATACAGAATGGAAAAATGATGACGGACTCATAGGAACTCTATATGATAATCCAAATACCCTTATTAATGCCACAGGAAGGCTGCGCTTTGACAGAGGTTACACTGGCAGGCTTGGCTTTAATTATTTGGCTCCATTTGATATAAGAATTGCATGTATTATTAAATATTACGATGGTCAGCCTTTTGCAAGAAAAATCATCATTACCGGATTTAACCAGGGTCCTTTTTATATCATGGCTCATCCCCGTGGGGTTGCCAGATATGAATACAATAGAACAATAGACATAAGAATTGAGAAACAATTAAATTTTGGAGAAAAAAGATTGAGAATAATTCTCGACGGATTTAATATTCTTAATCGTGGGCTTGCCACAGAAGAAAATGAATGGACAGGGCCAGAATTTCCTCTCCGCTTTGCAACAGAAATTCAATCTCCAAGGGTATTCCGTATTGGCTTGGCTTATGAATTCTAAAAAAATATTTTCAATTTTATTTCTTTTCTTTTTTCTTATAATTTCTTTTATACCCTGTCAAATTTTCGCGCAAGATATATTTATATGGCGCCCTGATCTAAACAAAAAAAATCTATCTGAGCAGCATAAAATATTCATCCATGGAGAGTACTTTGTACAGCTCCAATCCCCATGTACCTTCCCAAGCTATAACGACCTCAGCGGCCCTGAAGACAGATGGAACTATGGATTTCAAAACCGCATTTTTTTCACACGAAACACGAGTTTCCTCGGTCAACTTATCACTCATGATGATGGCGGAAGGAGGACTAAATTCGACTGGCATTTTTCTCTCAGGCATTCTCCTTTCGAAAACCTTGTATTTATAATAGGCCACGACAGCAACCATGACTCTGACTTCCAGAGCCATCTTAACCAAAAATCTTTTTATCTTAACCGCAATTACATCGGATTCGGCATTCCTTTCCAAACAGAGGCTCTTTATGTTGAACCGTTCACATGGTTTCTCCACCACACAAACCATAAAGGGCATCTAGACTTTTCAGGAGAGAAACTGCGCCAGGAATATGGTATAAGATTAGGCCTGCGCCTAAAAAAATTTGCAGTCGCAAATCTTCAGGTATTATCTCAGAGTGAAAAAATTTTCTCACTTGCCCAGACTATCAGAGCCGATTTGATCATCAGAATAAAACTCCTGGATTATTTCGAACTGTCCCTTGGAACAAGCCTATGGAAAGACATAACTGAAAGCCGACTTGAAAACAAAAAATATTTTTATAAATTCATATGGGGTATTGCCATTCCATTTTAAAGAAATAATAATGCTTTCTATAACTGGAAAATTTATCTTTTCTTTCATTATCATTGCAACATTTTTTGCCTTTGCTATTCCCGTCTATTATCGATACAGAATCATTAGGTCCGGGCTTCCGGATAAAAGGTTTAATAATTTCGGAAAAAGGATCTGGCAGGCACTGACCAAAGTATTATTCCAGAGATGCACACTTAAAAATGAAAGATTATTCACTGGTTTTATGCATGTTTTCATTTTCTATGGGGCTCTTACTTTTGATACTATGTCTGTCAATCATACACTTGAAGGATTTATCCCAAATTTTTTTATTTTTGGCAGTACAAATTTCGGCCTTTTCTTTTCCTTTTTAGTTGATGTCTTTGCTATTCTTGTCCTTTCAAGCGTAGTCTTTTTTACTATAAAAAGATTTATAGTTAGGCCAAAAGCCTATGACACAACCCTTCTTGATTCGGGAATTATTTATATTCTTCTCACAGTAGTAACTTTAAGCTACCTTTATTTTGAAGCTTTTTCAATTGCTCACATTCCAGATATGGAACGTTTTTCTTTTCTGGGAGGACTTCTAGCCCAAACAATAAAAAATTCTGGCCTGAGTTCGAGGATTATAACTCTGCATTTCAATATTTCCTGGTGGCTTCATATTCTTATAGTTTACGGATTTATTGCCTATGTTCCCTATTCTAAATACTTTCACATGTTTGCAGCACCTTTTAATGTGCTTTTCAATTCTGATAATCCTTCAGGAGAATTAAAATCTTTGGATATCGAGAATTCAGAAGTTTTTGGAGTCGAAAAAGTTTCAGACTACACATGGAAAGATTTCCTGGATGCATTTGCCTGTATGGAATGCGGCCGGTGTCAGGATGCCTGCCCAGCTTTTGCCAGCGAAAAACCACTATCTCCAAAAATGATTATTTTCAACTTAAAAAATCATCTTCTAAAACAAGGCAAAAATCTCATAAAAAATAAAAAAGAGAAGATCCCCCTTCTGATGAGCGAAGTATATACAGGAGAAGAAATCTGGTCATGCACTACGTGTGGGGCCTGTATGCATGTTTGTCCTGTTGAAATACAACATATTCCAAAAATTATTGGACTCAGACAGAGCCAGGTATTGATGGAAAGCAAATTTCCCTCTGAATTGAATTCGTTGTTCAGAAATATGGAAACTAACAGCAATCCATGGGGAATCGGTTTTGCAGATAGAGCCAATTGGACCAAAGATCTAAATGTAAAATTAATGAGTGAACATACGGATACTGAATATCTTCTCTGGCTGGGATGTGCAGGTTCTTTTGATGAGAATGGAAAAAAAATTGCCACGGCCTTGATATCAGTTCTTAATAAGGCTGGAATAGATTATGCAGTTCTTGGATCGGAAGAAAAATGTTGTGGCGATTCAGTAAAAAGACTGGGCAATGAGTATTTATTCCAGATGCAGGCTTGTGAAAACATTAAAATGTTTTGTAAATACAACGTCAAAAAAATCATTGTTATGTGTCCTCATGGATATAATACTTTTAAACACGAATACAAAAATCTTCTCGAGTTAATTCCTGATATTTCCACAGGTGATAAAGAACATATTAAAAATATTGAAGTCATCCACCATGTCCAACTTATCGCAAAACTCATTCGAGAAGGGCAGCTTCCAATAAATTGTAACATGAAAGAGCTGTTTACATATCATGATTCCTGCTATTTAGGCCGACAAAATAATATTATTAACGAACCCCGCGATATCCTGTCAAAGTTGAGCCAGAAAAGTATAATCGAACTTAAAAACAACAAAGAACACAGTTTTTGCTGTGGAGCTGGGGGTGGATTGATGTGGGTAGAGGAATTACTGGGGACCCGTATAAATCATATTAGAACAGATGAAATAATTGATTCTAATGCTGATGTTGTTGTTACATCATGCCCTTTCTGCCAAACCATGATTCAGGATGGACTCAAGGACAAAGAAAAAGAAAGTATTAAAGTAAAAGATATCGTACAGGTGGTTGCTGAGGCAATAGAATATGAATAATTCATTTTAAAAGGATTGCCCTGAAAGCTGCTATTGCACTATCTATATCTTCATCGTCTATATCTTTATTTGTTACAAAACGGGACCCTCCTGCAACAGGCAAAGCCAATATGCCCCGATCCTCTAATCGGGACAGAAGTTCTTGAGTAGAAAGAGTTGGATGATTAAACCCAAATATTATGATATCGGTTTCTATATTTTCCGGATCTAGGTCAATGCCAGGAAGTCCAGCAATGCCTAAAGCCAGATTTTTTGCCCTGACATGATCCTCCTTTAACCTATCTACCATCTCAGTTAAAGATATGATCCCTGCTGCTGCCAGAATTCCCACCTGCCTCATTCCCCCACCCAGCACTTTTCTTATTCTGCGAGCATATTCTATAAAATCCCTAGAGCCAACCAACATCGAACCCACTGGAGAAGACAGCCCTTTTGAAAGACAAAACATCATAGAATCCCCAATCTTCGCATACTCTTTTACAGGAATCCCTGAAGCTACACTGGCATTAAAAACTCGTGCACCATCAAAATGAATTTTCAAATTATGCTTATCTGCTACTTCTCTAACAGCTCTTAAATTCTCCATTGGTACAACTGCCCCACTCCAAGCATTATGAGTATTTTCAACACAAATAAGAGATGTCCTTGGGAAATGAACAGAAGGTATTCTTATGTTGCGTTCAATTTCCTCAGGGTCCATTGCTCCACGATTAGAAGTGATCGGACGAGGAGTAATTCTTGATATAAAAGTCATGTGTGTGGATTCCATGTTATAAATATGGGACTTTGCTTCTACAATGACCTCATCCAATTCTGTTGTCCACACTTTGACTGCGATAGAATTTCCCATAGTTCCAGAAGGAACATACAAACTAGCCTCTTTCCCCATCATTTCTGCTGATATAGATTCAAGTTTTTTAACCGTAGGGTCATCTCCCAAAACATCATCTCCCACAATAGCCTCAGCCATTGCTTTTCGCATTCTTTTGGTCGGCCTTGTAACTGTATCACTTCTAAAATCTGAATATTTTCTCATTTTATGATCTCCTTTCCATACATCCATTGTAAATAAAAAAATGATGTTCGGCAAATAATTCGGTTAGTTTTTTACTGAAAATGGAACTTTTTTCAGGTTTACTTGGTTGATAATCTATGGTATAGATAACTTTGATTTTATTGTAATAATGATTCTGTTGTAATAATATTTCACTATGTCAAAAAATAATCTTTTGTCAAAAAATAATCTTTTCAAATGTACATTTTATCTTCTCCTTTTTCTTAACATCTTCTTTTTGAGTTCCATTATATCTTATCAAATAACTGTAAGAGGAGAGATGGTCGTAGTCCCTGATCTGTTTGGCAAAACACTGGAGGAAGCAAAACAGGAATTGGCAAAAGAAAAATTAGTTATTATCCAAAGCGAAGTGCAACTCCATGAATATTTAGAAGATGGAAAAATCATTTCCCAGGACATTCTTCCAAATTCAAGGGTAAAGATCAATAAACAAGTAAAAGTTATTCTGAGTTCTGGCAAAGAAAAAATAGTTATCCCTCAATTCCTTGGGAGAAGTCTCCAGACTGTAAGCAACGAACTTAAAGACATAGGATTAAGGAAAGGCAATATTTCACACGTTCATACTTCCAAGTATGCTGCCGGAAAAATAATTGCTCAATTTCCTCTTCCTTTTGAAGAAGCTGGGAAAAACTTCCGCATTAGCTTTCTTGTTAGCCAGGGAGAAAAGGAAAAAAAATATCTCATGCCCGATCTACTCGGAAAACACTCCTCATCTATCATTGCAAAACTAAAGGAACTGGAATTCAATATAGGAGATATACGCTATTCTTTTTATCCGGGCCTCGATACAGGGATTATTATCAATCAATTTCCCCATCCGGGCGCACGAATCCAGAAAAGAAACCTAATCACTCTTGAGGTAAGTAAATAATGATTCAGATTGCCCCCTCAATTCTTTCTGCAGATTTTTCAAGAATCGCAGAGGCAGTCAAACTCGCAGAAAAAGCAGGAGCTGACTTGATTCACATCGATATTATGGACGGACACTTTGTACCTAATCTGACGTTTGGACCTAAGTTGGTAGCCTCCCTCAGAGAAAAAACTTCCCTTCCTCTGGATGTTCATCTAATGGTGGAAAATCCAAGGTTTTTCATTCCATTATTCCATGAGGCCGGGGCAGACTGGATTTCCATCCATATTGAAAATTCCGTCCACATTCATAAAGATATCACACTCATTAAAGAATTAGATAGAAAAGCAGGCCTTGCCATTAATCCTGGGACTCCATTTCATCTTATAAACGATATTGTCCAGGAACTTGATTATGTCCTTCTCATGACTGTTAATCCAGGCTGGGGGGGGCAGGGATTTATCGAATCCTGTCATGCAAAAATATCCAATCTCAAGAAGATGTTAACGCATCAAAATATTGATATCCCTATTGAAATAGATGGAGGAGTAACATACGAAAATATGGAAAAGCTCATCAAAGATGGCGCAGAGATTTTTGTTGCAGGTTCTAGCATCTTCAATGATAAAAACCCCGCAGAAATGATCATTAAGATGAAAAAACTGGCCAAAAAATACAATCAACAATGAACTGTCTAGTCACAGGAGCAGCAGGATTTATAGGTTCCCACCTATGTAGAAGACTTCTCAAAGAAGGATTTTATGTCACTGGCATCGACTCTTTTACAAGTTTTTATCCAAAGTGGATCAAGGAGAGAAATATTCAGCCCTTCTTGAATGAGAAAAAGTTCGAATTTATTGCAGAAGACATAAATACTCTGAGCCTGAAAAAGCTGCTACAAAAAGCAGATTATGTTTTCCACATTGCAGCTCAAGNAGGAGTAAGATCAAGCTGGGGTCAGGAATTTTCTACTTATACTAAGAACAACATCGAAGCAACACAAAAATTACTGGAAGAATCAAAAGAGGCACAGATAAATAAATTTATCTACGCTTCTTCTTCTTCTGTTTATGGATTTTGTCCTGAGATTCCTACTTCAGAAGACAGCCCACTTCTCCCCTACTCACCTTACGGTGTAACCAAACTCGCGGGAGAGCATCTTTGTTTTCTTTATTTTAAAAACTATGGAGTCCCATGCATTTCTCTGCGCTTTTTCACTGTTTACGGACCGGGTCAACGTCCTGATATGGCATTCCACAGGTTCTTTAAGGCCATCGCTGAAAACAGACCCATTTCTATATATGGCAATGGTGAACAGACAAGAGATTTTACATATATCAATGACATCATTGAAGCAAATTTCGCTTCCATAAAACTGGGGAAAATAGGAGAGACATATAATATCGGAGGCGGAAATCGAAGAAAAATGATAGACCTTTTTCCAATATTTGAGGAAATATGCAAGAAAAAAGTGCAAATAAACTGGCAAGAAAATCAGAGAGGTGATGTTCTTCATACATTTGCAAGCATTGAAAAGGCAAAACGTGATTTAAATTATACACCAAAATTTAAGCTTTATGACGGACTCCAGGAGGAATTTAAATGGATTAAGAGTCTATATTCTATTTAATCCAAAACATTCATAAAAAAATGATAATCAGGAAAAATGTGATGAAAAAAATAAAAATTGTTTCTTTAATTGCCATTGTTTTCTTAGTTGTTGGGTTTGGGTGCAAGAAGGAAAAAATCGAAATCTCACCTGAAGTAGCCTCTTCAGACGAGGCTCTGTTTAAATTGGGAGAAAAATATATCGAGAAAGATCCGGAAAAAGCTCAACTGTATTTCAGGCAGGTAATCGATTCCTTCCCAAAGAGCTTCTATGCACAGAGGGCTAAATTATCCATTGCAGACATCTATTTTAAAAAGGGAGACGAGGGAAACCTGATAGTTGCAGCCTCTGAATACAGGGAATTTATTTCCCTTTTCCCACTGAGCCCTTCATCGTCTTATGCGCAATACCGGATAGCATTGACTTATTTTAAAAAAGTTTTAGGCCCTGGACGGGACCAGACAAAAACCAAGCAAGCACTGGATGAATTCAAGAAAGTTATTACTAACTACCCGATGAGTGAAGAAGCAAAGTCCTCTCAAGAAAATATAAGGTTATGTGAAGAATATTTGGCAGAGCATACTTACAGCATCGGTTATTACTATTATAAAGTACACGTCTTCAAAGCTTCAATAAGCCGATTGAGTGAAATATTAACAAAATATCCAAATTATTCAAAAATGGATAAAGTCTATTTCTGCCTGGGAGACTCCTATCTCAAGTGGCATAAAGCAGATCAAAGTATCCCCTATTTTACGAAACTCATATCTGATTTCCCACAGAGTAAATATGCAAAAAACGCTGTTGAGATAATGAAAGAAATTGAAAAGGAACAGGAGGGAAAGAAAAAATAGATAATAAAAAAAATCTGCCCATGGAGGTTAATATGATAAAGAAAAAACATCTTATTTTGGTTATATCAGCTATCCTATCTTTCACTTGCCTCTCTTTCGCTCAATTTCAAGGAGACAAGATTTATAATAAAATAAAAGTGAAATCAGGAATCGGCTTTGAATATTTTAATCGGGCAGTAAGCCTGAATGACGATGAAGCATCTTCCAGCCTCAGTTCCTATCTTTTCACCTTAAATGCAGAATTTGAAACCCAGGGAGGATTCTTTTTAAATGTAATGGCAGGATTTTCTCTTTCAGAATTTGATTCCATTACATACCGGGAATTGCCATTCTCAATAGAACTGGAATCTGGAAAAATTGGAGGCTATCTCTTAGGTGGAAAAATAAAAAAAAGCATTATTACCCTGAATGATTTTGAGATTGGAGGCACTGCAGAATTCGTCTATTATATTGGGAAAGAGAAAGAATGGGAGATATCTGACTTGAGTGTCCCAGGAACTGTTACAGGAAAACCATCATGGATGAGAGCTCTAGCCGGAGCAGTAATTACTTATAAAGGTTATGATTATTTCTATCCCTATGTATCTATCGGCTATAATAAACTCTGGGGTACATTCACATTAGAAGAAACAATCCAGAATCTAAAGGGAACAGAAGAGAAAAAGATATCGGGAAAGAGCAATATAAGCACTGTCGTTGGGACAGTTTACGAGCTAACAAACGCCTTAAGTATCAATGCAGAGATCAAACTGTTCCCCTATAAAGACGGAGTAGATTTTGGGCTTTTATTTAAGGCCATGTATTCTTTTTAGTAATTTTGGGAGGATATCATGCGTAAAAACAAATATATATTTTTACTGTTCATAATACTGACTTTTTTCTTTACGGTAAGTTTCAAACAGGTCAGATTAAATACACACCTCAAAACTAGGCACGTACCGCTTCATCAAAAATTTCAATCTCTAAAAAATCCTTTTACTCGTTCCCTTAAAGCACAGCGCTATTCCCAAGATGAAATCCTGGTTAAGTTCAAACCTACTGTATCGAGTCAGTTCGCAGAAGCAACAATTGCTGCTTATAGTTCAAAAAAAATTAAAAAAATCCCAAAGATAAATATTTATCAAATACATATTCCCAAAAATATATCTGTCGAAGAAATGCTTTATGCAATGAACAGGAATCCTGATATTGAATATGCAGAGCCGAATTATCTAGTCCATATGACTGTCACTCCTAATGATATTTACTTCGAATATCAATATGCCCTCTATAATTCTGGCCAGTCAATTGGAGTCCCTGGGAGTCCTCAGGGAAAAGACAGAGCTGACATTAAAGCTACTGCGGCATGGGAGGAAACTAAAGGAAAGGAAGATGTGATTATTGCGATTATCGATACTGGTGTTGACCTTCTTCATCCGGAGTTGGAAAAAAAAGTCATATCTGGAGGCCGGGATTTTGTCAATGATGATTTTGATGCCACAGATGACGAAGGTCACGGTACTCACGTAGCTGGAATAGCTGCTGCTGACACAAACAACAATGAAGGAATCGCGGGAGTGGCATGGAACTGTAAAATCTTACCTGTTAAAGTCCTGGACGAAGAAGGAGATGGTTATTACAGCGATATAATCGATGGAATAATATGGGCCGCTGACAATGAGGCAAATGTTATTAATCTGAGTCTTGGAGGAGAATATCAAGCTCAAGCATTAGAAGAAGCTTTGAAATATGCTTATGATAAAGACATTGTTATCGTCGCTGCAGCAGGAAATGATGGAGGTTCAGTGATGTATCCAGCAGCTTATGACAATTACTGTCTGGCAGTTGCTGCTACGGATTACAACGATGACAGAGTTACACTGATAAACACAGAAGGATTACGGGAACCATGGGAATCAAATCATGGCCCAGAAATTGATGTTGCTGCCCCTGGACGAAGAATTCTAAGCTGTGTTCCTACATGGTATTGGGGCAAAGGTTCCCTTCCTTATGGATATTCCGACGGCACCTCTGCATCAGTTCCTCAGGTTTCAGGTTTGGCAGCGTTAATAAAGAGCATAAAACCATGGCTTTCGAATTCTGAAATAATGGATGTTATTCGCTATTCCTCAGATGATGTAAACTCAAACGAATATTCCGGAAACGATGAATTCATCGGATACGGACGGATAAACATGGAAAAGGCTCTTGTTCCGATAAAAATATCCACTTCCAAATAAAGTGAATGATTAAATCTCTCCGTATTAAAAATTTAGCCACCATAGAAGATATCGAGATACACTTTAAGAAAGGATTTTCTATACTCACAGGAGAAACCGGAGCAGGAAAATCTATTATTATCGGTGGGATCATACTGATTATGGGGGGAAAAGGCTCTTCAGATATGATCAGGACAAGAAAAACAGAAGCCTCAGTGGAAGCAATCTTTCTTCCTGCGCATATTTCAAGCAACTTCTCTATTGATGGTACAAACGAACTTACTATACAAAGAAAAATTTCCGAACAGAAAACTGGAAAAGCATATATCAACGGGATTCTTGTTCCAGTCAAAAAACTCAAAGAAATAAGCAGCAGTATAGTTGATATATACGGCCAAAATGACCATGCATTTCTCAGACAAGTTGAAAATCAACTCGATTACCTTGACTGTTATTCAAATGCTTTTTCTTTGAGAAGAAAGATCTCGAATATAGCACATGAACTAAGAAAACTTATCAAAGAAAAAAGAGAATTGGAAGATAAGGAAAAGGAACGTGAACGACGCCTTGATTTTCTTGATTTCCAGATAAAAGAAATCGAAATAGCCCAACTGGTGCCAGGTGAGGAAGCAGCACTCCGACAAGAAAGAAACATACTCAAAAACGCAGAAAAAATAAGCACTCTTGTGGAAGATGCTTTAAACATTTCTTATAATAAGGAAAATTCTATCTCCCCACTTCTGACCAATCTTCAAAATGTTGTAGATAATCTATCAGATTTTGATAAAGAGTTTAAATATATGAGTGATGGAATAAACGAATTTAATATAACTATTAAAGAATTTTCAGATTTTTTAATCAAATTCAAAGAAAAACACACTGGTGCACCGGAAAAACTGGAAACAATCGAAGAGCGCTTGAGCCAGATAGAAAAACTAAAGAGAAAATACGGAAAAAGCATAAATGAAATTCTTACATATTTAGAATATGCAAAAAAAGAATATAAAGAATTATGTACAAGCCATGAAAAAATGGCTGATGTGGATAAAGAACTTAAACTTAAATATGACAAATACATGGAAAACTCCAAAAAACTTTCACTTTTAAGAAAAGAAAATGCACATAGACTTGAAAAACTCATTGAAAAAGAAATTGGTATCCTCGGAATGAAAAAAGCTCGATTTAAAATCGACATCAAATCTTACGCGCTTGGCCCAAATGACGTGGAAAAAGTAAAAGACACCGGTACAGAAGATGTTGAATTTCTCATCAGTCCTAACCCTGGAGAAGAACTAAGGCCCTTAAGAAAAATCGCATCTGGAGGAGAACTTTCCCGCATCATGCTTTCTTTAAAATCTATAGGTAAAGATACAGAAAAATTAAAGACTTTTATCTTCGATGAAATCGACGCCGGGATTGGAGGGAAAACAGCGGAATTCGTTGCCCAAAAACTTAAGTCCCTGGCACGTGAAAACCAAGTTATCTGTATAACACACCTTCCCCAAATCGCCTCCTTTGCTACTTACCATTATAAAGTAGGCAAAAAAGTTGACAAGAATCGAACTTTCACAACCATAAAAAAACTGAATTTTGATGAAAGAGTAAATGAAATCGCCCACCTCTCAGCAGGCAGCCATCTCACAGAAACCTCTCTTCAAAATGCAAGGGAAATGCTTACCCATAATCTAAATTTAAATCACGAAAATGGGAAAACAGCTTAAAAATTTTGAAAGCATGAAATTCTATATTCACACCTTCGGCTGACCATTGGTTTGTTCTTTACAAATTGTCTAAATCGTTCTTTTTTACAGCGTTTCAGTAGGATTTGTAATTCAGAATATTGAAACTACACCTTATTATTCTAATTTTTGGTGGTTAACTGAGCTAGGATGGTCTGTTGTAAGATTGGAGGTAAAAAGAAAAAAACAATCCGAGTATAAGTCAATGCACCTATTGTCGCAGTTATTATCTCAAAGGAAAATTGAATAAAGGCAGTATTTTATATCCGTGTTTCAACCGAAGATCAAGCCAAAAATTGGGCCTCGACAAATCTATGTAAATTGCATACAATCGTATGCAGAGTGAATATAGGAACCATTTAAAATGAAACCATTTACAAAAAATAGGGCGGAATTAGGGATAGATATATTCTGTTGTTGTAGGAGGTAAAAATGGTTAAGTTTATTAAAAGAATTTCAAAAACTGCCGGTCATGTGCCTGGTGAACTTGTTCATGTAGGAGAAAAAAAGGTAGATGAAGTAAAAGTATCAGTAATAGATTATGACGATAAAAATTTCCAAGAAAAAATAATTGCTAATATTGAAGAACTTTTGCCTTTTAAAGATACTCCAACAGTTACTTGGATTAATATTAACGGATTGCATGACGTAGATTTTATTGAAAAAATCGGCAATAATTTTGAAATGCACCCTTTGACTCTCGAGGATATTGTTAATACCGGCCAACGCCCTAAATATGAAGATTTTGACCAGTATATTTTTGTAACCTTAAAGATACTCATGTTTGATGAAGAAAAAAAAGAAATAATATCAGAGCAGGTAAGTTTAGTTTTCGGCGCCAATTTTGTAATATCGTTTCAGGAGATAGAAGGCGACGTATTTAATCCTATTCGCGAACGCATACGTAATGCTAAAGGAAGAATCAGGAAGATGGGGCCGGATTATCTTGCCTATAGTCTTTTGGACGCTGTTGTCGATAATTATTTTTCTATTTTAGAAAAGTTTGGTGAAAAAATTGAAGGGATGGAAGAAGATTTGGTTGCCAATCCTACGCCGCAAACTTTACAGGCTATTCATGATCTAAAACGAGACGCAATATTTTTGCGTAAATCTGTATGGCCGTTGCGTGAGGTCGCCGGCGGTCTTGATCGCAGCGAGTCTATACTTATCAAGAAAGAAACGCATATATTTTTGCGCGATGTTTATGATCATACTATTCAGGTTATAGATACCATTGAAACATTTCGCGATATGGTTTCAGGCATGCTTGACATTTATTTGTCCAGCGTAAGCAATCGGATGAATGAAGTAATGAAAGTTTTGACGATATTTGCTGCGATTTTTATCCCGTTAACATTCATGGCAGGTGTTTATGGGATGAATTTTGAATTTATGCCGGAATTAAAATGGAAATGGGGATATTTTGCATTGTTGGGCCTTATGGCTGTTGTCGGATTTGGGATGCTGTTTCATTTTAGAAGAAAAAAGTGGATTTAATATATTGGCAAGATAAAAAAGCGAGGTACGCATGAATTTAATGTTGTTTATTGTAATCGTTGTAGCTTCCTTTATCGTTGTAAGGATAGGGGCGATTGCTTTTGAGCTTACCGGGTTGGAATGGTCTTTGGCAAAATTCCAATCAATATCTTGTTTTTCAGGCACAGGCTTTACAACCAAAGAGGCAGAGCTAGTTGTTAGTAATCCCCAAAGACGCCGCATCGCATCAACTTTAATTATTTTGGGAAATGTCGGGCTTGTGACTATGATTGCAACCTTTGCTAACACTTTACGTCCAAACCTATTGTTGCCGCAATTTAAAGTTCCGTTTTTGGACCTAGTAATACCATCGCGCTTGCTGCCTTGGATTAATTTACTCATTGTCTCTGTTTGCATATACTCAATTTATCGTATTTTTACTCATTCAAGGTTCACAAAGAAAATTACAGATACCTTACGCGCACGCATAGTCAAGAATGACATAATTAAACCTGTATCTTTTGAAGAGCTTTTAGTCGCAACTGGAGGCTATGGTGTATCAAGTATTGAGGTCTGTAGCGATAGTCCAATATTAAATAGAACACTTCGTGATGCAAATCTAAGAATTCATGATATTAACGTTTTAGTAATAGAACGAGATGGAGAAACCATACCAAATCCTCCCGGAGATACCAAGGTTATTTTAGGTGACCGGCTAACGTGTTTTGGGAAATTAGAGAACATTAGAAGAGACTTATATAAAATTTCAAAATAAATAAGGGGAAGTAGCAGCATTGCCTATGCTTGCCAATCTTATTCAGATATTCGGTTCTTATATTATTGAAAAAACAGGCAAGAAGAAAATGCTATGTTTTCTTTGCGTGGTTGCAAGTCGTGCGCTTTGGATCTTGATTATAATGCTCCCACTGGCAATATTTTCTGCATTGCAGGATTTGAGGGTTTGGGTTTTAGTTATAGTGATTGCTCTTTCAAGCCTATTCAGCTCATTATCAGGGTGGCTTGGCTTGCATGGATGAGCGATTTAGTACTTGAAGATATTCGAGGAACCTATTTTGGTAAGCGCAATATGATTATCTCTGCCTGCAGTATGGTAGCAGTTCTATTGGGTTTTATTATTGGGTTTTTTGTTGGACACAAGTCTCGTGATTGGTGATCCATGTAGCCTATAAATTATTTAAAATATATGAGAGGAGGAAAATCATGGGAAGTAAAAAAGATTTTAGTCTAGAAGAAGCAAGAACTATAGGAGAACAGCTAGGGTTGAAGTGGGACAAGTTTGATGTTGAACAATTTCGTATGGGAATGGATGTTGAGCTTGAACATGGGTTGAGAGATTCATTAACAAACGTCACCGATGACAACTCTTTAGTAACAGGAAAAATCGCCCTTGCACATCTTAATGAGTTTCCGGATTACTATACACGACTTAAAAAGATGGAAAAAGAGGCTGAGGATTTTTGGAAAAAAGAGCAATAACGCTTTTGCTTAATAAATCAAAGGAGGCTTAAGATGGCAGTAGAAAAAGTCGGAGAAAAATATAAATGTAATGTTTGCGGTAATGAAGTTACTGTAACAAAAGTAGGTGGCGGAGAATTGGTTTGTTGCAATCAACCAATGGAAAAGATTTGAAGAATTAAAAATCCTATAAGGTTTTCTCTCCCTCGGGAATTGCAGTTGTCCGGCTTCAACCGCCTTTGACGTTTTATCACCTGAAGAGCGTAAGAATTTTGATTTGAGTACAGCTTTTAAAAGAATTAACAAAGCTATGGAAGCAGTATAAATGTCAAAAAATTCAAAGACTTCCGCACAAAAAAAGCCTTCAGTCTATATTCACACCTTCGGATGCCAGATGAATGTAAATGATTCAGAACGCATAGCAGGGATATTAGCAGCAGAAGGAGCACAACCATCAAATACGATCGAAGACAGCGATATCATTATAGTCAACACATGTGCAGTTAGAGAAAAATCAGTAGACAAATTGCATTCATTTTTGGGCCGTTTAAATTCCCTTAAGAAAAGAAAAAAAATCAAGATCTGGGTTGCAGGATGTGTCGCCCAACTATACCGCTCTGAACTTTTGGAGAGGAACCCTTGTATCGATGTAATCATAGGTCCTGACAATTACTGGAAAATCCCAGAAATATTTTCAAACCAAGAAAAAGAAAAAATAATTTCTACAACGTGGAGCCGTAAATGGCATGAAATCCCACATGTTCTGACTTTACGCAATAGCAGAACAAGTGCTTATGTTACTATCATGGAAGGATGTAACAACTTTTGTTCATACTGTGTTGTCCCTTTTACAAGGGGGAGAGAAAAATTCAAGCCCATGCAGAATATACTGATGGAAACTAAAGATCTGGCGAAAAAAGGATATAAAGAGATACAACTCCTTGGACAAAACGTCAATTCTTACAATGATCCCATGACAGGAAAGCGTTTTTCAGATCTTTTAAAGGAAGTAAATAAGATTGATGGGATTGAATGGATTCGTTTTATTTCTTCTCATCCGAAAGATTTTACAATAGATATCGCAAGAATGATGAAAAAATCAAAAAAAGTCTGCAATCAACTTCATCTCCCGCTTCAATCTGGTTCATCCACTGTACTAAAAAGTATGAAAAGGGGCTATACGAGAGAAGAATATCTAAAAAAAATATCAATCCTTCGAGATCTCATGCCGGACATCAGCCTCAGCACAGATATAATTGTTGGCTTTCCAGGGGAAACCGAAAAAGATTTTTGTGAAACTCTCAGTATTCTTAGAGAGGTGCGCTTTACAAACATTTTTTCATTCCGTTACTCCCCCCGTCCGCTCGCATCATCAGCATTAACAAAGGATTCAATCCCGTTTATAGAAAAAAAAAGAAGGCTTACAGAACTTCAAAATCTGCAGAAAGAAATACAACTTAACACCAATAAATCGTTAATAGGCCGTGTCATGAGAGTCCTCTGTTTAGGAAGAAGCAAAAAAGACCCGGAGATTTATTCAGGCCGGAACGAAGGGTATCAAGTCATAAATTTCCAATCAAAAAACAATGTCTCCGGTAAATTTGTCAATGTCAAAATTACTGGCTGTGGACCACACAGTCTTATTGGAACGGTAATCCCTTAAATTTATTTATCCTGTATTTGATATTCTTCCCCATTTCAGTTATAATTCGCGCCTCTTTATATAGGCATAATTAAGACATTGAAAATGAAAGCAAACGTCTGGAACACTATTCTCCAGCTAAGCAAAGAAAGAGGCGTAGCAACAGATGTGATTGTCAATGCTATCGAAGAATCACTTAAAGTTACTTCTTCAAAATATTACAAACACAATGAAAATATTAATGTTATTTTTAAGCCTGAGAAAGGTGAATTGAGAGTCTATACTGTAAAACAAATTTGTGAAAACCCAAAAAACCTAGCTTCAGAAATATCCCTGGAAAAAGCAAAAAAAATTGATGCAACTGCAGCAGTAGGAAATTATATTGAGATAGATCTACCTTCAGATACTTTAGGCCGCATCGCAGCCCAGGCAGCTAAGCAGGTTATATTTAAAAAAGTCAAGGATGCAGAACAAGAAAAAATTTATAAGCTTTTTGCTCCACGTTTGGGAGAAATCACAACAGGAGTCTTAAGAAGATTTGAGTCAAATAATAACATGATACTCGAGATAAATAAGGATGAGGTTCTCTTTCCTCATCGGGAAAAGCTGCTGGATGATAATTTCAAGATAGGAGATCGAGTAAAAACTGTCATCATCCATGTTTCAAGGGATTCCAAAGGGCCTCAGGTAATTGTTTCCAGAACCGACACAAGATTCTTGATAAAACTTCTCGAATTAGAAATTCCAGAAATTGCGAACAATGATATTGAGATTAAAGATATTGCCCGTCAATCTGGAGAAAGGACAAAAGTAGCTGTCTTATCAAAAGAGAAAGATATTGATCCAATTGGTGCATGTATTGGCGTAAAAGGTAACAGGATTCTTGCCGTGAGTAAAGAATTACAAGGAGAAAAGATAGATGTCATTGAATGGTCGGATAATCTTTTAACATATGCTAAGGCAGCTCTCAGCCCTGCAAAAATAGCTAAGGTTTTTATTTTGAATAAAGAAGAAAAGCTTTTACAGGCCATTGTCTCAAAAGACCAACTTTCTCTTGCCATAGGCAAAAAAGGTATCAATGTCAGGCTTGCATCAAAACTTGTAGACTGGAAAATAGAAATTAAAAGCGAATAAGATTAAATTTGGAGATATAATAACATATGAAAACTCAATCAAAAACTAAGCCAGCTAAGTCTACAAAAAAACCAGTCGACGAGTCACTCAAGAAATTTCAACTTACAGAAGGAATGAATATAAAAGAAATATCTGAAAAAATGGACATCAAGGCTAAAGATCTTCTCGAAAAGCTCAGAAAAAAAAATTATTTTGTTAGTGTCAGTGATATTATAAATAAATCTCTAGCAAAGACAGTATCTCAAATCCTCAATGTTGAAATCGAGCTCATTTCATTTGAAGAAGAAGCAAGGAAGTTTGCAGAAAGTCAAAAAAAAGAATTGGTTCCCAGACCCCCGGTTGTCACAATCATGGGTCACGTTGATCATGGAAAAACCACTCTTCTTGACTCGATCAGACAATCAAATCTAGTCAAGAAGGAATCAGGAGGTATCACTCAACATATTGGAGCCTATAGAGTTTTACACAATAATAGACCAATTACTTTTATCGACACGCCTGGCCATGAAGCTTTTACAAAATTAAGAGCTAGAGGCGCAAATTTAACAGACATTGTTATACTGATAGTTGCAGCAGACGATGGAGTCATGCCGCAAACAAAGGAAGCCATAAACCACGCCAAAGCTGCAAATGTTCCAATACTTGTTGCAATAAACAAAATCGACAAACCTGAAGTTGATGTGAACAAAGTCAAACAACAACTTTCAAAAGAAGGGCTTATAATAGAAGAATGGGGAGGAGACACTGTTAGTATTGATATTTCAGCTAAAGAAAAAACAAATCTAAAAGAATTGCTAGATATGATACTGCTTCTCAGTGATATCATAGAAATAAAGACAAATCTAAAAGTCCCTGCCCAAGGAGTCATCCTGGATGCCCGATTAGATTCTAAAAAGGGAGCTATCGCTACTGTTATCATTCAACATGGGATACTCAACCAGGGAGAGGCTTTTATTTCAGGAACATGTTTTGGTAAAGCAAGAGCCCTTTTTAGCGAAAACAGAACAATATTGAAAAAAACAGAGCCATCAATGCCGGTTGAAATACTTGGATTTTCAGATGTACCAAAGGCAGGAGACTTATTCCAGGTTGTATCTAATTTAGAGACAGCAAAAAAGATTTCACAATACAGACTTTCCCAGTCTCAAAAAAAGATACCACAGATGACAGAACATCTAACACTGGACCAACTTTTTGAGAAAATAGAAGAAGGAAAGATGAAAGAGCTTCATCTTATTATTAAAGCTGATGTTCAGGGTTCAGTTGAGGTTTTATCGGATACCCTCCCCAACCTAAGTACGGACAATATAAAAATTAATATCATACACTCCGCTACTGGAAATATTACTGAATCTGATATCCTTCTTGCCTCAGCGTCAAATGCAATTGTAATAGGATATAATATTAAACCAAATCAAAATATTTTGGATTTTTCAAAAGAAGAAAAGGTTGAAATCAGAAGTTATAATGTTATTTATCAGTTGATCGAAGATATAAAAAAAGCTATGGTCGGCATGCTCGAACCAGTAGTTAAAGAGACTTATCTTGGGAGGGCTGAAATAAAAAGACTTTTCCGCATACCACATGTCGGAATCATAGCAGGATGTCTTGTGACTGATGGCAAAATTACTCGAAACTCAGAAGTAAGGCTTATCAGGGAAAATGAAGTTATTCATCAAGACAAGATTTCATCTTTAAAACACATTAAAAACAATGTCACCGAAGTTAAAAAAGACTATGAATGTGGTATTAGATTGGCAAATTATAAGGATATTCAGGAAGGTGACATCATAGAATCTTTTATAAAAGAAAAAGTAAGACCAGAATGACTGTTTGCAATATATTTTCCCAATGATCATCGGTTTTCTTTCCTTAGATATTTATCTCCCTTATTCTCATTCATTGAAAGAAAAGAGAAAAAGATTGGTTGGTATAAGAGACAGATTGAAGAAAAAATATAATATTGCTTTTTCTGAACTCGATTACCAGGATAAATGGCAAAGATCAAAAATCGGGTTGGTTTCTCTAAATACTCAAAAAAGAGTTGTTGAAAAATTATTTCACAAGATCGAAGTGGATATCCAAGACAGCATTGATGGGGAGATCCTTCATAAAGAAATAGTTTTCTTTTAAGAGCAATGAGTGAAAGCAGGAGACAAAAAAGAATAGCAAGCCTGATTAAGAAAGATCTGAGCCTCCTTCTAATTGAAACCATCCAAGACTCCTCTTCATGCCTGATTACTATTACAGGAATTGAAATGAGTAAAGACCTGAAAACTGCCCGGATATTACTTAGCATTTTTCCTGACAGAGAAAAGGAAGCAATTTTAGAACTTATTAATAAAAGAACTGGGTATTTAAGAAAAACTATTGCCTCTAAAACAAAATTGAAGTATAATCCCTTGCTAATTTTTTCTCTTGACCCAAGCCCTGATTATGAGCAAAGAATTGATAAATTAATAGGCAACATAAAAAATGACGAAAAATGATCCTGTTGATTTAATCAAAAAGAAAATTCTAGAAAGTAAGCACATCGCCATAACCTCTCATCTGAGACCAGATGGTGACTCTATCTGTACGAGCCTTGCCCTTTATTTTATGGGCAAAATACTGGACAAAGACGTTGCAATCATAAACAAGGACAATACTCCTTTTCCACTCAATAATCTGCCTAATATTGATAAAATTAGAATTGGCCAGATTCCACCTTATGGTTATGATATTGTCATACTTCTTGAATGTGCCAATGTCTCCCGTTCAGGTCAAAATAACCTGGACAACTATTTCAAAATCAATATAGATCACCATCACTCCAATGACTTCTATGCAGATATTGACTGGATTTCCCCTGAAGCAGCAGCAGTAGGATGTATGGCTTTTACATTAGGAGAAAGGCTGGGTGTTAAATTTACTCCAAATATAGCTAATCTTCTTTACTGTGCCATAGTCTCAGATACAGGCTCATTTCAATTTTCCAATACAAATGCTCAATCATTTGAAGTCTGTTCTAAGCTTATAAATTATGGAGCAAGTTCTATTCAAGCATCTGATTTACTATTTAACAACAACCCACCTGAAAAAATCAAACTTTTGGGCCAAGTTCTCTCAACTCTTCATACAAACAAGGAAGGCAACATTGCTGTAATAACAATGTTCAAAAAGGATTTAAATGATTTTAAGATTAAGCAAATCGATACTGAAGACATTATGACTCTGGCCCGCTCAATCAAAGGGATTCAAATTGTTCTCTTCTTCAAAGAAATTAAAAAAGATACTTTCAGAATCAGCATCAGATCCAAAGAATCGGTAAATGCTTCGTTAATTGCTGAACATTTTGGAGGGGGGGGCCATATTCATGCCGCAGGCTTTACTGTAAATGGTAAATATGAAGAATTGTTGTTAAAAATCCCTGAAACAGTTAATAAACTCATAAAGAAATCTGAAAAAGATAAAAAGTCAAAAATAAAACATTAAATTCAAAATGGACGGCATAATTCTTGTCCATAAACCCCCAGGAATTACATCTCATGATGTAGTTGAAAAAATAAGAAAAATTTTAAATGAAAAAAAAGTCGGCCATTATGGGACTTTAGATCCCATGGCTACCGGTCTCATTGTTATTGCATTAGGAAAAGCTACAAGGCTATTCCAATTTTTTTCAAAAGAAAATAAGGTATATAAAGGACAAATCAGATTAGGATATTCAACGAATACATATGATTCTTCAGGCACAAAAACTTCAGTCGAAATAAATAATTTCCCTTCCAGAGATAAGATCCTTGAAGAAATGAGAAAATTCGAAGGAGAAATATTGCAAGTTCCTCCTGTTTTTTCAGCAAAAAAATTTAGGGGAAAACCTCTATATGTACTGGCAAGAGAGAATAAAGAAGTGAAACTAGTTCCCAGCAAAATCTCTATTTATTTTTTTCATCTTAAAAATTACAATCCGCCAATCATAGATTTTGAGGTAAAATGCTCTTCGGGAACTTATATTCGGTCGCTTGCTCACGACCTGGGCCAAAGCCTTGGATGTGGAGCACACATCTCTCAACTCTTAAGAATATCTTCAGGCAACTTTAATTTAAAGGACAGCTTCCAGTTAGAAAAAATAGAAGAACTAACTATGGAAGGAAAAACCGAAGAATTTATTCTTCCCTTAAAAATTCTTCTACCTGAAATTCCAAAGGTAATCGTTAATGATACATGTTTATCTTTAGTAAAAAACGGAAACATGATTTTCCCTGAAAACATTTTAAAGGTTTCAAGTCTAAATCTTTACAGCACTGAAAGTAAAAGAGAGAAAAAAAATATATATAAGATCTTTAGCTCTGATGGATCACTCCTTGCTTTTGCCAAAATGATAGACGAAAATAATTGCTTCCATCCTTTTATCGTTATAGACCCATAAAATGCAAGATAATAAACTAGCCTGAATAATGCAGGATAATTAAAGCAATAAGCAATATGAACAAAAAAGAAGTATTCGCTTCACGTTGGGGAATTATCTTTGCCGGCCTTGGGATGGCAGTAGGAACAGGAAATCTCTGGCGTTTTCCCAGGATAGTTTCTCAATATGGAGGAGGAGCTTTTATGCTCGTCTGGCTTCTTTTCCTGTTTTTCTGGGCTCTCCCTATACTCACTATCGAAATGTCCATTGGAAAGAAAACAAGGGTAGGTGTAATAGCATCTTTCTCTCAAATAATGGGAAATAAATTCGCATGGATGGGAACTTTTGTTGCTTTTGTAACCGCATCTATTACATTTTATTACACGGTTGTGACAGGGTGGTGTCTGAAATATTTTTTTGCAACATGTTTCCAGGGATTAATAAAGAAGGCAAATCCGGTTGAATATTGGGAAATTTTCTCTTCATCCTGGGAGCCTGTTTTCTTTCATTTAATGGCTGTTTTTATTGGTTGCTTGATCATCTATGCTGGAGTCGTAAAAGGAATAGAAAGGGCTAATAAGATTTTCATCCCTTCTCTTTTTTTGTTGCTTATTATAGCCAGCATTCGTGCTGTAACGCTGCCAGGCGCTTTAAAAGGACTCGAATTCCTTTTTTCTCCGAATTTGTCTCAGCTCGGTGACATCAAAGTATGGTTAAACGCATTGAGTCAAACAGCTTGGTCAACAGGAGCAGCATGGGGATTAATGCTTACTTATGCTGTTTATTCTCATAAAAAAGAAAATCCTTTATTGACTTCAATGACATTAGGATTTGGCGACTATGTTGCATCTCTTTTAGCCGCTGTGACTGTAATCCCTACAGTCTTCTCATTTTTCGCAAGCCAAAATCTCCCGCAAGAGCAAGTTTTGGAAGTAATGGCAAAAGGTGACCGAGGTTTAACTTTTACGTGGATTCCTACATTGTTCTCAAATATCCCTGCCGGATCATTTTTTCTGGCTCTTTTCTTCCTTGCCCTCTGTGTTGCTGCTTTCTCTTCTCTTATTTCCATGCTTGAACTTATCACGCGTATCCTGATAGATACTGGAATGGCCAGGAAAAAAGCTGTGCCAATCGTTGGTACAGTATGTTTTTTCCTGGGCCTTCCCTCAGCCCTCAGTATAGCTTTTTTTGACAATCAGGATTGGGTTTGGGGAATGGCTTTAATGATAAACGGAGCTTTCTTTGTCACTCTTGTCCTCAAAATAGGCCCAAAAAAATTCCGCCAGAAAATAATACCTTCTACTGAAGGCAAATTTAAATTAGGAAAAACATTTGATATCCTGGTTAAATTTCTCCTGCCTATTCAAATTCTGGCATTGCTTATATGGTGGTTCTGGGACAGCTATAAAAAAAATCCAGGCAGCTGGCTTAACCCATTCGCACAATCTTCTGTTGGTACTGTCCTTCTTCAA
>AWNV01000036.1 GCA_000493965.1 Candidatus Aminicenans sakinawicola JGI OTU-1
CTTTAACGATATATTTAGCTCCTAAACGCCCCAAATGGCATTTTGCTGTTATTGATGGTAAATATTTGTATATACAGAAAAAACATGAAGAAGGCACACAGTCCTCGAAGAAATCATGGTTATATTGTGAAAACGACTTTTTTAATGAACCAAGGAAGTATAATGATATCTTTGATTCTTGGGCTGGAAAATGCACTTTTATAACTTCGGGACATGTATTAAAGGAGGGATAAGAATTGTTTCAGCATATTGATATCTCAACGGTAAAAGTGCTTCTTGGATTTAGTGCTCTTGCTGGGGCTTTCCTCACATGGCTAAGTACAGTACCCAGAAAGATCCCAAAGTTACCCCTGATCTTCATTATAGTTAGCACAACCTGCTTTTGGATGGCTACCCTTATTCTTTTAATAGCGCTTATATTATGCCCGCTCATATTTTGGATAAATGATTTGGGTTTTATATTTGTTTTGTTGGGGGCAATCTTTGCTACATTGTCACTTGAAGATCCTTTGCGGACGCTCCTTGATCTCATGTTCCATAGAACATACCATTGGAGAATAAAAAAAGAGTTGGGTTGGTAAAGTTGTATTTTTTAGCTTAAGGGGGGCGGAATTCTCCGCTTTGCAAAGCTACGACCCTTATGGGTACGCATAAGAGGGTATATCCGCTGTTGTTCCACACAAATTTTTGCTTATCGGCAAAAACTTAACTAAAGCTGGTAGCCGAAATAGTCCATTAATTAAAGATATAATTGGAAAGGTTTTTGGCTTCTTTCCCATCTTAAAGAAAGGAGAAAGCAGAAAGCCGACACTCTCTATAGTGGTGAGCAGCAGATGCTGGCTATCGGAAGAGCCTTGATGCTTAAGCCAACGCTTCTTTTATTGGATGAACCTTCCTTGGGCCTTTCTCCCAATTTTGTGAAGGCGGTTTTTGAAAAATTGGTTGAAATAAAGATGGAACCAGTATCCTACTTGTTGAACAGAACGCCTTTAAGGCTCTTGAGATATGCCATAGAGGATATATTTTTGAAATAGGAAAAATTGCCTTTGAAGGAGAAAAAGAAAATCTTGTGAAAAAGGAGGTGATCAAAAGCATATTCCTTGGTGATTAAAGATCACGCTTGCTGAACCCAAATCGTCAGTTTATTCAACTTGACAGGTGGCGAGTTGCTTCCTTATACTTTGTGTTAGGTAATTATTTTGAATGCTTTCCGGAGTCTTTTCTTCAATTTTATAATTTACTTGAACAAAATATTTATCTCTTTCTTTGGGAGGGATTTTTTTATTTGGCATAACTATGTATTTGTTTTGGATAAAATCAAATCAATGAAAACATTAAAAGAAGGTCAAAGATGGCAGTTACTTTAAAGGATGAGAAGATCATTGATCGCTAGTCTATGATTATTGAAAATGAGCAAAAGCAGAATGAACATATTTACTTGAATACAGAAGATTATAAAAGGGAGTGAATGATGCTTAGACTTGGAATTTATTTTAATGTTTTCTTCGGTTTGATTTTTCTTCTTGTTTTTCCACCTTTTGGGCTATTGCTTCTTTTGATAGGATTTTTATTGATAGTTATAGTAATTACAAACAGAAAAGCAGATATTTTGGATGACTGGTCAATATTAATTAAGAATGCACAAGGTCAAAGAGATAAAATCATTTCTTCAACTAAAGGGCTAATAACGGATAGCAAGGCGCCTTCTTTGGAATTGAAAGAGGAGAACGTAGGCCCAACATTGGCGCTTGCATCCTTTGGAGAAACCAGGGATTTTTTAATTGTCTCAGATAGAAGGAATATCAAGCTCAGCAATTTCAAAACCTTTGTCAATGTTAATGACTACGGAGAGAATCTTTTTGTTTCGTGGTATCTAACCTACAGGCCTGATTTCTTGCAGTCACTTATCATGTTGTTGCCCGGCATAAAGAAAATTATGAGCTTAGATGATCTCAATCTTTTTAATAAGCAAGATTTAACAGCATATGTAACAAATGTCCACCACTGCCTTCTTGAAGCAGTTGAAAAACTCATGACTGGGTTGAATCAGGACCCGTCAAAAATTGAAAGAAAATCAAGGGGTTTTTTGGGGATTTCATAATGGGAAGAATGCTATAGGTGGGTCGAGAGCTAATCTATGAAGATGTCAATTGCCTTTTTTGCTATAATATTTTTTCCTTAAACATGGAGAAAGAATGAATAATTTGAGACAAGGGATCTGGATCGTAAATACACGGAAGCAGTTGTCTGCTCTTAGAGGAGACATGCCTGGTTATCAATTCTTTGAAGTTATAGATATGGCCGGGAAATGTGGGGCATTGCTTTCGAAAGTTACTTCTGATCAATCTGAAATTATCCCTACAAATCGGCTTGAAATATATGCGAGTCAGTCGGGAATAAGAAAGACCGAGTTTGAGTTTTGTCTAAAGGAAATAGAGAAAACTGGTAAGATTGTTGGGCAGAGGCTCCAAGATGGTACGATAAAAGGTATAGAGAACTATTGCTTCTCAACAGCAGATATTATTCAAGTTGTCAGCGAGATATATCGAAACAACGATCCAAATACGACTGAAATGATTACTCTTCATTCTTTAGAGGCATCAAGCTTAATGCCTCGGAAGGAAGGCGAGTTTAAGAATGAGCTTTGCAATAAAGGCTACTCCGAAAGGGACGTAATCACAGCATTACACTTACAAGAGAATTTTCACCTTATCGGAGTAAAAAGAAACGAATTTGTCTCTGAAGCGATAATTTACAATGAGCATATCTTTCAGACAGATCCAACAAAAGTGATAAGAGCAATGGAAGCCTTGAACGATAACGAAAGACAAATTGTATCAGAGATACAAGAGCTATTGCGGAGCACGCCAGGTTATCCAGTTGATAGGCTAACGAGAAGATACCCAGCAAAGATTGTGAATATTATGAGAGGAGTTGGTTTATTAGAGGAGCTTGAAGTAATAAGCAGTTATGGCAACGCGTCTTTCGCTACACTCCCTCAATTAAGAGCTTCGGATTCAGGTAGTTCATCTTTGTTGAGTGACATATATCACAAAGCAAAATTATTGCTAAATTGTATAAGGTATGGCCAGATGAAATCTGTATCAAGCAGAGGAAGAATTTATGATCCATTGTTAATTATGAATGCACTACTTGATGGTAGACGGATTGGTCCCTGCACAGCAATAGGGGAAGACTACAAAATTTTAGAACTCCAAGGCGTCATAGAAACTTGTTACCATTCTGGGAAGCAGTATTATATGAAGCTAAGACAGTCGGAGGTTGGGCGGCTGGTCAAGGATGTATTGCTCTATGGTACAACTCTGCCCGACCAAAACCTTTATGATGAAGTATTTTCTGGTTTCCAGCCGGATCAGTTTATAATTCCTGAACATAAAAGGCGAGCTTTAGAAACAAAAATGTCAAAGCCAGTGGAGGAAATGGTTACCAGAATGCTTGAAACAATAAGAACATAAATATCAATGGAGCTAATATCATGATAATGACTTACACATCTGGTAGCGACTTTGAATATTTGGTCGCCACATATTTTCAGTTGCAAGGATATCTTGTAAGAAAAGGTCTTTTATATAAAGAAAATCGCATCGCAATTACTGATATCGATATCTTTGCCATAAAATTCGTTATACCTTTCTTAAGTAGCACGATAGTATGCGACTGCAAGGATAGAGCTAGACCAAAACCCGTCGAAAGAATACTCTGGGTCAAAGGTATTAGCGAATTCTTGAATGCAGACAACGTATTCGTGGCTCTTCCTAAAGTTCCTTGGGAGATTATCGACTTTGCTTCGAAAAAAAATATCAAAGTACTTACAAAAAATATGGTGGAGGATTCCATTAATACAGCAGGTACCGGTTCTTATGGCTTAGCAGATAAGGAATTTTATATTCCCTTCTATAAGAAATCCTTTAATGTAGTTCAAAAGAACAAAGAATTGAAAACAGTCATAGACCACATTAGGAGTCTGTATATCAGGAAAAATCCATATGCTGCCTTGAATCGAGCCTTCTCGTTGGCTGAAAAGATTCGCGAAAAATTAGACCTTCTTGACAGAAATGATGTGTTGTATGAGACGTGGAGATATATTCTGTTTGAGTCAATAGTACTGGTTAGCCTTCACATAACTAAGATAGCATCCTTATGTTCTGGTTTGCGAGAAGATTTGCGAGACAAGTACATTCTTATGAAGCTGACCTTTGGAGAAAGCGATCCGAAAAAGTCAAAAGAGATCCTAAGGTTAGTTCTAGAGTACGCATCAAAAGTACCTCTTTTCCACGATTCTTCTGCTCTGCTTTCGACTCAGGATATAATAGTTCCACCGAAGTATGCAAATGCCTTAATAGGTCTTGTGAACTGGATCTACAAGAATCCTGAAATTTATCTACTACTTCCGAATCTCATTGACTATCTGCTTTTTGAACAGGCTTTTAAAACTGGGAAATTCGATGCCAAGAAATTTTCTGTGAGGTTTGGGGACGTGGATATTGATAAGAAGCTAAAGGCTGCGAAGAATATTATGGTACTTGTCAGAGATCATGCGAGACTTAATCTTGAGCACATGTGGCCCAAGGAAGAGCAAAATATACCGAGTATAAGTTCTACTGATGAAAGCAGTGAAACTGCATCTTAAAAGACTACAAACTATTATCTCTTGTCTAAAATACCTTCGTCAGCTTTGCAAAACCTAGAAAAGCCGGATAAAATTAGACTTCAGGGTGATAAAAATTATATTTAAGATTAAGAGGGGAAAAAATTAAAGATTTCTCAGAGTAAAAATGAGCTTCTGGATAAAGTTGTTTAAAAGAGAAAAGGAAGAGCAACCACAAGCACAGTTAGATAATTGGGCAGAAAGTGATGTCTTAGAACTTAATATCCGCTATGAAGAGATACCAGGCACCTTAGACCTCGGCTACTATTGGTCAGAAAACAAAGATGAATTCCAGATAGCGAAAATTGCTGAGGAGGATAGAACTACTCATTTCTATGTCATTGGCGCCACCGGGACAGGGAAGACAAAGTTCCTTGAATTCTTGATTCATCAGGATATCAATAAAATGAATGGATTTGGAGTCATTGACCCCCATGGTGATCTAATCGAAGACATAAAAGGATATATAGCCCTCCAATATGCTGACCGCAGAAATATAATCTCAGATAGAGTGGTTTTCATCGATCCCACTGACCCAGATTTCACTGTTACGTTTAATCCTCTTGAGAAGATTTCCAATGTGTCAATAGCTGAACAGGCCAATGAATTAGTGGGTTCCTTCAAGAAAATCTGGTCAGATTCTTGGGGAGTGAGAATGGAAGACCTGATGCGGAACTCATTGATCTCTCTTGGAGAGGCGGAACTTACGTTAACTATACTTCCTCAATTCTTGAGCAACAGGGCTTTCAGAGAAGGCGTTCTGGAAAAGGTCAGTCATCCTATTGCTCAGTCTTATTTTCAGAGGTTTGATACCATGACTAATAGAGGTCAGGTGACCTGGATTGAACCAGTGATGAATAAGATAAACGCCTTCTTCGCTGACGAAAGAATAAGGCAGATGTTCTCCTCTAACAAGAGCTCTTTCAATTTAAGGGAAATAATGGATCAAAAAAAGATGCTTCTTATCAAGCTGGATAAGGGGAAGCTAAAAGATTCAGCTGACCTTCTAGGCTCTCTCCTTATGGCGAAGATTCAGATGGCAGCCTTTTCCAGGTCGGGTATCCCACAGAATAAACGGGTTCCTTTTTATTTATACATTGATGAATTCCAGAACTTTGCCAATGAGTCTTTCTCAGTTGTTTTGTCTGAAGCTAGAAAATACAGGCTTTCTTTAATTATGGCTCATCAGACCTTAGCCCAGATTCCAACCGAGCTTAGAAGTTTAATCTTAGGCAATACAGGAATCCAAGTATATTTTAGGCTTAATCGCCAGGACGCCCAGCTTTTGGCCAAAGAAGCTTTTGAATATTCGGGTTATGAAGTTAAGACGATGAGCAGCTTTCGTCCAAATTTTTGGAGTTTAGGAGAGGAGTGGGAGCATCATATCGAGGAACTCCAAAACCTTTCCCCAAGAGTCTGCTATGTGAAGCATAAAATCGAGGGAGGAGTAATTCCCATACAGACAGTTGAAATTGAGTGGGCCAGGGAAGTCTTGAAAATGAGAGAGGACAAATACCAGGAATTCCTCAAAGACCTTCCCTTTGGCGAAAAGTATCTTGTAGCAAGAAAAGCGTTGGTTGAATTAGAAGATAAGATGCAAAAGCTTATCAAAGAGGAAATTGAGAAAAAGCAGGCCAAGCGAAAAGAAATGAGAATACCTGTTCAGTCTCGGCAAAAATATGCAGAACGTGAAGAAGTTGAAAAAATTATTCCTTTAGAAAAACCGAGGAAAAAAGTAGACTTGGCAGATCTTTCACCAGAGGAAGGATATTTACTTGAATTCATCTCTCAGCATCCTGGTATGTTTGTCACTCAAATATATAAAGCCCTTCGTTTGAGTGGCTATAAGGGGGGTAAACTGAAAGAGAGCTTAATAGAGAAGGATCTGATATTCCAGGAAGAGACAAGGAAAGGGCTAAGAGGACGTCTGGCTAAAATCCTTGTTATTACTGATAAAGGTAATTCTATTTTAAATAAGATAGCTCTGGCAGGAAAAGGAGGAGATCTTCATAAGCACCTCCAAATGATGTTGAAAGAGCAAGCCCAAGTTTTAGGCTGGATTGCTAAAATTGAAGAAAGGATTCCAAGAACGCTTGAGACTGTTGATGTTGGATTAAGAAAGGAAGATATTAGGATAGCCATTGAAATTTCTTCAACATCTAAGGTTAATTATGAGATTCAAAATATCAGGAAGTGTTTTGAGGCAGGATATGATTATGTTCTATCAGTTTGTGAAGAGGAAAAAACCATTAATCTTATAAAGAAAGAGGCTCGAAAAAATTTTACTCATAAAGAAAGAGAAAAACTTCGTTTTTATCATCCAACACAAGTCAAAGACTTCCTAATTAGCGTTTCACCTCAGTCTATTGTTTCTGAAAAAGGCATTGTTTCTGACAATATTCTAAAGAAGAAACTATTATTAGATACAAATGAGGCTGCTGATTATTTAGGAATTAAAAAGAGCACTCTATATGATTGGGTCGTTCAAAGGAAAATTCCTCATACCAAAGTCGGAAGACTTTTGAAGTTTAGAACCGTTGACCTTGATGCTTGGTTACAAAAGCGGACTAAAGAAGAAGATCACTATATTGATTAAGGGGATGATTACAGTGATTAGATTAAAGAATGTATTTCTGATTTCCTTGTTGATGTTATTTATGATTGTTTGTTTAGAAGATTGCAAAAGCCCTGTTGCCCCAGATAATCCACTTGAGCCACCTGAAGAAGTTGAGTATCATGATTATTGGATAGAGTATGTTATAACAGAAGATATGATTAAGAATCATAATATTGGTGGTAGTTATAAGACTGCTGATCTTATTGTAACCTATTATAGTGGTGTCCAGGAAAAAAGGCAGATTAGGTTGGAAAAGAAGAATAAGTATTTGTTTATTGGAGAGCTTAATCAAGTTCCTTGTAAGCCAAGTTATGATAATCGAGTATTTGATTTTTTTATGTGTGATATGAGAAGAGTTCCTTCAGGTGCTGACTGGCATATTCCCTTTGGCGACATCTTTATTCTGGAAGAAAAGCAGACAGGAACCAGAACACGATTGACCTATGTTATAGAAAATTATCATTATGATGGCAAGGGAAAAATGGCTCGATGCAGAATTCTCCACGACGGTTCAGTTTCTAATACTCGTTGATAATAGTTGATACTGAATAAGCAGTTAAAAACAAAAATCTTTACCTATTTTGTCTGATATATTAAAATGTAATTAACCTGATTGGTAAGATTTCATCGTTCAAGAATAAATCGTTAGTTATACATAAGAGAAAAAAATGGGCATCTATCAAAGAGGCGATAACTGGTACATCGACTACTATGTTAAAGGCCGGAGAAAAAGAAAGAAGATAGGCCCATCAAAAAAGCTAGCTCTACAAGTTCTTAAAGATGTCCAGGTGAAGATAGCTAAAAAAGAATATCTAGGCGTTTATGAAGAAAAGAAAATCTCTTTTAGCAAATATTCAAAGCAGTATCTCGAATACTCCAGGGTGAATAAGGCCTTCTCGACCTATAACCGTCATGACCGGATTAGTATTAACCGTTTAGAGCCTTATTTTAAAGACAAGTACATTTATGAAATAACGCCTCAGATGATAGAAAGGTATAAGGCAAAAAGATTAGAAACCGTCTCCCCTGCCTCAGTTAACCGAGAATTGGCAACTCTGAAGAACATGTTCACAATGGCGATTAAATGGAGTTATGTTAAAACAAATCCTGTAAAAGAAGTAAAATTACTCAAAGAACCCCCTGGTCGTCTTAGATACTTAAAACCCGAGGAAGTTAAAGCGCTGTTCCCTTCATGTTCTGATCATATACGTCCGATTATTGTTACTGCTCTTAATACAGGAATGCGGAAGGGAGAACTCCAGAAGTTGAAATGGACGGATATCGATTTCAAGAACCGAAAGATTACTGTTGTTGAGGCAAAAAATAATGAATCGAGAGTGGTGCCAATTAATAAAACGCTCCATAAGGAGCTTTTTCCTTTATCAAAAAGATCAAAAGGAGAATACGTCTTTTCTGATAAAAACGGCCTTCCTTATGGAGATATTAAGAAATCGTTTTTAACAGCTCTAAAGAAGGCCAAGATAGAAGATTTCCGTTTCCATGATTTACGGCACACTTTTGGCTCTTATCTAGTAATGCAGGGAGTAAATTTGAAGACTGTCCAGCAAATCATGGGACACAAAGATATAAGAATGACAATGCGGTATGCTCATCTTTCACCGGAATATGTCCAGAAAGCTGTTGAAACCCTGGATAAAGTATGGTCACTATTTGGACACCAAGGCGATTTAAAGAATAACGGAAAGTAACGTAAGTTATTGAAAATAAAGAGAGCCAGCAGAGGGAGTCGAACCCTCGACCTACTGATTACGAATCAGTTGCTCTACCACTGAGCTACACTGGCTCTTTGAGGATATCCTTTCCTTTAACAGGTAGAAATTAATAGAATTGTCCCAAGCTGTCAAGACATTTCCTCTAAGAACCATTAAGCCAAATTAAGCGTCTTTCGTCTTTAGGCAAAATCTATGACATATTTTTTTCAAGCTGGTAAGTCTATCCTTCTCTCCAACCTTTGGAGTTCCAGAATATACGCATGCTAAGAAAATCAACTATTGTCCAAATTTCGTTGAAATACCACAAAAACAGATGATTAAATACTTGCCCCAAGCATATAAAATCCATTACTATTACAGCCTTAAGCAGACAATGAACATAAAAAAACTGGAAATTCAAGGTTTTAAATCATTCTCCGACAGGACGAAGATCCTCTTTCATCCGGGAATAACTGCTGTCGTCGGTCCAAATGGCACAGGAAAAAGTAACATCGTTGATTCCCTCCTGTGGGTTCTTAAGGGAAAAAGACTTAAATCCTTAAGGGGAGAACGAAGCGGCGATGTCATTTTTAACGGAAACCTAAAAAAAGCACCGATGAACATGGCAGACGTCACCCTGTTTTTAGGGGATGGCGAAGACGAACTTATTATTAATCACCGTCTTTTCCGTTCAGGCGAAAGCGAATTCAGGATGAATGGCAAAGCTGTCAGGCTTAAAGACATTCAGGAAACACTCTGGAAAAAATCCATCGGGGAAACAGCCTATTTTGTAATCGAGCAAGGGAGTATCGGTCAATTCCTATCTTCAAAACCAATAGAAAAAAGACTTCTGCTGGAAGAAGCTGCAGGCACAGCTTACTACAAAGATAAAAAACAGCATACTCAGCGCAAACTGGAAGAGACTGAGCAAAACTTGATCAGGTTAGAAGACATCATAGCCGAAGTGTCAAAAGGGAAAAACTCCCTAAAAAGACAGGCTCATGCTGCCATACAATATAGAAAACTAAGAGAAAAAATCCGCGAGCTGACACTCCTACTCTTCAGGGAAAAAATTGACCAACTTGAAAAAAGCCGTAAAGAAACCGCAATTTCTTACAGAAAAAGCCTGAGCCAGGAAAACGAAATCACTGCACAACTAAAAATCGAAGAGAAAAATCTTGCTGAAAAAAGAAAAGAAGTGTGGGAATTTGAACAATTCAATAAGGAAGCACAGAAAGATCTATTTGCTTTAAAGACACAGGTTTCACGGCTCGAATCAGAAAAAGAAAATGGATCGAGGCAGATTGATTCCCTCAGTGAAAAAAGCAGCAGAGCAAGAAAAAACAGAGAAGAATTCAAGCAGGAGCTGGCATCTCTTGAAAAAGAGCAAAATGAAATAGAAAAAAATCTTAAAGTCCTAAATGAGACTCTTGAACAAAGAGAAAATGATTTAAAGGACCTAAATCAAGCAGAACAGGCTTCTAGGGAAAAATTGGAGTCAATACGTAAAGAAATCAAAACTTTAAGAAATGAACATCTTATCAAACTCTCTTCATATACAGAGATAAGAAACGAGGAGGTCAAACTTGATAAGGAATTAGAGTTGACCCTCCGCCAGGAAAAAAAGCTCTCTGCTCAGATAGAATCAAATCATAACCTCTTCCTCCAAAAAACAAAAAAGCTTGAACAATCCTCTGATGATATTACTGGGAGCTGGAAAATACTGGATGAAAAAAAACTCCAGTTTAAAACACAACAAAATTCACTGAAAAAAATTCAATCAGGTATTGAGAATCTTCAAACCCAACTGGCAAAACTAAGACAGAAAAAAGACGAGGCCCTTCATCACCTTCATGCGTTAGAGAAAATGCAAGAAAAAGGCCAGCACAGTGACGCTGCTTTTCCAGGAACATTGGGGGTTCTGGCCGATTTGATAGAAACTGATAGCGAACATGCCCTTTTAATAGATGTTTTGTGGAAAGAAGAATCAAAAGCTTCCCTCATCCACACAGAAGATTTCCTGAAAAATTTCGCTGGAAGAGAATTAAAAGGTGACTTTCTTCTTTTTTCCCCCGGAAAAAAAGAGCGGGTTTTTGAAAAAGCATATCAAGACCAACGTATTGTTGGCCGTTTAAAAGCACATGTCAAGCCAGACCCAAAAATCAAAGATTACCTCCCTCAACTCCGCGAAGCTGCTATTGTCGATGACATAAAAACAGCTTTAGAACTCTGGGTTAGCTATCCATCAATCAATTTCATCACTGTCCGTGGTGAAGTGTTATTATCTTCCGGACTTTTGAAATCAGGACGGAAAAAAGAAGGGATCTTTGCTCTTACCCAAGAGATAAGAAAACTAAAAGAAAACATTGTACTGACTGATAAAGAGATATCACCTATAAACCTTGAAATTACTAGGAAAAACAATGAAAAACAGAAGCTTGAAGAAAAGATAAAGATAAAATCAACAGAAATCGCCCACTTTGAAACACAAATTACCGGGAAAGAAAAAGAAAAAGAGTATGAACAAAGAGAGAAAGAAAAAATCGGAGCTAATCTAGCGATTCTAAAAAAAGAGCTTTCAACCATTTCCGAAGAAAAGCAGGATCTAACCAACAATTTCAAGGCAATCTCTCTGAGATCTAAAAAACTTGAAGAGGAACAGGAAGCTTTGAAAGAAAAAATCAAAACGGAAGAAGAAACTTTCGGCATACTCCAGGGAAAAAGCGAGCACGGTAAGAAACAGTACTTTGAGGTCAAATCAAGCATTGATATACTTAAGGAAAAGATAAAAAACTTGAATCAACGGTATAATTCAATTAATCAAAGGAAAGAAATTATCGAAGCCAGAATTATATCTTTAGATAAAGAAATTCAATTCTCTGAAAAACAGAAGATGAAGATTCAAGAAAACATCAATTCAATTACAAAAACCGCTGTGGCTCTTGAAAAAGAAAATAATGAGAAAGAAAATAAATTACTTAAAAATGAATCCCACATGAACATTATTCTTAATGAGCAGCATGAAAATGAAGAAAGAATCAAAAGCATAAGAGAAAAATACGAGGCACAAAAGGAAGAAAGAGTCCAGAAGGAAATAAAAAAAGCTGAGAAAGATCGTGACATGGTCAATCTTGAAGAATCCTGCTGGCAAGAACTTAAAAAAACGGCAGGAGAAATAAAAAATGAAAACATATCTCAAGAGAAAACTGAGCGTGATATAGAGGAATTATTAACTGAGGCCAAAGAAAAGCTTCAAAAATTTAAAAGTGTAAACCTCCTGGCTGAGGAAGAATATTTAATCCAGAAAAAACGCTTCGATTTCCTCACTCAAGAAAATGAAGATCTCCGCGAATCTATTGATTCAACCAAGGAAGCCATCAGAAAAATTGACCAGGAAAGCAAAATTCAATTCCAGAAAGCTTTGAATGAAGTGAATAAAAACTTCCAGGAAGTCTTTTCTCTCCTGTTTGAAGGAGGCCATACAGAAGTTAAATTAAGCCAGCCATCTCAACCATTAGAAAGCGGTATAGAGATCATTGCTCAACCACCAGGGAAAAAAGTAAACAGCCTGAATCTCTTATCAGGAGGAGAAAAAAGCTTAACAAGCCTGGCTTTTTTCTTTGCCCTTTTCCGTTACAAACCTGCTCCTTTTTGTATCCTTGACGAGGTAGATGCGGCTCTGGATGAAACGAATTTAACCAGGTTTCTCAATCTAATGAGAAAAGTTAAAAAGCAGACACAGTTCATACTCATTACGCACAATTTCAAATCTATGGAAGTTGCCGATTATATCTATGGGACAACCATGCCAGAGCCCAACATCACAAACATTTATGCTTTAAAACTCGAGAAAAAGGAGGCAGAAGAGAGAAAATGAAAGTCCAGTTATTAATCCCGCCTGGAGGGTATTTTGCCGAACGCTGGTCTAAAGGGTCATCAATGCCTCCCTTAGGACTTCTTTATATAGGAGCAGTACTGGAAAACGAAGGACATGATGTCCGCATCCTGCCAACAGACATTCTTAAGTTAAACTGGGGTCAAATCCGAAGGGAGATTCAGACTTTTACCCCGGATATCATTGGAGTCACATCAACTACTGAAAATCGTTTTTTAAGTTTCAAACTTATAAAAATTGCCAAGAAAGCTTTACCCAAAGCACTTACTATTTTAGGAGGACCGCATGCCTCCATGGCCGCAGAAGACTGCCTTGAGCACCTTCCAGAGCTGGATATCGTTGTTAGAAGCGAAGGGGAAATGACTATGTCCGAGCTTTGCAAGACCCTTGAAAAGGACAAAAACATCGAATCACTCGCTTCTGTTCCTGGTATTTCTTTAAGGATTAACGGCAAAATTAAAACAAATCCTTCCCGCCCTCCGATTCAAAACCTCGACAGTCTTCCTTTTCCTGCTTACCATCTCGTACCTTTTGAAAAATATAATTTCCTATTCGGAGTTCCTGGCCACGGCATGCTTCCAGCAGTCAACATGATGACCAGCCGTGGCTGCCCATTTAACTGCAATTTCTGTGCAACCCCTATAAACTGGGGACGAAAAGTCCGGATGAGAAGTCCCCAGAATATCGTTGATGAAATCGAGTTTCTTGTTAAAAAATACGGAATCAGAGTAATCTTTTTCTATGATGACACTTTCAACGCTAACCCCAAAAGAGTCGAACAAATATGCGACCTTATTATTGAAAGAAAACTCAACATCTTCTGGAAATGTGACATAAGGATCGACATTTTCAACAGACCCCTCCTTGTAAAGATGAAAAAGGCGGGGTTATTTCATCTCTCCTTTGGCCTCGAAGCAGGTTCTGAGAGAATCCGCAACGAAATAATAAATAAGAAAATAAACATCACTGACTTTCATAATGTAGTTCAATGGTGCCTTGAACTTAATATCATTCCAAACCCCTTTTTCATCTTCAGTCATCCCACTGAAACATGGGAAGAAGCCAGAGAAACCGTAAGAATAATCGAACAATATAAAGATAAAATCGAAGGAAGCATTGCTATTCTTCACATTTATCCGGGGACTCCGCTCGAAAAAACAGCCAAGGAGCTTGGAATCCTGCCCAAAGATTTTTCCTGGGCAAAAAAATATCGTTCCAAGATAGTCACTCTGCCAACTGCCCAGGGAGAAGTGCCGCTCTTTGTGGATAAGCTGAATTGGGCTCAAATCAGCGAACTACTTTTTCGCTGGTCATTAAGTGGAGGAAAATTCAGTATATTCCGAAAAATTCCAAGAATTATTTCCAAAATCCGCTCTCTTGGAGACATTAAAAGATACTCGATCATGGCCTGTATTTATCTAAAACTGAAGTTAAAAAAAGGCGCCGGTAATTTTTATGAATAATTCAGGTGGTGTATTGTTAATGTATCATGCGTCATCTATTAAGGACAAAAAAACTCCCGAAATCAGAGGAGAAAAGTTGGCATAACAATTGCATAATATATGATAAAATTAGAATAAAAGGAGAAGAAAAATGAAAAAAATTGCAGTTGCATCAATAATTCTTCTTTTCTTCCTTTCTACATTGGGGGCAGAAGAAATTACATATACCAATAACTCATTTGCACGCTTAAGCTATGTCACTGGAAACTCCTATGTCCAGAGGGCTTCTGAACTCACTTACGAAGAAAGCATCGTGAACATGCCGATTTCAGAAGGTGACAGAATCGGGACAACAGACGGCAGAGTAGAAATATATCTGGGAAAAGGAAATTATATTCGTTTGGACAACAATACAAAATTAGACTTTTTAAACCTGCCAAAAAAGGGAGATGACCTCATTCAGGTCCGGCTTTGGTCTGGGAATATTTATTTAAGCGTTTATAATTTGGAGAAAGAAAAAACTATTGAAATCCATAGTTCAGATGTCTCTACTTACATTCTAAATGTGGGTCTGTATAGATTTGATGTAAGAGAAAACGCTGAAACAGAAATATTTGTTTTCGAGGGATTGGTGGAAGCAGCCGGAGAATCCGGATCAGCCCTGATAAAAGAGGCGCACAGGTTAGAAGTAATCAACGGCCATTTCACTTCCCAGCCAACACGATTCATGGCAGTCGCTGATGATAGTTTTGACATGTGGAGCGAAAACAGAGAATCAGAAGCCCGGAAACATATGGCAAATGCTTATCTTCCCGAGGAACTTGAAGATTTTGAAAATGAACTAGACGCGAATGGAGAATGGACTTATGTCCCACCATATGGATATGTCTGGGTTCCTGGCGGTGTAGGAGTAAACTGGCGTCCTTACTACAACGGCAGATGGATCATGACTCCTTTAGCAGGCTGGACCTGGCTTCCCTACGAACCATGGGGATGGGCAACTTATCACTACGGCAGATGGCACTGGGGGGTAGGCCTTGGCTGGTACTGGATTCCCACTTCAATGTGGGGCCCTGGCTGGGTAAGCTGGTACTATGGATATGACTATTACGGCTGGGCACCTTTGAGCTATTATGGCTATCCTGGCTACCTCTACAATAATATGTATTATAGCAGGTACACAGGATACTACCCTTATAATTCCAGAGCTCTTACTGTAATCCACAAGAATCAGCTTAAAGCAAGAAACGTTTCTAAAGTTGCATTAACTCAGGATTCGATAAAGAAACTCGGCAAAATCAGCATGACCAACAAAGGGCCGAATATCAAGCTTACAAAAAGCGAAATCGCAGTACAGAAGCTCGAAGGGAAAAAGGTCTTTCTTCACAATAAAGAAAGTGCGGTTCAATTTAAAGAAATGAAACGCACAAGTACTTCCAATTACGGAAAGATTAAAACTGAGGGTTCAGTACAGGTCAAAAAAAGCACTGTGCGGAATCTCAAACCTTCAAATGAAAGGAACATTCTCACGAGAAAGACAGGCTATCCTTCCTCACCAAACATCAGCATTAAAAAATACTCGGAGTTGTCCAGAACAAGAAAATCACGCTCCACTCTCGGCCGGCTGTATAATTACATTTCAGGCGGAAGCAGCAAATATATCAAAAGCAGCTCTTCACGCACTTCCTCTTCTAAAAAAGTAAGCTCTAGCTCCTCTTCACGTTCCAAGACTTCATCCTCAACAGGAAGATCCTCTTCTTCCCGCACTCGTTCTTCTTCAAGCTCCAGCAAAACCAAAAAGAAATAGTGACACTCAACTCAAGTTATTTCTTCTCTTTTAAAGTCTCATAATAATCCAAAGTCATCATGTGATCTTCATAAGAGCAGAATCTGTTCGGCTCTGTTCCTGGAATAAAAACTTCCATCATAGGAAACAAACAGAACGGAGTAGCCAGTAAGCCGGTCTTGCTATCGATTTCCACAAAAGCAAGATTGGATGGGACTTCGAATTCTTCCTGTATTGGTTCTTCTTCTCCTGCTTCCTCTGCTTCTTTTTTCTCTTTCTCAATGATTCTCTGAAAAAAATCTATCCATATGGGAAGAGCAGCCACAGCACCTGACTGCCGGTCACCTATTGTTATCCTCCCCTCTTTATAGCCAACCCAAACACCTGCACAAAGCGAAGGTGAAAAACCCATAAACCAAGCATCGGAAAAGTCATCAGTAGTCCCGGTTTTCCCGGCCAAAGTTTTCTCCAGGAACCTTGCTGCTTGAGCAGACCCTCTCTGCACAACGCCCTGAAGTAAACAAGTCATTATATATGCAATCTGGGGAGATATTACTTCATCTGATTCGATCTTGGCTTCTTCCAAAATGTTCCCATCATTATCTTCTATATGTGTAATGAAGTAAGGTCTTATACGAATCCCTTTATTTGGAAAAGTGGAAAAAGCAGAAACCAGCTCAATCATTTTAACCTCAAAGGCTCCCAATGCCAGAGAAAGATAAGGATAAATCGTCGAAGTAATTCCGAATTTACGGCAGTAATTAACCCCAGTCTGAGGCGAGATATATTCCAGAAGTTTTGCCGTAACAATATTTCTTGACTCTTCCAAGCCTTTACGTAAAGTAACACGTCCTTTATATTTCTTATCGTAATTTGGAGGAGACCACAATTCCCCGGACCATTTGTCTTCAAAATCTGTAGGCTCATCAACAATCCCACTTGCAGGTGTGAAATCATTCTCCAGGGCAGCTGTATAAAGTATGGGTTTTATTACCGAACCACACTGCCTTAAAGCCTGAGTTGTAATGTTATACTCACTTCTCTTAAAAGAATATCCGCCCACCATGGCTTTTATCTGGCCCGTTTGGGGTTCGATAGCAAGAAAAGCCCCTTCAAGAAGCGGTTCCTGGTCAAGAGAAACAAGGAGTTCTTTCTTCTCTTCATCTAAGTCATTGACTCTAACATGTATTATATCTCCCTTCTTAATAAGGCTTTTCAGGTTTTTTGTATTGGTCCAGGCAATATCTTTATTCGTCATTTCGCCAATATAATCTTTCACCTTAACATCCGCCTTGCGTGTCTCAACCGACATGACAACCGCTTCAATTACCTCTCCCTTTTCAATAGAAGGTTTCTGCCAATCCATCAGTAACTTTTCAGGCTTTTCACTCTTTACGGGATTTTGTATTGGCTTCTCCAGCTCTTCCAGGTTTTCAATCCCCATATCCAGCAAGTTTTCTTTGTCTTTTCTCCACCCCTGCCTCTTATCCAGAACATGGAGCCATTTCCTTACAGCATTTTCCGCATATCCCTGGTACTCTGTATTTAAAGTTGTATAGACCTTCAACCCTTCTCTGTAAAGAGAATCCTTGCCGTAATTATCATACAAATATCTTCTGATTTCTTCATTGAAATAAACAGCAAATTCAGAATCTCCCCGGTATAAAGGAAGAACATTAAGTGGCTCTTTCTTGATTTCAGCGGCTTCTTCTTCTGTTATGAATCCTTCTTCGACCATACGGTTAAAGACATGATTGCGGCGGCGCAATGTCAGGTCAGGATTTCTGTAGGGAGAATAAGAAGTGGGCGCCCTGAAGATACCGGTAATCAAAGCCGATTCTTCAAGGTTCAACTCTGAGACATTCTTACCAAAGTATAACTGCGATGCAGCTTCAACTCCATATGCACCATGCCCTAGATTAAATTGATTGCAGTACATGGTCAGTATCTCTTCTTTGGAATAATTCCTTTCGAGCTGCAGGGCAAGAATCGCTTCTTTCAGTTTCCGCCGTACAGTCTGTTTTGGATGAAGAAAAAGATGTTTCACTAACTGCTGGCTAATAGTACTTCCCCCATGAAGCTTTCTCGGTTTCAATATTAGCTTAATATCTTCTTTAACAGCCCGCAAAATACCCTTATAATCAATTCCATGGTGGTTATAAAACCTCGGGTCTTCTGTTGCAATAATTGCATTCTTCAAAACCTCGGGGATTTCTTCATATGTGATTTCAATTCTTTTTTGTAATGCATATTCTCCTATGACTTCTCCATCATCAGAGTAGATATAAGTAATTATGTTTGGTTTATATTCCTCGAGTTTAGAGATAGAAGGAACATTCCGCAGAACCCCGACATAAAATCCAAGCAGTGCTCCAAAAATACACACCAATAAAAAAATAAAGGCCAGGAAAGCTCCTTTATAATATTTATTCCTGCTGAGATTTCTTAATTTTTTTAAGCTCGGTTTTTTAATTCTGAATTTCTTTATCTTTAAGACAAATTTATTTTTCATTTCTACTCTTAGAATATAGCAGATATCTACGAGAGAGAGCAAGCAGCCAGTCGGCAGTAGACAGTCGAAAGATAAAAAAATCAGAGGCCGTGAAAAATGTACCAGGTACGTATTTACTTGTACCAGGTACAGTTTTTCAGTAGACAGAATATTTGGGGGGCGGTTCTATTTTCTCTAAAAGATCAAGAAATTAAAACTAGGTAAGGGAAAAAATAGAACCGTCCCCGAGAAGCTAAGATTATATTGACAGAAAATCAAGGTATTTAAAAACGACTGCTCCTATCTCATTAGATATTTCTTCTATAGATTTATGCCCGTCTATATGAATAATGTTTTCTCCCTTAAAACTCTTAAATATTTCTCTTACTTTGACTAAATATTCTTCCTGTTCAAAAAGGATGTCCCTTTTTTTTCTCGTCTCTATACGCTTGAGGCCTTTTTTTACATCAACATCCAGTATAAAAACCAGATCTGGCATTACAACGAACTCTTCGTTAATGCTGCGGATAAATCCTTGATCTATCCTCCTTGCACCTTGATAAGCTATGGTCGAAAAATAATACCTATCTAAAATAACAATTTTTCTCTTTTCCAAAGCAGGCTTCAGGTTTTTCTCAACATTTTCTCTCCTGTCTTTTTGAAACAGATTTAATTCTTCCTCTGGCGTGATTGAATTCGCAAAGGCTGCCTTTTTCTTAATTTCACGGCCCCACTTACCCATAGAAGGCTCCTGAAAATAAACTGTCTCAAAATCTTTCTTTCGAAGCCTGTCCAGCAGTATTTCAGCTTGAGTAGTTTTTCCTGTCCCATCTATACCTTCAAAAACAATCAGAATTCCCTTTTTTAAGTGATATCCCATTTTTCTCATTTGGCCTTAACACCCAGAATCTTAAAAGGTAAGCAGTAAAGGATAATATAATAGAAGACAAAAAAGTTCAAACTTATCCTGCAGCCAATAGGCAGTTGGTAATCAGCAGTCGAAAGATAAAAAACGCAGAGGCAGTGAAAAATGTACCAGGTACGTATTTACTTGTACCAGGTACAGTTTTTCAGTAGGCAGTCATCAGTATACAGTCGGCAGTTGGTAGTCAATCAGTAGTTAGTCGGCATTATGCAACTTTTCCTCTTTCTTGATAGTTTTACCATATTTCTGGGATGGTTCTATTTTCTCTGAAATATCAAGAAATTAAAACTAGGTAAGGGAAAAAAATAGAACCGTCCCCGATAAGTTGGTTGAATTTTTAATAGTATTATGGTACTTTAAAGTATACTTTTGGAGGTAGAGAAATGAAAAAAACTCCACTGATAGCTTTATTAAGTTTCGTGCTCGGAATAATCATAACAGGCCTGATTCTTGTTTATTCCCCTGGGAAAAATTCGCCTGATAACTTCTTAGAGAACTCATCTGCTAATCTATATGCTTCCTCGCTTTCCCAGCCGAGAGAAAATCTAGACTTTGCAAAAATCGCTGAAAAAGTGAGCCCTGCCGTTGTGAGAATTGAAGCCGAGAAGGTAGTAACGAGGAAGATTAGCGGTTTTGGAGATGATCTCTTTTTCGATGATTTCTGGGATAGATTTTTTGGATCTCCCCCCAAGAGAGAACAGGAATACCGCTCTTCGGCCAGGGGGTCAGGTTTCTTTATAAGCACAGATGGCTATATAATCACAAATAATCACATCGCAGAGAAAGCTATTAAAGTCACCGTTACTACTCTTCAGGGAAATGAATACACTGCAAAGATTGTAGGCACTGATCCAAGCACCGATCTGGCATTACTTAAGGTTGATGAAAAAAATTTGCCCTATGCTGAGCTTGGAGATTCAACAAAATTACATGCGGGAGAATGGGTTCTTGCCATAGGAAATCCTCTAGGCTTTGAACATACTGTCACAGCCGGAATCGTCAGCGCAAAAGGCAGACAGCTTGGTGCAGGAATGAACCTCCCGACTTACCAGGACTATATTCAGACCGATGCTGCCATAAACCCCGGAAACAGCGGTGGTCCTCTAGTAAACACCAAGGGCGAGGTCATCGGTATTAATAGTTTGATATCAACTACCACTGGAGGAAATATCGGGATCGGTTTTGCCATTCCCTCCAGTTTGGCAAAAAAAGTAGTCATACAACTGAAAGAAAATGGAAGAGTAATACGGGGCTATCTGGGAGTTAGAGGACTCTATCCTATTGATGAAAAAACAAAAAAGAATCTCGGTCTAAAGTCAAGAAATGGAGTCATGATCAATCAGGTTGAACAGGGCACTCCTGCTGACAAAGCCGGACTTGAGCGCTACGATGTGATAATTAAAGTTAATGACGAACCTGTAAAAAATCCTAACGACCTGATGTTTAAAATTGCCGATATCAAGCCCGGTACAAAAGTTAAACTTTCAGTTATCCGTGATGGCAAGGAAGAAAGTTACATAGTAAAAATCGCAGAATTGGAATCCGAAAAAGAACAGGAAACAACTTCCTCTTCAGGAAAGGATATAGGCTTATCAGTAAGGGAATTAACTCCCCGCCTGGCAAACCGCTACGGTTACAAGACACAAGAAGGCCTAATAATAACCGAAGTGAGACGTTACAGCGAGGCAGCAAAAGAAGGCCTGGAAGTCGGAGATATTATTCTTGAAGCCAATAGAAAGAGAGTCAGGAGCGCAAAAGAACTGGAATCTATTTTGAAAAAAACTTCTCCCGGAGAATCAATAATGCTGCTCATCAGCAGGGAAAGTAATAGGCAAGCACAAGAATTCATCGTTACTTTAAGGATACCTGAATGAAAATAACCAAGGTTCATTCACTAGGCAATGACTTCCTGATAATTGACGAAGAAGAAAATCCCTGTATTAAAGAAAAAGCTACTCTTGCAAGACGCATATGCGCACGGCATACAGGAATCGGAGCCGACGGCCTGCTGTTGATATCTGTCAAGGATAAAGACATGGGGTTCGTCAACTTCCGGATTTTCAACGCTGACGGGACCGAAGCAGAAGTATCAGGAAACGGCCTGAGATGTGCGGCAGCATATTTGTACTATCAAAAAAAAATCGAGTCTCCCAAAATCACTTTTTTAACAACCGTAGGAAATCGCGAAAGTGAACTCCTCAAACGGAAAGACAATTTCTTTGACATTAAAATTGAAATGGGAATTCCCCATTTAAGCTCCAAAGATATTCCTTTTGATGATGGAACTTTTCATGAAAAAATTATCGACTATCCACTCTCCATCAATAAAAAGGTCCACCATATTACCCTAGTCTCACTCGGCAATCCCCACTGCGGTATATTTTTCGACCGTTTCCCTGCTCGAATCGAATGGCATCAAATAGGATACGAAATAGAATTCCATCCTTTCTTTCCAAAGAGAATAAATGCCGAATTCATACGAGTCTCAAACAGAAAAGAAATCGAAGTCCTTTTTTGGGAAAGAGGTGTAGGGGAGACTCTATCTTCAGGAAGTGGTGCCTGTGCTGCTGCAGTAGCTTCCATCCTTAAAAATCTGACGGAAAGAAAGGTGAATGTAAGAACATCCATGGGGAACCTAACAGTAGAATGGGAAAAAGAGAAAGTCTTTCAGTCAGGGCCCTCGGTAGTATTGTATGAAGGTAATTTCCTCCAAAGTTAGCCTCTTTCGTCCTGAATCAGATATGGCTCACCGCATTTTGAAATGCTGATACCCATTTTCCATTAATTTTTTCCTCTTTCCGCTTTTATCCACTATAAAAACATCTTTCCCCTCAATTATCCTGCCTATCTGAGTAATCCTGAATCTCTTTTGCAGTCTAGAAATTGAATCGATCTGCTGCGGTGGGATTGAAAAAAGAAGTTGATAATCCTCTCCACCGTGGAGAGCATACCAAAAAGCCCTTCTCTGCATGGAACGCAGTTCAGTGGAGATGGGCAATTTTTCCAAATATATTTCAGCACCACACCCGCTTTCTTCACAGATATGGCCCAGGTCTACAGATAAACCATCACTGATATCTATCATGGAAGAAGCCAACATAAGATGGGAAAGTTCGCATCCAAGCGAAACGCAAGGAGCAGGGTCCAGAAAAGCCTTTAGCAGCGTATCTGCTTTTTTATCATCTCCAATACTGTATCCTTTTCTTGCCAGCAGCAGCCCCTGCCTGGCATCACCCAAAGTGCCTGAAACAAAGAGAAGATGTCCCGGTTTTGCCCCACTTCGTTTTAAAATGTTTTTCCCTTCTCCGACAGCAGTTACAGATATTGTAATTTTTTTTGCCTGGGAAATATCTCCTCCAATAAGAATGACCTTTTCTTCTTTTGCTGCTGACTTCAGTCCTGCGAAAAATTTTTCCAGCCAATCCAGCTCTATCTGTATTGGCAAGCCCAACCCGAGAAGCGCATACCTGGGCACACCGCCCATTGCTGCTATGTCACTCAAGTTAACATTTAAACTTTTCCGGCCAAGAAAATAGGGAGGATGAAAGGAGGAGACAAAATGAAAATCTTCAACAAGCAGGTCTTTGGTGATAATAAAAGAGCTTTTTCCTGCCTTAATAACAGCGGCATCATCGCCTATACCAACTGTCAATTCCGGGCACGATACAGAAAACTCCTTCCTCAGTTCTGAAATAAGCTCTTTTTCTTTTAAACCCTGTAGTTTCATAAAGAAAAACTAACACACTTGATTAGAATAGCGAAGTTCAGGTTTAATCACCAGAATCTTTCACCAAAGCAGCATTAATAATCTCATTTACATCTTCTATAAAAACAAATTTCATTTCTTTCATTATTTTTTTTGGAATATCAAATAAATCTTTCTTGTTAGCCAGAGGTAAAATCATCTCTTTCACTCCGGACCGCTGGGCCGCCAGAACTTTTTCTTTAATTCCCCCCACCGGTAGAACACTACCACGTAATGTAATCTCACCGCTCATTGCTACATCCCATCTGATTTTTCTGTCAGCACAGACAGAAATTAAAGAAGTCAGCATAGTCACTCCTGCAGAGGGACCATCTTTTGGTATTGCACCCTCTGGAATATGTATATGGAAATCATTTTTGGAGAAAATCTGGCTGTCTATACCAAGCCCTTTAGAATTAGATTTTGCATAACTCAAAGCAGCTTGAGCAGATTCTTTCATGACATCACCAAGGGAACCAGTCAAAGTAAGGTTCCCTTTTCCCTTCATTTTCGTTGTTTCCACAAAAAGTATCTCTCCTCCAGCAGCAGTCCATGCAACACCAGTAGCCACACCAACACGATTCTTCTTCTGCAGCTGGTCCCTGAATATTTTTGGCGGGCCCAGGTATCTTTCGATGTTCTGGGATGTGATCCTGGTCAGATGTTTTTTGCCTTCGGCTACTTTCCTGGCTATTTTCCTGCACACCGAGGCAATTTCCCTTTCAAGATTCCTGACTCCTGCTTCCCTTGTATAGAAAGAAATAATTTTTTTTACAGCACCCTTTGTGAAATAAATCAAATTTTTATTCAGGGCGTTTTCCTCAATTTGTTTTGGGACCAAATGGCGGAAAGCTATCTCAAGTTTTTCGTCTTCTGTATAACCCGGAAGGCGGAGAACTTCCATCCTGTCACGGAAGGCCGGTTGGATAGGGTCAAGAAGATTACCGGTAGTGATAAACATAACCTTGGACAGATCGTATGGGACACCAAGGTAATGGTCGCTAAAAGAAAAATTCTGTTCAGGGTCAAGCACTTCCAGAAGTGCAGATGAAGGATCACCTCTAAAATCAGCCCCGATTTTATCTACTTCATCCATCATGAATACAGGATTATTAGAACCACAGCGTCTCAATCCCTGTATAATCCTTCCCGGCATTGCTCCAACATATGTCCTTCTATGTCCTCTGATTTCTGCTTCATCTCTCACACCACCCAGGGAAATGCGAATAAACTTCCTCCCAAGTGCCCTTGCTATTGAACGGCCGAGAGAAGTCTTCCCTACTCCGGGAGGACCTACAAAACAAAGAATAGGGCCTTTTATCTTTTTGGAAAGAGTTTTCACACCCAGATATTCAAGGACTCTTTCTTTAACTCTATCCAGGCCATAATGATCCTCATCAAGAATTTTTTTGACATTGCGAAGGTCCAGATTATCGGCAGTGCGTTTGTTCCAGGGAAGAGCAAACATCCAATCCAGATAGTTGCGAACCACTGCGGTTTCCGCTGATTCCGGATGCATCTGGGAAAGGCGACTGATCTGTTTTTCCAACTCCTGTCTTACCTCATCGGATAATTTTAACCTTCTTAATTTCTTCTTATAGCCTTTTATCTCTTCCTGAATTTCACTACCTTCACCTAGCTCTTTCTGGATGGCTTTTATTTGCTGTCTAAGAAAATACTGTTTCTGGAGCTTATCCATTTCGCCTTTAGCCTCGGTGCTGATCTTTGATTGGACATCCAGAAGCTCAATTTCTTTGGTCAACAGTTCATAGCATTTTTTCAACCTCTGGAAAGGATTAATCATCTCCAGAAGATTCTGAGCTTCTTTAATTTTTAAATCCAGATTAGCTGCGGTAAGGTCAGCCAGCCTCCCCTGCTCCTCGATGTTTGCTGCAATGATTATGATTTCAGGGGGGATATTTTTCCCAAGCGATAAAGCCTTGTCAAGTCCATCGCGGACATTCCTGATTAAGGCCTCACCTTCTATAGATTTTTTTTCTTCTTCCAATTCGCGAATCACACTTATTCTGGCCCTATAATAAGGCTTATCTTCTTCAAGCTCTTCCAATCTGGCTCTTATAAGGCCCTGTGCCAGAATTCTTACTCTTCCATCGGGGAGTTTCAGCATTCTCATGACCAATGCAACTGTTCCCATCTCATATACATTTTCGCTCTTTGGATTTTCCGTCTCTATGTCTTTCTGAGTCAGGAGAAAAATCATCCGGTGAGAGGAAAGGGAATGCTCAATAGCTTCCTTTGATTTTTCTCTACCCACAAACAAGGGAACAACCATATAAGGAAAAATAACAATATCTCTCAACATCAGTACCGGCAGATGCTTGGGGATGTTGAGTTTTTGCCCTTCTTCTCCGATTATATCTTCCGGCGGGTCGTCATTGTTATTTTTCTCTTCGGCTATTTTTTTCTCCATATTTATTCCCCACATTTATTCTCATAAAATTTTTTCAATAACATAATATCTCCCATCTTCTGTTTGTATTCCCTGTCCCTATAATATTTATTTCCCGGGAGGCTATTTTATTTCTCTTTTAAAAGAGTTTCTAATGCTTTTTTAAATTCTAAAACATCCTTGAATTCTCTATAAACAGAGGCAAACCTTACATAAGCTACCTTATCCAGTTCTTTCAATTTGCTCATAACATACTGTCCGATTTCAGCAGTAGCGATCTCTTTATCGGGTTTTTCCTGGAGTTTTAACTCGATTTCTTCCACAATTTCTTCCAGTTTTGCTACAGGAACAGGCCTTTTTTCACAGGCCCTGAGCAGCCCACGCATTATATTTTGGCTATCAAAACGCTGCCTTCTTCCATCTTTCTTTACAACCATGTAAGGAATTTCCTCTATCTTTTCATAGGTCGTAAATCTTTTTTCACAGGAAAGGCACTCACGCCGACGGCGAATAGTAATGCCGTTCTTGCTTTCCCGTGAATCAATAACCTTGCTTTCCGGATTTTCACAATATGGACACTTCATTGTTCACTCTCTTCTCTTAATTTTTTTATCTGAAACATGGAAATCCCATCTTTCCAGAGTATAGCATATCCAATTATACAAGTCACTACAAGCTGGAGCGCATGCATCACAATTGTCATTCCAACTGCCAAGTTAGGATCAACATTAAAAAAAGAAGTTAGGCCAAGCTTGCTGAAATAGTGAAATCCTCCAACCATTCCAGGAGTTGGAATAGAGGCACCAACCATTGTCAGGAACATATAAGGTATAAGAGAAAAGAAAGGAACAGAAACATGATAAGCGAAAAAAAACATCCAGAAAAAAAAGGTAATCCCAAGCCAGACAATAACAGAAAGGAGCATATATATAAGTATATTCCCAATAGAATGGAAAAATTTCAGCCCTTCTATAAATTCTTCAATTAGTACATGGATTTTACTGGTAACTTTTTGCGGCAGAGGCTTCAGGATGCGTGCAATAACAGAGAGGGTCCTATCTCTGAAAAAATATATAGAAAAAATCAAAATGAGAATAAAAGCAACAAATGCAACTGCACCTATTCCCGTAAAGGTCAAAATGGAATAGGTCTCCTTATCTGGATTGAAGTAGGGCGCATAATAAGACTTAAAAAAAAGAAAAACCGCTAATAGAAAACACATGGCTAAAATATCAAAAATTCTCTCAACAACCTGTGTCCCAAGGACAAATCCCTTTTTCATGTTCTCTTTTTTAGCTAAATATAAAGGCTTGGCTATTTCTCCCAATCTTCCAGGGAAAGCAAAAGTAACCGTAAAACCGATCACATTAGCTGCAAATCTGTTGAATAAAGTCACACCGCGTTTCTCATGCTTTAGGAGATACTGCCAGCGGATTGCACGGGTGAGGAAGTGTAAAGGTGTTAAAAGAATAACAACGACAAAAATGATGATGTTGACATCAGTCAAACAATTCAGGACCTCTTTCCATCCGACACTTCTAAAGAAAAAATAGAGAAAACCTAATGTCAGGATAAACACAAAGCTCAAATGAACCCAGGGTTTTTTCATCAGATGCAAAATATTATCACCATCACTATTTACTGTCAAACTGCTTTTTAAATAGGTTAGATTGGGTCAGGATATTCCTGTCCTCACGCCACTCATCCTCCCGTACAACCTCTTTCACTGCAGGCGGTACACAAATCCCCGTCCCCGTGTTGAACCTATTATACCGCAGCGGCACACCCTCCTCGCTCCACTCATCCCCCAGTGTGGCCCCCTACGCTAAACTTGGAGAAACTGGAACAAAGTTTTGTATGAACTCGTTGTTTTATCTGTGATAAGCTCATTCCAGAACGTTGGCAGATTAAAATAGTGAAGTTTATACACGACAGAAAAAACGAATTCTCTGTGTTTCATAAATCGCATAAATTATTTTAACGGTTAAGAAGCAACTCACAAAAAAAGCTTGACAAAGCTTAAACTGTATATTAAGATAAGTCAGAATATTCAGAATATTCAGAATATACTGAATATTATACTTATTCTTAAAAAGAGAGGTGGCATCATGGCAAACAAGAAGAGTAAACAAGGTTGTTCTGGACAAACAGAGATGAGGATGGAGTGTTGTAAGGTCGAAGCCGTGGTCAGCGTGGATGAAAGGGGCCAGATGGTACTTCCCAAAGAGCTGAGGGAGAAGGTCGGCATTCGGCCTGGAGATAAGTTGGCGGTGATTACTATGGAAAAGAAAGGGAAAATCTGTTGCTTGTCCCTCATTAAAGCCCAGGAATTCGCAGGAATGATAAAAAACCTGCTCGCTCCGTTGATGAAAGAGATTTCTGAATGATAAGCTACAAAATTTTTTTTTGGAGGTGACTTGTTATGAGAACAAAAGAAGTAAAAAGAATGGTAAGAGAGAGATATGCAAAAATATCAAAGAAGGAAAACCAATCCTGCTGTCTGGAGCCTTCGTGCTGTGACAGCTCTGATATGACCAAGAATATTAGTAGAAAAATCGGTTATTCCGAAAAAGATATCAAAGTTGTTCCTGAAGGTGCAAATTTAGGGCTTGGCTGCGGCAACCCTGTCGCTCTTGCTTCATTAAAAGAAGGTGAGGTAGTTCTTGACCTGGGAGCAGGTGCAGGCTTTGACTGTTTTCTTGCTGCACAAAAAGTGGGCAGGAAAGGGAGAATAATTAGAGTTGATATGACTCCTGAGATGATTGATAAAGCCAGAGAAAATGCAGAAAAAGGGGGATACGAGAATGTCGAATTCAGACTTGGCGAGATCGAATATCTTCCTGCTGCTGATAATTCTGTGAATGTGGTCATCTCTAACTGTGTCATAAACCTTTCGCCTGAGAAGGAGAAAGTGTTCCAGGAAGCATTTAGAGTTCTGAAACCGGGTGGAAGGATGATGATATCTGATCTCGTCCTGTTGAGGGAGCTTCCTGAAAGCATAAAAAATTCTAAAGATGCGTATATCGGCTGTGTCTCAGGGGCAATCATGAGGGATAAATACTTAAAGACCGCTAAAGAAGCTGGGTTTGAAGATGTACGAGTGGTTGAGGAGACAATGTTCCCTTATGAATCCATCTGCAGTGATCCGGCAGTAAAAACAGTTGTAGAAAATTTTAATATACCGGAAGAGGAACTGAAAAACTTATCAACCTTTATCGCTAGTGTGAGAGTCCAGGGGGCGAAGCCTAAAAAATAATACAGAAGAGAAGGCATCTGTAAATGGATGTAATTAACATCTTCGTAGTCTGTATCATTTCTTTTGTCGTAAGTATCTTCAGTGTCTCGGTTGGCGGGACCTCATTACTAACAGTTCCTTTGCTTATTTCATTGGGAATGATTTCAAAGAATGCTGTTGCCACAAATATGTTTGCCCTCATCTTTTTAAGCATCTCTGGAGCGGTTGGGTTCAGAAAAGAGATAAAAATAACCCAGCATAAGATGTATAAGATGTTTGTCTTGTTCTCCATTCTCACTCTGTGCGGATCATTCATAGGAGCCAACCTTGTTTTGGCCATCGATAAGGATACTTTAAGAAGAATAATTGCGATTATTATTTTCATTATTGCCTTCATCTTTCTTTTAAAAAGAGATTTAGGCCTAAAAGAAAAGAATGGAAAAATTTCAAAGTGGAAATTCGCTATTGGTACCCTTTCAATTCTTATTCTTGGCGTGTATGGTGGATTTTTCAGTGGAGGTTACGTTACTCTTCTCAGCTACGTTTTTTTAGTAATTTTTGGCTTTAATTTCCTTCAGTCAGCATTTATTACCAAGATATTCAATGTATGTTCTTCTTTAGTAGCATGTGTATTCTTTTTTTACCACGGGCTCATTGATTTTTCAGTAGGCGTCCCATTGGCTTTTTCCATGTCTCTGGGTGCATTCTTGGGTGCACAGTTAGCCATTAAAAAAGGTAACGTGTGGATTCGTAGTCTATTCATTATTGTTGTACTTTTATTAGCCATTAAATTACTATTTTTTTAACAAAACAATATAAACAGAAGAATGGAGTGTTTGTTGTCATCGAATATGTCGATTTCCTCTGCCCAGATTGTCTGTACCTGACCCAGCAGCTTGATAAGCTGAAAAAGGAATTCGAAGGAAAAATCAATATTGCCTTCCAGTTTTTTCCACTCGATGCCCAATGTAACAGCGTTGTCGATAAGAACTTCCATCCAGGAGCGTGCGAACTCTCTTACATGGCTGCTTATGATCCAGAGAAATTTCTCCAAGTCCACGATGAAATCTTCGTCAATTTCAGGTCAGCTCGTTCTCCAGAGTGGCGGGATGAACTGGCCCGGAAATATGGGATTGAAGAAGCCGTCAATGATCGCCAAACCAAAGAGACCGTCCAGCAGATCATCAATACTGGGATGGAATACGAGAAAACATCAGACCTCTATGCACATGGTATCTGGTCAACACCAACCATGATCCTGAACAACCGGATGATCATCGGCACTCTTCCCTACTACCACCTGAAGGCTATCTTCCATGCTCTGGTTGAAGAACAAGAGGCTGGCAGCAAGCAGTTCATCGAGAATTGGGTGCCTCGCCGTAAATAAGAGGATCACAATAAGCAGTTGGAGGAATGGGCATATATTTATAATTCCATCAGACCCCATCAATCACTTGATTATTTAACTCCCTATGAATATTATCAACAATGGTTATTAAATCACAGAAACAATGTGTCACTAACGTACTAAACGAGTACAATGTATTGAAAATCTTCGGATTATTTATTATCATGTCAAAGTCGCTGGGAAGTCGTCCAATGGTAGGACACATGACTCTGGATCATGGAATCGGGGTTCGAATCCCTGCTTCCCAGCCAATACAGTCTATTCCGTGAATGCTTTCATATTCCTAGCTTCTGTTTGAATGACCTACGGAGTATATCTTCATAGCTTAAGCAGTTTATAATATCTTTCTTTTCAAGCCACGCCCGACGTGCAATCCCCACGCCAAAACGCATCATTTCGAGCCCACCGGCATGATGAGTATCAGTCCCCAGGCTGATCATTATGTTTTTATCTTTGGCCTTCTTTAAGTAAAATTCGTTTAAATCCAGACGGTCATAATAGGAATTAAGTTCCAGCACAATTCCCAACTTCTGTGCTCCTTCGATGACCTTTTCCAGGTCAA
>AWNV01000037.1 GCA_000493965.1 Candidatus Aminicenans sakinawicola JGI OTU-1
TTCTATCAGCAATTTTTATGAATAACCCACGTCAAATGTTCCAGCGGTAAGAAAACTTAATAAGAAATATATTGTCTCCTGGGGCGGTGAACAAATCACCCAAGTCGCGGCTAAAATTGAAATCTCCTGGATTGGCATAATCTGCCCGGTTTTGAGTCCAAACAAGATAGAGAAGGGATCCCGGATGATATTCCCAGCGCAGAACTATTGTTCCTCGCAGGGATTTCATGTTGAAATCGGGATTGGAGAACGAAAAGTCTGCAGCCGGTCCTGGACCGTCAGGATCCACTGTATATGTTTCATCTAAATAAGAAATCGTGGATTCATCTTCCCCAAATATATTGTAATCATAGGTTTTAGGTTTCGAGAGCTCCTTGAATTCGTTATATTTTCCTATGGCAAGAAAGGGCTGAAGATAGAGTTGAAGGCTCATCTTGGGAGTAAAGATCCAGTTCAATCGAATCTCGCTAGAGAGGACTTTTTGATCAAGCCTGCCAAATACATAACGCGTGCCAAAAGTTGCGGTCATCAGGTAATCATTGACTCTGGTTACCCAGTGGATTTTTGACTGCCGGTTATAATAGCTTGGGCCGAAAGAAAGACTGATATTGCTCCTTGGCTTCCAGCGAATGGAAACTTCACCGTTCCAACTTTGGCCTTCAGTTGGCCTTGAATAAAGGCTTGTGCCTGCAGATATAACAACAGGTTTCCGGCTGTCGCTATCCATCTCGAGATCGATTTGATAGCCAGCCGGAATGAGTGCCAGAGGTCCACCTCTTGTTAAATCATTACTTATTGTTTGGGGATTGTAAGCGAACATCGTATTAAATCCCCAGTAATTCAAGAACTGACCTTCGGAAAGAAACAGACATCCATCCCAGGTTTTATTTCCGCCGAAGTCATAATTTCGGAAAACACCACCCGCGATATATACACTGCGGAATACTTTTCCCGGGTGAGGCCAATCATAACCGGATAAAAGATGGGCATTAATTACATCAGAACTTCCAAACTGAAATCCTGCGTCATTAGAGTCAAAACCCGGGGAGAGCAGACCGAATGCCGCATTAAAAAGAAATCTTCCTTTTTGTTTGTTAATAGCAAATCGTCCTCCCCATCCGTTCATAGAAGTTGCCTCTTCATTTACCTCAACGTGAGTCGCATCCGGCCTCTGAAAATAGTGGATGGAAGATTGCTGCAGGCTCAGAATTTTATCCTGTCTGCCATCAACACGAGTGCTGCCAAACCAGCCGTTAATTACCCAGGTTTTGTTTTTATCGAGGAATGTCCAGCCATCGATTGCGAAACTGAAAGCATTTTTATTGATAGTACTTTCAAGGTTTTCATTATTGAGGTCTCTAACGACCGAAGTCGCCATAAAGCCAAGTCCCTGGGCGCCTTCGTGGAACTCTTTCTGGGTACGAAGTACTCCATAGTAAGAAAAAGGCTCTACTTCTTCCTGGAAGCGTTGACTATCAGAATCAATTTCAGCATATTCCCGTGCGGTAAGGGCATTGATAAAACCGAAATTCCAGCCGCTTCCTATTTTACCGGAAAGTTTAAATGCTCCTAGTATAGTGGATCTGTCGGGATAATCCACATATCCATTTCTAGAGACGTATCCCTGAGGAGCACGTCCAATCCTGCGGCTGTAAAACAAAGAGGGAGAACTCCAGCTTATATTGACATAGTTGTTTGCTCCTCCTAGTCCAAAAGCATCAAAGATGTTGGCTCCTTCGATAAAGAAAGGACGTTTTTCTTGGTAATATGTCTCGTATGCAGAAAGGTTAATCACAGCAGGATCGACTTCAACCTGACCGAAGTCAGGATTGACAGTTGCATCCAGTGTCAGATTGCTCTTTAGCCCTATCTTCAAGTCGAATCCGGCATTACCCAAAAAATCCTTTCCGGTCTGGAAAGGATTGCCTGATTCTTCGGGACTGAACTGAGCCTCGCCTACAGAGTAGGGGAGGAATTCGATATGTCGTCTAGGGCTGATTCCTCTGATCCCTGTGAGTTTGGCAAAGCGGGAGACATAGCCGTTCTCCTCTTTCGGTACCCAGACAAAGCTGAGTTTCTCGTTTTTTCGGTTAATGACTCTCTTAAAATTCACTCCCCATACGTATTCTTCTTTCTTGGGAAAGCGCAGTTGATTATATGGTATCCTTATTTCGACTGTCCAACCTCCATCATCGATATGGGTTTTCCACTCCCATACACCATCCCAGGTCGTATCATCCCATTCATCATTATATAAGGTCCAATCTACGATGGAACCGGCTGGATTCACGGCAAACTGGAAACCTGTCCTTCTGTCATAATACGGGTCCACGGCAAATATGAACCAGTCAGATTCAACAAAGTCATCCCGGCGCCCTAAACGGCTTGTGATTGATTCCGGATTCGAATCATAGAGTCGTGCTGCCACATAGATGGCTTCTTTGTCATAGGCTACCCAGACTTCAGTTTTCTCTGTGGGGGTTGCACCATCAATCGGGTCTGACTGGACAAAGTCGCTGTAACCCTTCGTTTTCCAGACTTTTTCCTCCAGAACACCGTCAACGTTAATGGTGCCATTGGTTTGAACGGCCTGAACGGTTTTTTGTGCTGATGGGTCGGGTGCCTTAGCAAATAGGAATAGGGGTATAAGACAGGAAATAATAAATAGAACTATTTTTTTCAACTTAAATCTCCTTGTGAATAATTAGGACTAACGAGCATGTCTTTCTTTTTATATTAATAATACGTAAGAATAAGCGAATTGGTTTACATTAATATACATTTAAAAAAACTTTTTTGTCAGTATACCTAAGAAAGTAAAACGTTTTAACAAGCACTTTGGTTGCCAAAAATCGGTACCAGGTACCCTTTTACTGAAGTAATATCGCCAAAAAAAATGGTACCAGGTACCATTTTGTTGATTTGCATTTCCCTATTCAAACGGTACCAGGTACCTTTTTGAGCTCCTTATTATTGATGTTGTATTGTTTGTACTGTAATATCTTAAACTGAAAGGATTTTCAAAGGAGGTTAAAGATGAAGATTAGAGTCGTTTTTTGTGTGATTGCGGCAGCGGTCTTTCTCCTAGCATTTGTGACTGGAATTAATTGTATGAACAAAGGGAAAAAAGGGGCGATTATTTATGCCTCACGCTACGGAAGCACAGCTCAAACTGCCGAATGGATTGCCGAAGGAATGGAGGGAATGGCTGAAGTAATGCCTGTCTCAGAAGCGGCTGATCTAAGCTCCTATGATTTTGTCATTCTAGGCTCTGGAATCTACGGAGGGCAGTTTCACAAGGACATGCGTGCTTTTCTCGAAGAGAAGAAAGAAGAGCTCAGCCAAAAAATAACAGCCATCTTTGTTGTTTGTGGCGCCTCTGGTTCTTATGCCCAGGGATATCTGGATATGTTTGCCGAAGAGAGCGGCACCACACCTTCCTTGATGAAGGCTTTTGGTGGCTGGCTCAAGAAGGAACTTCTGTCTTCTGAGGATTTCAAGATACTGGAGAGTTATTACAAGAGCATAAACAGTCCTTTTGAAAACTATGACCATACAGATAAGGCTAAAGCCCTCGAGTTTGGAAGGGAAATCAAAAACAAGCTTTCCGAGTGAATGTGTCCAATGTGGGCTTGCCCATCGCCCCATAATCATAATGTGGGGTCAGACCGACTTAAGTTATTGATAATATAGAAATAAACCTGAATATTTGCTTGTTTTTCGCCCTTAAACCGCTCATTTCATAGCCGTGATCATCGTAAGGTTCATCACGGTAATCCATACTTAAGTTGATGTAGAAGGGGACATCGTATTTAATTCCTCAATGAGTATCATTAAAATCATAATTTTGCTTGTAAAATTTGCCAGTGAACTGGTTTTTGGAAAGTTTAAACCGAACGATTCAGTATTCTTATGCATAGTAAGTAGTGAATGCCAATGATTGAAAGGAATAACAATGACACAAACGATGAAAACCTGTCAGTATTGCTGTGAAGAAATCAATGCCGATGCGGTAAAATGCCGCTTTTGTGGCAGCCGCATTAAGCCGGGCCGCACGCAAGAGGAATGGACCCGTGATTTACCAGGACGATGGTTTCTGGGGGTAGCGAGCGCCGTGGCTGCCAAAACCGAAATTTCCGTATATTTCTGGAGAGTCCTATTTATGGTAACCACCCTTATTCATGGAATCGGAGCACTCTTATACTTATCACTCTGGGCGATAATCCCATTTCGTACCGGAGATGAGGCTTTATTGAAAAAAGGTGTTGAAAAAATCCAGGAAATCCTGGGAAAATGCGGAGTCAAAACAGCCTGATGGTGGAGATTTTGCCCAGTCATACAAAGGGATTCTACAGAATGCGAGAAAAACGAATATGAATGTTATTATGTTTACAGCAAAAGATGTTTGGTTCCTTTTTCTCACTCATGCTAAACTAGAAACAGAGCAAATAAATACCGGAAAATTGATGCATACAAATAAGAGCTGCGAACAAGTAATTACTGACCGGGTAAATGTAGACCGGCATAAAATCATCGACTCACTTGTACGGGCATATTCCGACCGATTGTTCCGGATCATTTCCAGGATGGCTCATTCCCATACTGCGGCTGAAGATATCCTCCAGGATACCTGGGTACTTGTGATGCGTAAGCTCCATCTCTATGACCCGTCGAGGCCGATCTTTCCATGGTTGACCCGGATCGCCGTCAACTCCTGCCGTTCTTACTGGCGTCACGAACATTTGCGCAGTTTCTTTAATCCAGTGGATATCTATGAAAGAACTAAAGGACTATTACATGGAAAGGAACAAGATGTGTCCTATGCTGTTGAGAACCGGCACCTCGCACTAGAGGTTCTGGAAAGATTATCGCTGCGGCTCCGCGAGGTTGTGGTCCTAAAGTTTTACAGCGGTCTGACATACGAAGAAATGGCAGAAGTATTAAAAACTCCGGTTGGAACAATAAAGAGCCGCCTCAATTACGCCATTAACAAAATGCGGGAGATTTTTGACGAGGGGAGGATAACATGAAAAACACGCTCTGCAGCGAATTCCTGGAGTATTTGGATATACTCCCACAAGAAGGCCTTTCCGACGAGCTAAAGCAGCATCTGGACTCTTGTCCGGACTGCAGGCGGAAGTACGCTAGGATTGCACCCATGCTGAAATCACTTTTACAAGTGCCTTCTCCTGCTAAATTAAGCGAAAAAAAATTAGAGCAGCTTACGGCGGCTGCCATTAGAGACGATATTCGGCGCAGTAATCGACGGTCAGGGTTCAGGGTCATGTTCAATGTTATCATTGCGCTCCCCATTGTTCTGGGTATCAATTGGCTGTGGTTAACCATGGGATCATCGTTTCTGACGCGATTTATTTCCCCGGATGTAGCCAGGGTGTTTGTCATTACTTTTCTTATGGCTGCGACCTGTATTGCGGCCCTCACATTCGGGCTAATTCCTATTTTATGGGGGTTTAATCGCCCTCATCTGTCTGACCTGGATTATCCCCGATCGGCAGTTTTTTTGGATAATTCAGGCTAAGGAGTGATTACAATGGACAATAATATGAAACAGTGTCCGTACTGCGCGGAATTGGTTAAAAAAGAGGCTGTCAAATGCCGTTACTGTGGTGCCTGGTTGGAAAAAGAACAGAGACGCTGGAAGCGTTCACGCGAAGGCAAAATGATTCTCGGGATATGTGCAGGATTGGCCAAACGTTTTGATGTCGATGTAACGTTGATCCGGCTGGCTTTTATTATTGCAGCTATGTGGGGCTGGGGGATACTGGTGTATCTCGTTCTGTGGCCGCTGATGCCATGGGAACCTCAATCCGGGAATCCGGAGGATTAAACCCGCCTCTCAAGTAATGGAATCCTTTCCAATCTAGATATAAGATAGAGGGTTGGCCCGACCCAAGTACACAGAAATAGGCAGAATCTTTTAATGATTTTTCTCCGTATATAAAGTTATAAGGTTAACTATACTATTTCACGGCTACGGCAGCCATTTCGATCTTTGCGTTTCTTGCGAGCTTGACAACCTGTACTGTTGCCCTTGTCGGAGGGTCTTTCGGAAAATATTTCCTGAATACGTTGTTGAATTCTCCGAATTCGTCGAAATTGGTGATAAAAACCGTTGTCTGGACAACATTCGAAAGATTCATCCCGGCTTTTTTCAATAAAATTTCTATGTTCCTGATGATTCTTTCAGTCTGCTGTTCCATTGTCCCTTCTTCGAATTTGCCTGTCTGTGGGTTGGAAGCAAGCTGCCCCGAGATGTAGAGTGTGTCTTTAGCCAGTATGGCAGGGCTGAATGGGAGGTCGGCTTTCTTTTCAGTCATGTAAATTATTTTTTTTGTCTTTGTCTGGGGAAAAGACTCTGTAGAGAGAAATATTAAAATACATAAAGTGATAAGAACCAGTGATAGAACTTTTTTATTCATAATACCTCCTTATTTATTAGCATTTTTTAGTTTAACAAAAATAAGAATAAAAAAAAGGTACCAGGTACCTTTTTAGGTACCTTTTTAGGAAAATCATGATGATACTTTCATTCGGGAAGTCACTTCTCTTTATAATCGACATTTTTTACCTTCCAGACAAACCGATCTTACTGTATCTGCTTTGTTGCAAAGGATTTGCGGTGAAATACCACATCTTCATGTTTTACGCCTCGCATCTACAGCAACCTCGACTCGTGAATAATCCAGGTAAAATTGACACAATATAATCTTTGTATTTGACCGCTATTTTTCACTATGATATAAGCAAAATAGAATATTTCTTGGTGACAAAAAATGCTTGTTAAATTGAAAAAGAAAATAAGGAGGGTTTTTTATGAAAAAAAAGATTTTTTATCTGTTTTTGATAGCATGTCTGGCATTTCCTGTTTATGCAAAGGAAGCACGGCTGATGCGGCAGCCGACAATAAGCAGTAATAGCGTTGCTTTCGTCTATGCCAATGATGTCTGGGTCGTGTCACGGGATGGTGGAAATGCTCGGAGGTTAACCACGCATAAAGGCTCTGAGTCCTATCCTGTATTTGCACCTGATGGAAAATACATTGCTTTCTCAGGCCAGTATGACGGCAACACAGATGTTTACATTGTGCCGACAGAGGGAGGGGAGCCAGAACGTCTAACATTTCATCCTATGCCTGATGTGGTTCGAGGATGGGCCCCTGACGGTAAGCATGTTCTTTTTGCATCCGGGCGTGATACTGTGCCAGTTTCTTTCAGCCGGCTCTGGACAATATCAATTAAAGGCGGTATGCCTGAACCTCTTCCGATGCCTATGGCATTCAAGGGGGTATATTCTCCTGACGCCAAGAGGATGGCATATGTCAGGGATTCGGAAGCATTTACAACCTGGCGCCATTACAGGGGTGGAAGAACTACTGGAGTATGGTTGATCGATCTTTCTGATTACGACGTCGAAAAAGTGCCGCGCAAGAACAGCAATGATACTGATCCCATGTGGATCAATAACAAGGTCTTTTTTATTTCAGACCGAAATCACACCATGAATCTCTTCTCATATGATACAGACATAAAGGAAGTTAAACAGCTTACATTTCATGATGATTTCGATATAAAAAATGCAAGAGCAGACGCTGGATCCATAGTCTATGAACAGACCGGTTACCTCCATATTTTCGATCCTGATTCCGGAAAGTCTGTCCAGCTTCATGTAGAGATAAGAGGGGACCTTCCCGGAACAAGGCCCTACTTCGCGAAAGTATCAGATCTGATAAGAAGCGGAAATATTTCTCCCACCGGCGCAAGAGCTGTGTTTAGTGCACGCGGAGATATTTTTACTGTACCTGCAAAGAAGGGAGATTTCCGTAATCTGACATCGAGTCCTGGGGTAAATGACCGTTTCCCCACCTGGTCACCTGACGGAAATAAAATAGCATGGTTCTCTGATCAGAGTGGTGAGTATGAGCTCATGATAATCGACCAAAAAGGAATAGATCCTGTGCGCAGGATCTCTTTTGAGAAGCCTTCGTTTTACTATGCTCCAGTATGGTCGCCGGATTCGAAGAAAATTCTTTTTTCTGACAAGCGCCTGAATCTCTGGTATCTCGATCTGGAGAACGGAAATCCAGTAAAAATCGACAAAGATTCTTATGACCATCCACAGCGATCGCTTGACCATGTCTGGGCTCCTGATTCGAACTGGGTTGCTTATTCCAAACGGCTTGACAATCATTTGCATGCCATATTTGTCTATTCTCTCAAAGAGGCTAAATCGTACCAGCTTACAGACGGTCTCTCGGATGCTCTCTCTCCTGCCTTTGACAGGGGAGGCAAGTACCTTTACTTTCTTGCCGGCACAGATTTTGCTCTCAACACAGGCTGGCTCGACATGACATCCTATGACCGGCCGTTCACGCGGGAAGTCTATTTGGTTGTGCTCAGCTCTGAAGAGTCATCACCTTTGCTGCCGGAGAGCGATGAGGAAGAGGTGAAAAAGAAAGAGGAGAAAACCGGTGAAAAAGACAGCGAAGAGGCCGCAAAAAAGGACAAAGAAAAGGATAAAAAAGTTAAGGTCCGTATCGATTTGAAAGAAATCGACCAGCGCATACTGGCTGTTGACATTCCTTTACGTAATTACAGCCAGCTCAAGGCTGGGGCAGAAGGCATATTCTTTTACTGCGAGAGTATCCCCAATCAGCAGGAAGTGTCACTTCATCGTTATGACCTCAAGAAAAGGGAGGCAAAGCCTTTCATGTCCGGAATCAGCGCCTATGAAATATCGGCTAACGGTAAAAAACTGTTATATATGGCACGCAGTGTATATGGAATCGTTGATTCCAGCGAAAAGGCCAAAGTAGGAGACGGAAAGCTTAAGACTTCAGAACTTCAGATGAGGGTGGATCCAGTCGTTGAATGGAAACAGATTTACCGCGAAGGCTGGCGCATTAACAGGGATTTCCTTTATGACGAGAATATGCACGGTGCAGATTGGGACGCCATGTACAAAAAGTACAAACCCCTCGTTGCTCATGTGGCTCATCGTTCCGATTTAAGTTACATCCTTGCAAATCTCATAGGGGAGTTGACAATCGGCCATTCTTGGGCAGGTGGCGGCGTCCTGCCAAAGGTAGAGACTGTTCCGGTAGGCCTTCTTGGTGTCGATTATAAGGTTGATAATGGATACTACAGGATTGCAAAAATATACACCGGCGAAAATTGGAATCCGAATCTGCGTGCCCCTTTGACTGCTCCTGGTCTAGAAGTCTCGGAAGGGGATTATTTACTTGAAGTAAATGGTGTAGAACTTAAGCCTCCTGTAAATATCTACAGAGCATTCGAAGGGACATCAGGTAAACAGATATCTTTGAGGGTTAACAGCAAGCCTTTAAAAGAGGGCTCAAGTCTTGTTAATGTTGTTCCAGTAGGAAACGAAAGAGCATTAAGAACTCGCGACTGGATAGAGGGAAATCGCCGTAAGGTCGACAAGATGTCCAACGGACGCCTTGCCTACGTATATCTTCCGAATACTTCATTTGCTGGCTATGTCAATTTTAACCGCTATTACTTCGCGCAGCAGGACAAGGAAGGAGCCGTAATTGATGAGAGGTTCAATGGAGGAGGGTCTGTTGCAGACTATTTTGTTGATTTGATGTCCCGTCCATTGATGGCCTATTTCGCAACTAGAGATGGAAAAGAGGTCACAACACCGATAGCTCAGATCTTTGGGCCGAAGGTGATGATAATCAATGAATATGCAGGGTCGGGCGGAGATGCACTGCCGTATTTTTTCCGCTTCAGAAAAATCGGGCCGCTTGTGGGTAAGAGAACCTGGGGCGGGCTTGTAGGCCACCACGGAGGCGTTGATCTTATAGACGGCGGGTATATTTCCTCTCCCAACCTTGCAATGTACAATGTCGATGGAGAATGGGATGTCGAAAACGTCGGTGTTGCTCCTGATATAGAGGTGGAGATGACTCCAGCGAAGGTGATTAGAGGCGGAGATCCACAGTTGGAACATGCAGTTAAGGAAGCGCTGAAAATGCTTGAAAAAAACCCGGTGAAGTTAGCTCCGAGACCGGCACCGATCGACCGCGTTTCAAAGAAAAAGAAATAAGAAAAGGTACCTGGTACCTTTTGTGAAAAAAGCACCTGTTATATAAAAAGGTACCTGGTACCATTTTATTTATAGCCTAAAAATGGAACCGTCCCCCCCGATTCTATTGACCCTTTCTCTCTCTTGTGCTAATAACAATAAGAGTGAGGAAAGAATTCAGGGAAACTGAGATAAATTTATCCCTGTCTGGCAAAAAATAAAATCATTTTAAGAAAGGAGGAAAGGATGCATAACAAAATTTTTGCTCTCATCATCGTATTAGCCATTGTTTTTCTTCCTGCCTGTCAGAAGCAGGCTCAGCTGACCTATCCTGTTACCAATAAAGTCGATCAGGTCGATGATTATTTCGGCACAGAAGTCGCTGACCCTTACCGATGGCTGGAGGATGAAAATTCCGAAGAAGTTGGACAATGGGTAGAAGAAGAGAATAAAGTGACTTTTTCTTATCTTGAAAATATTCCCTTCAGAGAGAAGATTCGACAGCGTATAACCGAGGTCTACAACTATCCTCGCTATTCTTCGCCTTTCAGGGCAGGCGAGTATTACTTCTTCTACAAAAACGACGGCCTCCAGAATCAATCCGTGATCTATATTCAAAAAGGGCTGGATGGAAAGCCTGAAGTATTCCTCGATCCCAACGAACTGGCTCCAGACGGTACGGTAAGAATCAATTTAGTAGGTTTTTCCAAAGACAACCGCTATGTGACTTATGCCCGTTCCGAAGCAGGCTCGGATTGGCAGGAACTCAGAACCATGGAAATCGAAACGAAAAAGGAATTAAGCGACTGCATCCAGTGGGTAAAATTCTCCGGTGCATCCTGGCGCGACAAAGGATTTTATTACAGCGGTTACGACAAGCCTGAAGAAGGTCAAGAGTTAACAGCCAGAAATAAATTCCAAAAGGTATTTTTCCACAAGCTAGGAGACCCTCAGGAGAAAGATGCACTCATCTACGAAGACAAAGAACATCCCCTTCGATATATTGGAGTTGGTCTGACAGAAGATAAAAAATACATGTTCCTATCCGTGTCCGAAGGAACAAGCGGCAATGAGCTCTTTTATAAGGATCTTTCAGTAAAGAACATGGAATTTCAAACCCTGATCAAGAGATTCGAATTCGACAGCTATGTCATAGAAGATATTGAAGATAAATTCCTGGTTTATACGAACATTGATGCGCCTAACTACAGAGTAATTCTTATGGACCCCAAAAACCCGGACAAAGCAAATTGGAAGTCAGTTATCCCCGAAAAGCCAGAAGTTTTGCGCAGTGCCAGTATTGTAGGCGGTTATCTCTTCTGCAGCTATTTGAAAGATGCCTATACAAGAATCTATCAGTATGATTTGGAAGGAAAGCCAGTAAGGGAGATTGAACTTCCGGCCCTTGGAACTGCCGGAGGATTTTACGGGAAGAAAGAAGATAAAATCACATTTTATACCTTCACTTCTTTCACTTTTCCGCCAACAATCTACAAATATGACGTTGCTAGTGGCAGTTCCGAAGTTTTTCATAAAGCTGAAGTTAAATTCAACCCAGAAGATTATGTAGTCAAGCAGGTCTTTTACTCAAGCAAGGATGGAACAAAAATCCCGATGTTTATCGTCCATAAGAAAGGATTGAAATTGGACGGTCATAATCCTTCCTACCTCTATGCATACGGTGGTTTCAATATCAGCATGCTTCCTTCTTTCAGCTCTACCAATATTGTCCTTCTGGAAAACGGATGCATTTATGCTCAACCCAGTCTGCGTGGTGGGGGAGAGTACGGCGAAGAATGGCACAAAGCAGGGATGCTGCTTAACAAACAGAATGTCTTCGACGATTTTATTGCCGCTGCAGAATATCTGATCCAGGAAAAATACACCTCAAAAGATAAACTGGCTATTGCCGGGGCATCGAATGGAGGTCTGTTGGTAGGTGCCTGCATGACACAACGGCCGGATTTATATAAAGTGGCTCTTCCGGCAGTAGGAGTCATGGACATGCTGCGTTACCACAAATTTACCGTTGGTTGGGGATGGGCTGTGGAATACGGATCGAGTGACAATGAGAAGGATTTCAAAAATCTCTACTCTTACTCACCGCTTCACAATATCAAAGAAGGTGTTTCTTACCCTGCTACTCTCGTAACCACTGCCGACCATGATGACCGCGTTGTCCCTGGCCATTCCTTTAAGTTCATTGCCACTTTACAAGAAGATCACATCGGCAAAATCCCTGTAATCATCAGAATTGAGACTCGATCCGGACACGGAGCCAGCAGCACAACCAAGAGAATCGATGCAACAGCCGATCAATATGCCTTCATGTTCTATAATACAGGAGTCAAAATTAACTATTAAAAGGTATTAAAAGGTGTCGGGGCAGTGCTAATTTATATAAAATAAGTAAGATAGCCAGCAATTTGAAATTTGTGAATCATAAAGTTCTTACTTTCTTCTCTTCACTTTTTTCTTGCCCAGGATTCCACCGCTTAAGAAAAGTCCGGCTCCAAGCACAAACCCAAAGTTGTACCATAATCCGCTGTTGTGAACTTCGTAAAATCGAACCTTGTTTGTAAATATGGAGATAATAAAGGTTATAGGAGCAATAAGGCCATGCCACAAGCCCTTCCAAAATCCGGCAATTTTGCCCAATTTGTTTGGAGTCTTCTCGAGGTCATTGGGACCAGGAGTACAACTAAAAAAAGCAAGCATTAAAATTAAAAAAATCCCTAGAATGCTAATTATTCTCATTTTTTCTTCCCATTACTACAATATTCTTTTTTCCCCTAAAAATTATCCATTGAAAAATTTATAGCACAGAAAAAATTTAAAATCCAGTATTGAACTTGTTTAATATATTGTTTACCTGAAATATCCCGAAACCAGTAAGCAGGAAATAGAGGAGAATTCACCTTGGGGAACATCCGTAATTTCTATTGACACCGAATATATTTTTTGATAACATAAATTTTTTAAGATTGAAAAGACAAATTTATTTGGAAAGATAAACAGAAACTACAGAGGATCAGGGAAAATTTCAATAAAAAGAAGTTATTTTCCTCCATTAGTATAAGTTTATTTTTAAAAGGAAGTTAGAATGAACATTTATGTAGGTAATTTATCACGGGATGTCACTGAAGAAGATCTGCGAAAGGAGTTTGAATCCTTCGGAGAAGTTGCCTCTGCCAAAATCATCACAGACAAGTTCACTGGTGATTCGAGGGGATTTGGATTTGTAGAGATGCGCAAAAGTCCCGAAGCACAGTCCGCAATTTCCGGACTTGAGGGCAAGGATTTGAAAGGCCGCGCTCTTAAGATTAATGAAGCCCGCCCTCGTAATGATGACAATCGGGGAGGAGGAGGAGGTTTCGACCGAGGTGGATATGGTGGGAGGGGACGCTTCTAATAAGAGTCACTCAGACATTTAAGATCCTAATCAAGTTTAG
>AWNV01000038.1 GCA_000493965.1 Candidatus Aminicenans sakinawicola JGI OTU-1
ATTAAAGCATATTTGAGGCGTGCCAATTAGTGTCTTCAAATATGTAAATGTCACTATTATTCCAATTAAAAGAAGGGAAAACTCTGCCTGATAAACACCTGATTTGTATTTGTGATCTAATATAACCTGATTAAGGAGGGTTAATTTATGATTAAGAATAGTGTGAGTTACAAATGACTAAAAAGAAAGCTCCCAATATTTATAAAGAACAGAGAATCGGAGTCTTTGTCGATGTGCAGAATATGTACTATTCTGCAAAATATTTATATAACACAAAGGTCAATTTTAAAGCGATACTCAGAGAAGCAGTAAGGGATAGGAATCTTATACGAGCAATTGCCTACGTGATAAAAGCAGATGTGAAAGATGAAGTAAATTTTTTTGATGCACTTAAGAGTTTAGGCTATGAAGTCAAAGCAAAAGACATTCAAGTTTTTTACGGAGGGGCCAAAAAAGGTGATTGGGACATTGGAATAGCAATGGATGCGATTGAACTTGCTCCGAAGCTTGATGCGGTCGTTCTTGTTAGCGGAGATGGAGATTTTGTACCACTTGTCCAGCATCTGAGGCGTGCTATTGGCTGTTATGTCGAGGTTATTGCTTTCAAGAAATCAGGTTCCCAGAAACTGATTGAAGAAGCGGACAATTTCATTGATATAGACTTAAATCAGGAGAAGTTTTTATTTCCTGGTAGGAAATAAGTATTAAGGTATAAATATAAAGGGGTCGGGCCATGCTAACTTATAGATATCAGGAAAGATAGCCCATAATAAGGGCTGATATTTGGCCTTATAAGCTCCTTTTTGCCGCACAAATAAGCACTTTAAGAAAAGCTCCAAAAATAGTAAAAGTAAAATATATTGATGCATCAATTTAGTCTTGTAAAAATGAAAGGAAGTTTTCTAGTTAGGCTGACTAAAAGCGGGCAAAGATTGTTGTGATTATAAAGACCGCGCAATAAACCGTAACTATAAGCATGAATGGAAGTTTCTGTCTGATGCTGAAATTCTTAAAAGCATCGCTTTTAAATAAAATAAGCCATGAAGTAATTAAAACTCCCACAAACACGATCAAAGCCATATAACTTAAGAAAGGAAACACAAAATTTGTGAAACTTTTATTAAGATGAATATCACCAGATGCAATCAGTTTAGCCGTTGAATAGCCTATGGGATCTTTTACGCTCAGTGAATAGTAGGGGATACGTGAAGAAATCTTAAACAGTGCCTTAAGTAAGTGCATGCAAGCTATAGTCGGAAGAAATATGATACTGAATTTTTTCGCACTCTCAAACAGTGAAAACCCTGCAGTTAACCTGGCCATCAAAGCAGGAATGAGAAAAATTATGGCAGGAAATAGCACAAATAGTATAACTGCATGAATGAAGTTTGCAATCTCTCCAGAAGCTCCCAGTACTCTGCTGATAGTGTCCGGCACAAATAAGAGTACTTTTTTTGATGCATCCCATTCTTCCGACATTTCCCATATTACCAGGCCGCTTGCAAAAAAGAGAAGGAAGAATTCCGCAGAGCTAATTTCTATTGACTTAAAAAAGTCTGCTAATGGCTTTCTTAAAGAAAACCGCAGGTTTCCATGAGGGCAGACTTTCAAACATTGTGTACAGAGCAAACATCGCCTGTTGTCCCGGATGGAAGCAGGATAAAGATTGCTTGTGCAGCTTCTATTGACCAGGGAATAGTATTTTTTTGGATCGATACATTCCTTAGTTTTGCATTTGGCACAGATGTACTTATCTTTTGTCCTCCATTCAAAAGGAGAACAAAGAGCATAAAGGCCAAGCAAATGGCCAACCGGGCAGACATAATTGCAAAAGGCTCTCTTTTCGTAAATCAATGCAAACAATACAGCGCTGCCAAAGAGGAAAATAAAGAAATAGGCCATTCTCCTGGGATAGCGGTGAGCCCAGAATGTACGGATAAATCCCAGAAGAGCAAGGGCATAAAATAATGTAACTACCCAGCCCGATTTAAAGAAAGAAGGGACTTTTCGTTTCAATCCAATTTTGCTCACCAGGGAATTGATGAGCTCCATAGGGCAGACCTGGCACCATATGCGTCCTAAGAGTACAGCACTGATAATAATAAGCGGCCACCACAGCGACCATACAAGGAGTGCGGCAAGATTTGTGTTTCTCAATGTGCCTGCCAGTTTGGCATCCACATCCGGTGCAATTAACCCACCGTAGATGATTGCTGCAAAGCAAATCAACATGAATACCTGGGGAATCAAAGGGAAAAATCTTGATGTCAGCAGTAATCGCAGAGGCTTGATATTGAGAAGGTTATTCATATTCAAGGTCTAACCCTACACCTACTTCTTTGAGATTAACGACTTTGGATAAGGCAATCTTTGAATTTAAATCAGTACAATGACAAGCGTGCATCTGCTTTGGATTCAATTTTTTCATATATTCTAATGTTCCCTGTAATTGTTCTTTTGAAGGATCAAGCAAATGAAGACCGCCTATAATATCAATGACTCTCTCTTCCTTACAGAGCTTTTTTGCCTGTTCGACGATATTACAAATTCCTGCTTCAATATATAATGAGATACATGGTTCTGCTAAAAAATACATTTTTTTCTTATTATTTTTATTCATAAATTGCTTCTTTTAGAAATTTATTCTTGGTTATTATTATTAATTTCAAATACAATTTGTCAATTTAATTTCTGTTATTCTAATTCACTTCTTATTTGAAGAATTAACCACAGGTTCAACCTTCCTCGATGAAAAGAGGAAGCAGTTTTTGGCGAAGGGAAAAGGGGTCGGGCCATGCTAACTTATAGATATCAGGAAAGATAGCACATAATAAGGGCTGATTTTTAGCCTTAGAAGCTCCTTTTTGCCTTCAAAAAAAGCACTTTAAGACGCAAACTACAAAAATAACATCTGATCTGCTTAAACGTACATTTTTGCCACCAAAACCATTGCTTTAAGGCCGATTTTGAGGCCGTTTTTCTGTTTAACTCCTGAAAATTCAATCAGTTCGTGTGGCCCGACCCCAAAGGGCCAACCAAAGGACCAAAGGAATTATAAATTATTTTCTATCGTTCATAAATATATATATGATATTCTGGAACAGTAATAAGAAGGAATGCTAATGACCAGAGGATCTAAAATCGGGATGATTGTTGGCATATGTTGTGGTATTGTCGGCATTGCTGCTGGGATTATTTTCGGAGTAGCTCCACTGATTAGGTCCACTGCTCCCTCAGAACCGGCAAGTAGTACAATGGGCACTTCCGGCGGGTATGTTATCATTGCAACCGAAAAGGCAGACAATGATTATACCCAGGCGATTGCAATTGCAAAAGAGATGCATCCTAAGGCGGATAAGATGGTATTTTCTCCAGCCAGCCTGGAGGTTGTGAAATCAAAACTTAAGAAGCTGCAGCCCCGCTATGCCTTATTATTTATGACTCCTGATGAGATTGATGCTAACTTTGTCTGGAAATGGCTGGAAATGGCTTCCGAAATTGATGACGACCCTTTTGTTGATTTTTGTTACGGGTTTATTACTGGGAGAAATGCAAAAGCTGCAGCCGCTTTCATGGAAAGGATCAAGGATGCAGCCGAAGGAAAACTCAAACTTGCCGGTAAAATGATTGACAACCTTGGTTCTAACATGCAGGCCAAGGCCAGTGCTTTTTATCACAACCGGGGCAGCTATATGATACCGGTCTTTTCCGAACGGTTCTCCCTTGAGACTATTTCCCACGGCAGGCGGGGTTTTACAAAAGAACGCCTCTCCACCATGTATGGGGCCGGCATTGTCCACTGGGGAGGGCATGGCTATCCTGACCGCGTAGTTGACAGCCTGAACGGTCCATTTGTGCAAAAGCTCAAACTTTCTCCATGCATTGCTTTTAATGGAGCCTGCTATACTGGAGTTACTTCAACCTGGTTTAGTATGATGGAAGGAAAGCTGAAGAAACAGAAAGTGGATGACAGTAAGTCTTTTTGCTTGGGGATCTTAACTAATAATGTAATTGCCTATCTTGCTGCCTTACATGCTGACCATGGCATCCCTGTTTATCAGGAAATGGAGTACATGGCAACTACTGGCGCTTCCCTGGGTGAGATTATTAAACACACCTATGATGGAGTGGTGCTTGGTAATGGCGGGAAGTTGCCTCATTTTGGAACTCTTACAGAGGGGATGATATTAAACTGGAGCCCGAAAGATATTATGTTAAATGGAACAGCGACTCGTGTGCTTTTTGGAGACCCTGCTTATGTACCGATTAAGGCATTTTCCAGCAAACCATTTGATATAAAAACTAGTATCAAAGATGGGGAACTGGAGATTGTTGCGACACTTGTAAATCCGGTTTTGAAATCTACATATACCGATACATATCATTCTGATATGTCAATAACACAGCAGTTTAATGACCGTGCTCTTCTATTTTTTGGTTTACCAAATGGCTGGGATACAGTCAAAAAAGTGAGCATTTCTGATGTAACTGTGAATGACAAATCAATTAAGCATAAACTGGTTGGTTATGCTGTTGAGCGGGATGGAAAAGTATCCATGCTTCATATTCAGATTGATTTACCCAGCAGCGGTTACATGCAGTCGCCATTCCGGAAAAAGGGGGCCAGGATTAAACTCAGGGCAAAAAGATAAAAGGAAAAGGGGGTCGGGTCATGCTAACTTATAGATATTAAGCAAGTTCACTCCTAAAATATGAGTTCAGTGCTTATTTTTTATGTATGGCTCCAACAGCGATTTCCATACGATGTAACCGTCCCCGGTTAGATGCAGTCCGTCATTGGAATAATCAGGGTTAAGCTTATTTCCTTCACAGGTAAAGGATGAATATACGTCAATATAGGTGATTTTGAATATTTCCGTCTGCTTTTTCAGTTTTTTAGTTGCCAATTATAAATAATCTAGGATAGTTGAATATTTTAGATAATTATGCATCGTTAATAGGTTTCGGGCCTTTTTTATTGATTTTTTTATCCTTATCATTCTAGTTCCCTGAAAAATATTGTGCATTCTTGTCCGGAGTCAAAGCAGAGGTTGAATCTCATGCCACATCTGTTTGATTGAAACGGCCCGGACATTTTCAGCCAGTGCAAAAGTCCGCTCACCAGCGTGGATAACGTCCAATGAAGAAAGCTTCAAATCTGTGATGGCGCTTCGCATCGACCTCGTCAGCTTGGGAGAGCTGGTCCTTTTGATTTCGAATCCCAGGCGTGTCCTTGCCCTCACCACCAGTAAGTCGAGTTCAGCGCCGGCATGTGTTGCCCAGAAAAAACATTCCTCGTCTCTGGCCTTAAGGCGGCGCTTGAGCTGGTTGATGACGAAGCCATCCCAGGAAGCTCCGATTTTAGGATGGCCTTCCAGGTCCTGCAAAAGATAAGAATTTCCTTTTCAGCTGGGCCGGCTGGATGAGCATCTTTGTCCTCATTTTTCCCTTCAGCCATCGTGAGGAAATATAAATCACGATAAAAAAGATGTCAAGGACAATCGGAAGTCGCTCATGGTGGGCCGAAACGCCTCAGGAAAGCTCAAAAGTACCCAAAACCGCATAGATGACTTCTTCCAGTCAAGAGAAGATTATAAGAAATGATCAGCTGGAGCCTCGGAGTCCATCAAGAATTTCTGATAGGCAAGATGAGGCGGGGGAGGTCTCTCCGCGACAAATGTCAGCTTGAGGTGGGCGATGATACGATCGACCACCGCATAGTCGGTGAAGAAGGCGATGATGCGCATTTCCCCCTGGCATTTGGGACAGGTCAAGGGATTAACCTTGTAGACTTTCCTTATCATCTCGGCCCAGCCCCGGCGGGGGATCCTCGGGTTCTCCTTCTCAACGATGATGAATGGATGCTTGTCGGGCTGCCCCTTCCGCACTTTGCCCCGGTGAGCATTGGCGTACAGGCCGAAGTAACGGACGGTGACCTGGCCCTTGTCTGGAATATAGGAGGTCACCCGGGCGATAAACTCCAGATAATCCATATCCTTGATGATGGGTCGGAGGAAGCCGCACTCTTTCTCGAAACGTGACTCATATTCGGCCAGGAACTGGTCAAAGTAATGGAAGAGTACCCGGTAGAGCACGGTGCATTCGGGATGTCGGGGACGGTAAACTCCTGCCACAGCAGGGACTCATGAATCAAGAAACGGGCCAATCCCCTCTGAAAAAGGCTAATTGCTGAAATGACAGAAGTTAGCGTAAGCGTTCCAGCGGACTAGGAGCCCAAGGTGTCAACTTCCGTTGACGCTCAGAATAGAGAAAAGCGCCAAAAGTTAGCACTCTATTTATGTTACTGCTTAGAGTAGAAATGCACCAATGGCTTCGGAAAATTGTCCCGTACCCAACAACAAACTACAAACGGTCAATGGGGGCAAAAGCGCTACGGCCACCATGACACCGATAATTGCAGAAGATGCTCCAGTCGTAAATGCGAGCACCCCTGCACAGCCAGAGGCAAGGGCCAGAATAATGTCGGAAAGATTCGCCCGAGTTCTCATTGGTCTATCAGAAAGTCTGATTTCGCAAGTGTTAAGATTCTCTTCTCTTCTTCTTTAATATCCTGCACTGAATCATTTCCTAATCTGCATTCACTTTGCGGAAAGATTAAATGATAAAGTAAGTGCATGATCTGGGAATTTGACGCTGTACCAGCAATTACAATGAGGCAGTCATCTATACAAGAAGCTGAAAAGTTTTGAACTCTCACTTCAGAGAACCAGGGGCTCAGGACGCGCATACGTTTGATAACACAGCAAAAAATTCAATTTTATCGCGCTTGCGATGCATGCTCGACCGTCAAAGGAATCGGATTTTCCTGTTTGTATATCTTCAGCTCTTGAATATCGGCCGGGAGGGTGAACCCTTCATTTATTAAAATCTCTTTCGTTTGAGTGATGGCAGTCGTTTTCAAATCCAAAGCCGATCCTTTGAATTCGAATAGATTCATCCAATAATAGACTCTCAGGTTAACAGTGCTTTTGGCGAGTTCTTCAACCGCGACAACAGGAGCAGGATCCTTCAACAATCCATCCAACTCGTTTATTTTGTCGAGAATGAGCGTTCTCGCTTTATCCGCATCATCTTCTTGGTCAATCCCCACGACAAAATCGAATCTCAATAATCCATCCCTTGTGTAGTTGAGAAGCGGATTCTTCAATATCATCGCATTCGGAATGTAAATATCTTTCCCGTCAAAAGACCGGATATGCGTGTTCCGCAAATCCAGTGTTTTAACCACGCCTTTGATGGTATCGGATTCAACCGTATCCCCGACATCGAATGGCCGGTTGAACGCCAAAAGAACTCCGGCAAGAAAATTCTCTCCGATATCACGAAAAGCAAAACCGAGCACGACTCCGGTTATCCCGGCACCGGTGAGCAAACCCCGGGCGATGCCACCCAGTCCGACGAAATGCATAGCGAGGGCAAGGCCGACCAAAATGATGCCCCATTGAAAAACCTTTGCAATGAATTTTGCCAATAAAGGATCGTCCGTCCTTTTGCTCATTCTTTTTTGCGCGATTCTCTTGACTCTTCTGCCGATGTAGATCGCGATCAACAAAACGATGATGGCAAAAACGATCTTCGGCAAAAAAAACCAAAAGTCTTCCAGATATTTCTCGAGGACAGGTATCAATCTCTCTTTCATGTCATTCCTCCTTTCGAACTCACGATTGTATTCCAAATATTATTTTGGGTTTAATTAAAATATTTGTCCGCAGAAGGGCCATAACTCTCAGTCATTTTGGGACAAAAAAATAAGCAAAACGAGCAGAAACAGGAGGCTGGTCCAAAGAATGATGGCAGTGCGCGTGGCTTTTTAGGCACGATTGGCCTCCCACCAGGTAAGTGGACGAACACCTTGGAAAAGAAATGTGATGACGCCGGCAAGGTTCACACAGATGAAATTCACGAGAAATAATTGCAAGGAACCAATGGCCAGTTCCCACTGGCCGGCGCCTACGAGCATGCCCATCGTGACAAGAGGGGGAAGAAGAGCGACCGCCACCATCACTCCGATCAAGGCGGAAACCAATCCCGAGGACAATGATAAAACGGCAGCGCTTCCTGCTGACAAGGCAAGGGCGATATCTCCAAAATTGACTTCCGTTCTGGTAAAAATCTCAGGAATCTGGGGATTAACTTCAAGTAAGATACCGATCAACGCCGAAAAAACAAAAGCCCACAAGCTTCCCACAAAAATCGTTTTGAGAGCTCTTCGGGATAAGTCTCCATCGCCGAGAGTCGTCCCCAGGGATAAAGCCACGTTGGGTCCCAATGCCGGGGCGATGACCATCGCTCCGATGATGAACACGACATTGACGGGGAGTTGATATCCTCTGCTCGTGGCCATCGAGCTCGTGGCCGTGACGATGACCGTCGCGATTCCTGCATTTCCCGTTATCATCAGCCAACGGATGATCTGACGCCTACGGGGGTGATTGACGATCGATTCGGATTCTTTTGTGGTGAAACCTGTACCGGAAAACGCAGACAAAGCCTGAAATCTTGCCTTATTCTTTTCCAATCCGGTCATCATCAGAGCCACAGAGGCAGCCCTCACGATCAAAAAAGAAAACAGGATCGCCAGCAAAGTTGGCAGAAGAAAATATATCCCGATCATTTTATTTGCCTCCTTTAATGTCGTTCCTTCAATGACACCGAATTATCAAAATGTATTGTATCGAAAACTAGAAGACTTGACCAATGCTAAAGAAGATTTGAGACAGGGTTTCCCCAAGACGACGATCGAGCTTGAATCCCCAATCCAACCGGATCAAAACAAAAGGGCTCTGGAGACGAAGCCCGAAACCAGCTGTTTTTCTGATGTCAGATAAGTCAAAATCAGTGATTTTCGGATACACATTTCCCAAATCCAAAAAGACAACGCCACCGAATTTCTTGAAAATCGGGAATCTCAACTCTTGGTTCAGAATGAACACGGCATCTCCGCCGAATGGCAAATCCGTTATGGGTTCCCTGGGCCCGAGTTCATCTTTCTTGAATCCACGAATTGTGGTCCCTCCCCCTGCAAAAAATCTTTCACTGGTCGGAAGATCCTTCGCATATCCTTTCCCCAATCCTATTCGGAAGGAAGAGGCATAGGTGAGAAAATCCGTCAATTTTGCATAGGAAATGAGTTGCCCGAAGTAGCGGATAAACCGTGTCTTCGATCCCAAGAAACCGGGGGCGTATCTGATGCTTTGTGACAAGAATATCCCTCGTGAGGCATTCAGGATATCATCACGGGTATCATGGGTGAATGCCAAATTGAATGTTCCTATACGATCAGTCTTTTCCAAATCTTGTTTTTCTGTTTGGTCGGGAACGAACGTGTCGATTTTCTCGAAGGAATAGTTGTAAGAAATTAAATTGGATTCGCTAATTTTCAACTGCTGCTGGAGTGTAAAGCCTGTGCGGTCTATGGTAAACGCTGGCTTAATTGTTTTGTTGAAAAACAGATAGAATTCTGTATTTATCTTTTTAGCGAAAATATAGGGGCTACGGAAGAAAGCCCTTGCATCCCGTCCGTCGCGATTCAGGCGAAAACTCGATCCCAAAAGAAGTGCGTTTCCGAGGAAATTTCGGTCGATCAAATTGGCAAGAACTCCAAANGAGGAATCCGTGTCATATTGCAGACCATATCTCAAACGATAGGGCTTGAACTCCTTCACGTCTATGAGGACACGGCAGGGTTTCACAGAGTCCGTTTGATTCTTTCCGGCATCAAAAGAAACCGATCCTTCGTGAGCCATAGGAAGAACATCGATATTGACCCTTTCGAAAACACCCAGATCATATAATCGCTTCCGGCTCTCATTGATCGACCAATAATTGACCTCATCTCCTTCTTTTAACTTCAGCTCACGCCGAATGACTCGCTCCTTGGTCAATAGATTGCCCAAAACCTGAATTTCCTCGATAACCCATCCGAGATCCTCCTTGACTGCGATCATCAAATTAACGGTCCCTTTATCTGAATCGACCAAGACATCGGATCTCACACGCACATCATTGAAGCCTTTCTGCTGATACATTCCTTCAATTTTAGCTTCGACCTGGTTAAATCTCTCCGGGGATATAACGTCTGCGGGATGAATACCGATTTCTTCGAAAATTCGCTCCTCCTCAAAATAATGAGCCCCTTCAACGTCAATGGTTTCCACTCGAAACCGCACTCCTTCCTGTATGGAAAAGTCCAAAAAAACTTTTCTTTTATCGGGTTCGAAACGGATAGCTGGCAACTGCACTTTCGGGCGCAAAAATCCGCTGCGGCCGTAGAGTCCCTCGATATGTCTCTTGAAATCCATGGGTTTGTAAAAAGCCATGCTCACTAATCTGTTCTTTCGAAGATAGGCTGAGATATCCTTAGCGGCAATCAGCCTGTTCCCTTCGTAATGGATAATCGGGTTGTGGAATCTGAGCCCTTTCGATATCTGGAACACGATGATTCTTTCCCCGTTCGCCCCTCGCCCTTCTTGGGACTGGACAGCCGCTTGATAATACCTTCTCTCCAATAGATGAATCCGAATTTTCTGTGCGATATCTTCCTTGGTCAGTTGTCTGAATGAACTCCCGATCCAGGAATCCAGGATGTCTCTCTTCAATTTTTTCGGGACAACAGCTCCCCTGTATTCGATGATAACTTTTGGCCCCGAGTCAATACGAACGATCAAGTCGAGTCGGCCATTCCTTGACTCTTTTCTGGAGGCTAGGGAGAAGCTCAAATAATCGTTTTTCCGGTAAATCCTACGGACTATCTCGAGAGCTTCTTGGAGCCTCGTAAAGTTGAACCGCTTTCCACTTTTCCATTTCAATTTTTGATAAATCTCGCCTGCAGGCAGCCCAAGATCTCCGGCCAATTCCACATCGCCCATCAAGAGTTCTTTTTTCTCAAGTTTATCTTTTGGCAAATAGGAGGAGGCACTTTTCAATCCAAACAGAATCTCATGACGAAAGGCCAAGTTGTATTCATTATTGTCGCGTTTGATACCCTGGATGTTGAAACTTTGGAAAGGATTATAGTTCGCTAACCACATCTGATTCCTGGCATCCTTCAGGTCTTGGGAAAAGACTAGCTCAAAGTTGCGTGAGAGGTGCTGTCCGACAGTGATCCGGGCTTCTGGATTTTCTTCGGTAGATACCAGGCCCGCATCGATCCTCACACTTTCCAATCCTAGCGCTCTGGCAGTGGCCTGCTCGATCTTTCCCGTGAGCGCACTGTTGATATAAGAAAGGGCCGTACTACCGGCCACGTTGAGGATGGAAACCGAGGCGCTTTCCAAAGTCCTTCCTGTGACAAGCAAAGACACGATATTCGGTTCGGAGAGCAGGGGATCAGAAACAAGACTTGCCGATAATTTTTCGGGTGTGCCCTGGAGGACCAACCGGATATCATATTCCTGGACTTGCGTCCACGCACTCAGATTCAGATCCGGTTCTATGCGGGAGGGATTGATAAAATCGACCGTACCTTGCTCGATGGCAAATGTGTTTTGGCTGAAATAGACTTCTCCCCCCTCGACAATATCTATCCGACCAGCCAAACTTGGATGATATGCCGTACCGGTCAATTTAAGATCGGCCGACATTTGAGATTTCGAAATATTGTTGTCGATGACAAGATTCTCCGCTGTTAGGATGTTTATGTTGAAGCTCAAATCTTTCAAATAGGGATTCGGCTCTTGAAAAACGTCCCCTATAGGATCTCTTCTAATAAGCCGGAAGAGAGTCGAACCGACATTGAAATCATCTGTATACCTTGCATCCATGACCATTACATCCCCAGAGAGGAGATACTCCTTGTCTTGGGAAAACAATTTGAGTTCGCTGGAAACCAGAGATCGTAAACCTTTAGGGAAGTCGAACACGGAATTTTCCGTCTTCAGGTTTAGTTCGATATCATGGAAAGTCATCGCGGTAAATCCGGCTTTCCCGGTCAGCAAGATTTTTCCTCCATTCAGGTCCCCTTGTATCCCCTCAATTTCGATCCGATTTTGTGCAAATTTTATTTTTCCATTAAGCTGATCTAAAAAAATGCGGGGACTCATTCTCTGAATTCGTCCATCTCGAACATCCATAAAACCCTGAATCGATGGATTGGAATAGCTATCTCGGGCGTAGAGCTCGAAACGGGCTTTGCCAGAAAAAACGTCTTCTTTGTCAAACGCGCTTAGCCCGCTGAGATCGAACTCTCCTCCGAAGAAGATGTCGATCTCCCTGCTCCCGGTTATGCTGGCCTTCCCTTTCATATCAAGGTGATTTTCTCCATCTTTGAGAACAAGATTCTGAACCGATAGCACACCATTCTCCAGCTGAACGACAGTCAAATCGTTTTGTTTTAGCGGGATTCCCAAAACATTCAATTCGAAGGTCTCAAAATGAGCTTTGCCGGAAATTTTGTCGGGCTGGAGATGTTTCCCTTTTAATTCCAATTCGCCGCTAATCTTCCCGCTGAGCGATTGAGCCATCTCCCGAAAATACAGCGGTTCCAAGACAGCAGGGTCGAAGTCCTGAAAGTGGAACATAACATTTGCTTCTCTGTCGCCGCGAACGCGGAATAATTCGGGCAACGTCAGAGAAAGAGATTCCAAGGGAATATCCCCTTTCATCAAAACCTGGCTATTGGCAAGACGCAGAGAAAAGGAGTCGATTCGGATAACATTGTCCTTAATCATGATGCGAGATCGGATATCTTCCAAAACGATCGGGATGGGAGCGTACTGAAATTGAGTTCCGGAAATTTCCAATGTTGCAGAGATGTCGAGATCTTTGAGGGATCCCCGAAGCTCTGATTCGATTCGCAAGAAACCTGTGCTATCCACGTTTGGGAAAAATCCTCTCAACAGGGATAGATCCACATCTGCCCTGACCCATAGTCTTGATGCAGAAGATTCCATGGAGGTGAGGATTCCTTTGGCCTCGATTTCCGCTCCTGTGCCAGCCAGCACCAGATTTTCGATATGGAAAGCATCCTCTTTGTAAGAGACAAGAATCGGGCCTTTGTTTTGGATAAGGTGCTGTCCCGTTCGGAGTTGGATTTGCTCGATTTTTGCGTTTGTTTCTATTTTATTTCCCGGTTCCTCGAGATCCAGCTTCATGCTGATCTGGGATGTCAACATGCCGGAAAAATCATGTTCTTCCAAGAGAAGAATCCTTTCCTTGAAGACATCGAGGCGCATCCGGTTGGTGTCCCATTCCAATTTCAGGAGGCGAGGATGGCCCAGAGAAATCGAACCGTCTACCGAGCTCGAAAATACAGGGGACTCAACATGGAAGGCCAACTCATCCCTTCCGGTTTGGATCTCGAATGCTAAATCACCCAAATCGCGAGTCCCTATGAAGGCCTGACGTAAACTCCCTTTCACCCGGATTTCCGGAGATCCCATTTTTCCTTCGACCGTGGCGCTGACTGCAACAGTCCCTGTCGCCACCATCGGAATGTCAAGAATCCTCAAAATCCTCTCGAGAGCGAGATCCTCCCCTTCCGCTTCAAAATGCATAGTTCGCCCAGAAGATGTTAGCGGATAAGCCCCGGTTATTCTAAATTCTCCTTTCCCATCTTGAACCCTCAAAGATTCGATACCGATAGACTGGCTGTCATAAAAAATATTCCCTTTTATCCCGATATTTTTTACTCTGAGGATCTCTAGATTGTCGCTCTTCACATCGAACGTTACAACCGGTTTCTCGAGATTCCCTCCCAGCAGCCCGGAAACTAAAATCGGACCATCAAGACCTAATCCTTGTATAATCCCCTCGTCCAGTCCTTTGGAAAAGGCCAGGATAACAGGGATGATCCTTGCAATGCTTCGAGCATCCAACTTGAAATTTCCCGACATTTCATCGGAATTCAGCAGAAACTCACTTTGCAACTGGGCTCCGAGAATCGTGATATCCTGGAATGTGGTGTGGAACCCGTTCGAATCGGATCGGGCGAGGATTTTTCCTGTTATTTCTGCCCTGCCATTGGAATCGTTTTTGCCACCATTTCCGCCGAGATGAATTTCGCATTCCCCGGTGATGTTTTCCAGGGAGAAGCCGTTCCAAGATACTCTCAAGGTTCCCGATGAAACGGATGACAGGGGATACGGACTGTCAAGGGCATCGCTAAAGGGCGCCACATCGAGACCCGTCCACTCTAAGTTCAGATGATTTCCCCTATCCCAGCCGAGAGGGTGCAGGCTGCCTTTCGCATGGACATGTCCTCTTACATGCCTTAGATCGAAAGAACGAATCTCCAACACCCTACCCTGCCAAGAGATTTCAGAATTCAGGAGAATATTTGCCCATTTTCCGTACGCCAGGTCCTCGCCTTTCAACTGAATGCGAGCGGACAAATCCTTCAAAGGACCGCTCAACTCAGATTGAAAGTCAAGAGTGCCTGAAAAAAAGGTCTCGAGGGATCCGATGGCAGTGCCGATGACATCCAGGTCCAAACGGCCTTTGCAGGTTCCCTCAAAAACCGGAGAGAATAAATCATTTGCTCTTCCAGAGAGCGTAAGATCACTCCCCGCCAGATTTATAAGGAATTCTTTGACATCAATTCCCGCCTTATCGATCACAGCCTGCAAAACACACTTCACAAGGGGAAAAGATTTATGTCCAAGATTTACCGAACCCGGGAGACGAGTTTCTAAATGAATAGAGTGTTTTCCTGCCCCCATCCAAACACCCCTCGCCCAAATTCCCGAAAACCGGATGTCTAGGTTCTGTCTTTCATCGAAAAAGTGCACGCGACCGTTCTCAATCATGGTCCGCTGGATGATGAACTCGGGCAGATTTGCCTGAGCCTGCGGGACTTCAGTCGAACGAGATTGAAAAGGCAGGTTGTTTTTCCCGTGCCGGTCGATGCATATATTGATTTCCGGATTGATAACATCCACATCTTGTATCCGGAGTTTCCGGTTGAGGAGAATGGATAAAGGAATTTTTATGCGTGCTGAATCCGCTTGCAGAATCGGGGGTAAATCCTCACTCCCCGGTTTTCCCAGCCGCACACCTTTCAAGAAAAACGTGAGATTCGACAGGTTGTAATCGAATGTTTCGACCGTGAGCTGAATTCCCTGGTTTTTTTCGAGGTTTCGCTGGATGGAAGACAGAATTTTCAACTTGACAAATGGCAGATGGAAAAAAGATAGGACCAGCGCAATCAAAATGATAAAACCACCGCCCATGATCAATAATCTTTTTGTTATTTTTCTTCTCATCAGAGAGATCTATTCCATTTCAGCACTAATTTCAGCTCCGATAAGATATACCAAGACGGTGTAATAAAGCCAAAGCATCAAAAGAATCAGCGATCCTATGGATCCATAGATAACAGAATAGAGATTGATGCGTACTATATAAACACCAAAAATATGCTTGAGAATTTCCCAACAAATCGTGGCCACGAAACCCCCGGTAAGAACATTCTTGAAGGACAGCTTTCTCCGGGATAAATACTTGTATGAAAGGGCAAAAAAGACGGTTTCAACAACCACATACCCAATAAGAATCACGAGATAGGAATTGACAAAAGGGATCCTCTCCAATTTTGTCGCGAAATAAAAAAAGGCGTTCCCGGAGAAAAATAAAACCAGCAGGATAAAAGCATAAAAGATAAGAATTTCCTTTTCAGCTGGACCGGCTGGATGAGCATCTTTGTCCTCATTTTCCCATTCAACCATCGTGAGGAAATATATATCACGATAAAAAAGATGTCAAGGACAATCGGAAGTCGCTCATGGTGGGCCAAAACGCCGCAGGAAAGCTCAAAAGTACCCAAAACCGCATAGATGACTCCTTCCAGTCAAGAGAAGATTATAAGAAATGATCAGCTGGAGCCTCGGAGTCCATCAAGAATTCCTGATAGGCAAGATGAGGCGGGGGAGGTCTCTCCGCGACAAATGTCAGCTTGAGGTGGGCGATGATGCGATTTTCACTGAAACCCCTTTTCTGCTTTTCTTATAACATAAGATAAAAATTTGTGTCAATTTAACTTAAAATAGATGTCAACGCAAAGTGAAAATGTCCGGTTCTTAGCAACGTGAAAATTTCCGGTTTGCTTCATT
>AWNV01000039.1 GCA_000493965.1 Candidatus Aminicenans sakinawicola JGI OTU-1
GTTAAAAATCTTAGTGGAGCGCAGACATGCCCTCAAATTTATCTTATCTAAATAACTTATCAGCAATTTTTATGAATAATTCAGGAGAACGTGGATTATTCATTCCTTTTGACATGAGATTTTTCTTGTGATATAAGTTTTCGTACAGATTAAGAATATCCGGGATGATGGGAATAGATATCAGGAATGAGAGAGAAATTATGTTTGGTTAGAGGAATATCCAGAGGGGAAAACACAAGATGAAAAAGCGTGATGAAATTAAAATTCATTTGAAAGCTTCAAAGGCTTTGGAATGTTTGACAAAATCTACAAAGATTTTTGGAGATCTGTTACAGGAGAAAAATAATTTCAATTATCCGGATTATTGTCTTGCCAGAAATTTGCTGAGAGATGGGGAGGCTTTTTATGACGAGACGATGAAAAGCGCAAAAAAGCTTTTGGGGCCTTTGCCAGAAGATGCCTCAGAAGAATTTGATAGATGGCGAACTGATTCACTCTGGGAAAAGAACATGCTGGCAAAAAGCAAAGATTATGAATCTTTGGAATCGGAGTTTTTTAAAGATGAAATTTTAAGAAAGTGGATGACAGTCGAAGAAATGAAGAAGTTTTTGAAAGAAAATATTCATAGTCAGAGAGTAGGGAAGAGGAAACTGGTTAATATCAAGGTAAGAATGATTATAGATAAATTGAAAGAGCTTCTCCGGCAGGCACGTGATTTGCAAAAAGAAGTCTTTAAAAAGCAGCAGGAATCTCTCTAGCGGTTTAAATCAATTTCGTCCCGCCAGTACCGCATTTTTCCGATGCCAGCTTTGTCAGGGCTTCCGTCGAAAGCCAATCCGAAAAAGGAAGGTTTGGCTTCAACAAGAACATTATTCTTGAAAAAGGCTTTAGTCAAATTGACGATTGTGTAATTGAGTTTTCCTCTGTTAATAGATGCAAAGACAAAATCGCCGTTTGTTTCAAGATCCCCATAAATGATTTTCCCCGATTCATATGTATATCTGGGGCGCCGCCAGTCACGGCACATATCCATGCGAAGGTCGTTTTTGACACACACTAAAATCTTTTTACTGCCCACCTTGATTTGGATCCCCATACCGGCTCTTTTATCCTTGACAGGGAGGAGGCTTATGCTGTCAACCCACTTTTGGGGAGATTCGTTTGTGCGGTGAGGGATTAGCACGGTTATAAAACCTGCAGTTTCACCCAGCTCAAAATGCTGAGCAGTTGTCTGGTGAATGAGAAGTTCATCTTGATAATGACGTTTTTCCGATTCCACACCTTCCAGTTTGTATTGTGTTAAAGGAAAGAAAATGAGAAGATTAGTATTCACAGGAAGTTTATTATTCTGGATTTTGTCATATACTGTATCATACCAGTGTTCTCCATGAGCTGTGATTTTCCTGGTGTGCCAGAGATTTGAAAGTGTGAAATATTCTTTGTTTTGTGCTTTAAAAATATCGAAAACAACGAAGATTTCTGGGTCTTTTACATAAGTTATTACACGGTCCCATTCGTATCCCATCTTCTCATCGATTACTCTCGTGCGGCTGTAATCGAAGTCAGAGAGTGTCAGGAAATCGACTTTTTGAGTTCGTATTTCTCGGTAAGAGCCTGCATTGTGGAGAAAATCTAGAACATTCTGCTCCGGAACTGCCTCGCGAATACTGTAGCGGTACTGTCCTTTCTGCTGTCCCATCCAGATTTTTTCCGCCCGGACACACAGCCGGTTATGGAAGTAATCCTGTCTGTATGCACCAAAAGGGCCGCTCGGCATGTAATCCCTGTAACCTCCATCATGAAGAAGGACAGAACCATCTGACATAAGCAGTACGATACTGTTTTCGTCGGAATGTCCATGGGTCATTTTTTCTTCTTCCACAGGGATTGTGTCTCTTAAATAGTCACGGAAATTTAAGCCTCCGTCTCCTTCATCCCTGTAATTTAATAGTAAATAGGTTGCAGAACTGTTCCAACCGTTGCGGAATACGATTTTTTTCCCCTGGACATCTTCCATGACTTCTTCTGATAAAACTTTGGGAGCGGAGACCTGAATCTTATCACTTCCCCATAGGTAACAATCTAATAGGATGAGTCCTAAGCCAACATTTGCAGGATTTGAAAAATCGATAAATTTATGCGAAATTGTTGCAGCAGCCCATTTCATATTAGGGTCTTTATATTGATTTGCGGCAGCCTCGAAGAAAACCAGATAACGGTTCCAATTTGACTGCCAGTTCGCATCTCCAAAGTCCGGGATTATCCCTTCTGGACACATCAAATGCAGGAAATATTTGGCGTAATAATACATTTCAGGAGTTTTAAAGAGTTCTTCCATTTTCCTCATGGAATAAGCATAGCCGCAGAGGGCATAAAGCCAGACTCCGTGATAAATGGTGGCATCTTCGATCTCCCAGTTTCCCCAGTTGTCATCTCCAAGAGCCTTCCGCTGCATTTCCCATTTTTTTGAGTCCGGATGGTTGGGTAAAGCACGTACAGCCCATGATAAAGATTCTGCGCGAAGCGCTGCACGGTTCATTGTTCCCCATTCTGCACTCCGCAGAAGGTACTGCATGCTTTCGGCAATAAGCGTTTCTATTTTTGAATTTTCTTTATCTGTGAAAATTTTCAGCCGGTGAAGAGTGTCGTATGCACGTATATAACGCATAACTGTAAAAAAATCCGGAAGTGCCGGAACATTCCCGTTGTAATCTGTGCGATTCTTAATAGCCCAGCCCGGATATATTGAACTAAAGTCTCCATATGTCAACAGAATTTTCCTGGCACGCTTTGCGTATTCTGCATTTTTTTCTTTTTCATACAAATATGCATATATTACCGCTGTTTCCAGAAGCCCACCGGGGGGACGGTAACCGAAGACACTTTCAGGATCAAAATGTTGTTTCCATTTTTCGATTACTTCGTCGTAATGCTGCCATGTCCAATCTGCAGACGCACGGGCATATTCCAGGTACTGGCCGAGGGGGACAGCATCAAGGGAAAAACCCTGATTTATTAGAAGAAATACAGAAGAACTTATGATAACAAAAGATATGAGAAATTTAGATTTTCTTTTACCCATGTGTTATTTCCATCCGTCTACAGCAGTTGTGTGTCAGTTCTGATCCTTTTTTTTGCTATCCCATTCAGGTAATTTGAATTGTTCAGGTTTGGATTTTATGACTTTTTTCAGCCATTCGGATGGATATCCGACTCCGCGGGGACGGCCCATTTTATCTTTGACATATCCGTCGTTGTATTTTGTCAGGAGATATTCTCCCAATTCTATCCAGCGTTTAACCACTAGTTCACCGCGGCTGACAGAGTAATCCGTCAGGAATTTTGCGGTGAGTTCTGGATCGGACTTTAACATCTCGAGTGCTGTTTTTTCTATAACAGGTTGGAGAGCTAATGAGTTGCCTTCCAGAGCTGTCTGGACTTTCTGTATATCTTTAACCATGTAGGAATACTTTAAATTTGCGATGTTCGACACAAAATTGAACACCCACCATGCTGAATCCCATGAAAATTTTTGAAGATTTCCGATAGTAAATGGTTTAGGCAGATCGTTAATACAGCAGTAAAGCGGGATATAACAGGTAGTGTAAGTGTCGTCAACACCATACCAGTACACGCCTCCGACTGCATCAGGAAGCCATCCGCGTGATTGTGAGATGAAAGAAAATCCGGTTTGCTGTGTGGAAATGGGACGCTCCCAGCTGTATTTAACTCCATCTACTTCCCAGGTAAGTCCTCTGCAGCGGATAGGACACCCGAAAGGTCCGGCATCTATGCCTTTTGTCATATCAAAATCTGTCCCCTCATAATGGTCGCGCATAATATTCATAACATCATGCAAAGAAAGCTTGTTATCAGGTTTGATCCACAGTGGGTACGGTTTTGCTCCCTTCACGCCGCGTTGGAAATCCGGAGACAGATTCATGGATGGTGCGCTCCTGCGGAACATGCTCCAGACTCTGGAAGCACATGTTCTGAGAGAGGAAGGTTCAGGGGGGCAATAAGCATACCTGAAACTGAAAGGTTTTCCAGATTTTTTATCATAGTATCCTTTTTCTATTGCAAAGGAGATAACGTTTTTGGAATACATGCAGTTTTCAGGGTCATCAAGCGGAAATTCGCCTATGCGGGACATATTTGCATGGCCGGAGACATACCCGTCAGGAATCCGGAGTGCCACCCAGTTAGCTCCTTTTCCTCCTGCTCCAGGCCCGATCATTTCCATTATCCAGGCTTCTTCCTTATCGGCTATTGAAAAGGATTCCCCTGTGCTTGCATATCCGTATTCTTCCACAAGTTCGGCCATGACTTTTATAGCCTCTCTGGCTGTTTTTGCACGCTGGAGGGCAAGCCTCATCATAAAGAAATAATGAAGCAGTCCGTCCGGATTACGCAGTTCTCTGCGGCCTCCGAATGTAGTCTCGCCAATTGCAAGCTGGTATTCGTTGATTAATCCGACGACCGCGTATGTGCGAGAAACCTGCTTTACCTTTCCTATGATTTTGCCGTCCCGGCCGCTTATTTCGATATATTCATCTGGTTTATGGTCCTGGGCAGGAATATATTCAAGATGCGGCAGAAATTCCCCGTCACATGTATATGTGATCATTACTGAACCGTCCTTCGAGGCTCCCTTTGTCACAAGAAAGCTAGAACAGTCATCCTGTGCCCATTGGCCTGTTACAAATAAAAACAAAATAGAAATAAGAATAAGAGGAATAATTTTTCGTTTCATTGCCAAGTCCTCCTTATAATTATTAACTTTTCAGATTTAACGTATAGCAGGATGTAAAAAAAATCAAGATAATTTAATCTTTTTAAAAGGAATAGACAGTTGAACTTTTATGTTATAATAAACTACAGCGCTGGGATGAGGAATAAAGGGCAGAGGGTCTGTTTAATCAATTTCTTTCAGAAAAGTTTGATATGTTATCCTGTTTTGATTTCTGTCATGGGAAGGAGGTTTAAGAAAATGAGTAATATGAAAGTCACAGGATTTATTTTAGTATTTGCTTTATTGTCTATGATGACAATTTTTGCAAATACAATGCAGGAGGAAAAAATAATGCTTCCTTCACCGTCAAAGGAAGGGAAAATATCCGTTGAAGAGGCTATCGTGAACAGACGCACTGTCAGAAGTTTTAAACCGGATCCTATTGCTGTCTCTGATTTATCGCAGCTTCTGTGGGCTGCTCAGGGAATAACGGATACGAGAAGAGGGCTGCGTTCTGCTCCTTCTGGAGGTGCCCTATATCCTCTGGATGTTTATGCTGTTATCGGGAAAAAAGGAGTAAAAGGGCTGGCAGAAGGGGTGTATAGGTATCTTCCAGAAAGTCATTCTATCGAGAAGTTAGCAGAGAGGGATCGAAGAGGTGAACTCGCACGGGCAGCGCTCGGACAGAACTGGATGACTCAAGCCCCTGTAATTTTTGTGATTACCTCGGAGTATAAGCGGATAAACAAAAAGTACGGGAATAGGGGTATCCGTTATGCCCTTATTGAAGTAGGACATGTAGGCCAGAACATATTCCTTCAGGCAGGATCGCTTGGCCTGGGAGCAGGGATTGTCGGGGCATTTAATGACCAGGAAGTGGCAAAGGTGATAAGTGCTTTACCAGGTCATGAACCCCTGTCCATCATGCCAGTTGGCTATAAAAAATAGAGAGGAATTCATCTTTTATTCTATTCATGAAAAATGTCCTTTACCTTTCGCTTTTTATGCCTTATTATCACTTCACTTAAGAAAATCAGAGACTGCTAGCGGCGGAAGCGACCATGCACCATTTGCAATGAACAAGATCCCGTGGGTGTTCTTTTTTGCAGCCATGACAGAGGATTATCATCAACTGAGCGACACTGTGAAGAAAGTCAGTCCAAACATGATTGAGAAGATTACTCGGCTTACATATTTGACTGCTTTCAGCTTGGCTGACAAATAATACAAAAAAGGTACCAGGCACCTTTTTTCATTTTTCAAATCTGAACTTCATAGACATCCGGGATGTTTTCAATAACAACATCCGGGTTGAAACTCCAGGAGACCATTTTTACTGACCTGAAATAAGGAAAAAAGTGAGCCTTGTAAAGAGGAGCCATCGGATAGTACTTCTTTGTAAACTCCAGTGCCCCTATGCAGTTAGATTCTTTAATATAATGAAGAAAAGCGTTAATAAAACCTACCCGCTCCCGACCTGAAAGTGTTGGATAAGCCACATGGTTTATCCATGCCCACCGTTCTTTGGTCTTGCCAATATGTTCATACAGAATATAATTGATAAGTCCCTCTACCCTGCCCGATTTTTCATAAACAAGGGTTTTCGAAACATCAGGATAATCCAGTTCCCAGGCAAGTTCATCCCTTTCCCATACTCTTGCCAGACCAACATGCTCCTTGTATTGATTGAGAAGGTTCAGGCATGCTTCAATGTCTTCCGGCCTGTATTCCCTTACAGATACAGATGAATTGGTTTTTGGGTGCCGGTGTGCACCAATAATCTTAATTGCCACCTTTTCCCATGACTTAAGGCCTTCAGAAACAGAAGCACGTTCAAGGTCAAGCACCCTGGCAACAACATACATCCGTTTCACGAATTTAACCGGATCGCCTGATTCTTCAAGCTTCTTGATCATCAGCGAAGACCTGTGACCCGATTCAAGTGTGAATAACGTAAAATCATATTTTAACTCTTTGTTGAACTTGAGGCCCTCACGGATAATTGCCAGGCCAAGGCCTCGGCGAAGCAGCTCTTTTCTTGTAACCATGATGCAGCTGAGGGCTGCATAGTATTTCTTTCCTTTGAAGCTAAAGTGCCGCGGCAAATTGGCTAAAAATGAAACAACCTCGTCCCCACGATAAGCCGCAATAAGAGCTCTTTCATCCTGTATGTGTCCAAATAAGTACTTCAAAAATGCAGGCCGGTAAAAATTAGGAAAGGATTCAATCCCATATTCGTCGCGCCACGAAGAAAAAGCCATTTTTTCAAGACCTTCGATATCGCCGCGGAAAGGTTCGATAGAAATATCAGAGAGCATTACACCTCCTGTTTCTTCAAATTGTAGTGTTCTTCTTTTAATATTTGAAGCTCGTAAAATTTTAAAGCTCGTAAGCACATCTGATTTGTTTTTAAGCTATATCACAGCAAAATATCAAGGTCAAATATTGCCGGAGTTCTCCTAATTTTCCTGTATATTTAGCACTAATCAAAAGATACTGGATAATGAGTTCCTACCAAAGACGCAATCGCTCCTTTCAAAGGATCAGTTCAGTTGATTGAGAAAACCGTTTAGAGGCTGAGCTGGCACGGTTCTTCTCCTTAAAGGATAAGAGAGCGAACCCGGAAAGCGAGCTGATTTTGACTCGCTGGGGCAAATTCTGCGTGTATTAGAAGCATCTGACCTGATCCAGGAAACAAGAAAATTTCGGGTACTCCTGAGCCTTTTCTTCTTGACATTTTCGAAACACAGTGATAATTCAAAACTCTCTTAACAAGAACCAGAAGTACCAGGACTTATATTGGAACATTAAAATATCTGGCCTGGAAATATTTTAAGGAGGGCAATAATGTTTAAAAAACACGCACTGCATGCGGCAGTTCTTGCCGCTCTTGTATTAATCCTTTTCAGCTGCGCCAACAAAAATCAAAATCTGACACCAGCATTGGAAAGTATAACAGCAGACGATTTATCCAGCGATGTTATCATACTTTCTTCGGATGATTTTGAAGGCAGGGCCCCAGCTTCAAAAGGTGAGGAAAAGACAGTCAGCTTCTTAAGGGAAGAATTTAAAAAGCTCAGACTCAAACCCGGAAATGGCGACAGCTACTTCCAGGAAGTACCCATGGTGGAAATCACTGCAGATCCAGGGACAATGCTCAAAATAAAAGGTACAAAAAAAATAAAGTCATTCTCCTACGGCAGCGAATTTATGACTGGCACATTAAGAGTCAAAGAGGAAGTCTCTCTACAAGATTCTGAAATGGTTTTTGTTGGATACGGTATCGTTGCTCCGGAATACAACTGGAATGACTATGAAGGCATCGACGTCCATGGAAAAACCGTCGTGATACTGGTTAATGACCCGGGCTTTGCAACCGAAAATCCCGAGCTTTTCAATGGACGCGCGATGACTTATTACGGCCGCTGGACATACAAATTCGAGGAAGCCGCCAGACAGGGTGCCGAAGGGGCCTTTATTATTCATGAAACAAAGCCCGCAGCTTATCCGTGGGAAGTAGTAAAAAACAGCTGGTCAGGCCCACAATTCAGCCTTGTCACCGAGGATGATAATGCATCCCGCTGCGCTGTGGAAGGCTGGCTGACCTCTGAAGTTTCCCAGGCAGTCATTGAGATGGCCGGAAAAAACTATGACGAATTAAAATCAGCCGCAGCAGAACAGGGTTTCAATCCTCTTCCTCTTGATTTAAAAGCATCCATTACCCTTAACAACAGCATCAATAGATTAAAATCAATAAACGTCATCGCACTACTGCCTGGCTCTAACAGGGCTGATGAGTATATTTTCTATACGGCGCACTGGGACCATTTTGGAATAAATCCAAACCTCGAGGGAGACCAGATATTCAACGGTGCATGTGATAATGCTACAGGCACATCCGCCCTTATCGAACTTGCAGAAGCTTTCAAACAGCTCAAAACACCGCCTTCTCGCTCGATTGTTTTCCTCGCCGTAACCGGAGAAGAACAGGGGCTGATCGGTTCACATTATTATGCTACCCACCCGATATATCCAAAAACAAAAACGGTTGCCGCAATAAACATGGATGCTCAGAATATTTATGGGAAGATGAAAGATATTACGGTTGTTGGATACGGAAATTCAGAACTCGATACATATATTGAAGAGGCCGCAACAGAGCAGGGACGGAGAGTCCGCCCGGACCCAACCCCGGAAATGGGGATGTTTTACCGCTCAGATCATTTCAGTTTCGCTAAAGAGGGCATTCCTGCACTCTATACAAGTTCCGGAATCGACAGTGTAGAGCACGGGGAGGATTGGACAAAGGCAAAAAGGAAAAAATTCATAACAGAAAATTACCACAAACCCTCAGACGAATATAATTCAGACTGGGACCTCTCAGGAGCCATCGACGATCTGCACCTGCTTTTCAGAGTCGGTTACAAACTGGCAATGGAGTCCTCCTTTCCAAATTGGAAAGAAGGATGCGAATTCAAAGCAAAAAGAGACGCAGACATGGAAAAGAATTATAATTGATATCTTTTTCATGGCTCAATCTCCTTTCCTATAATAAGAATTCAATTTTAACAAGCGAATATAGAGAATGCCTATCTAAAATCATCTACCATTTAATTAATTGCTTATATCACAGCAATAATTTGAGGTAAAATAATGGAAATATCAATTTCCTGTAAATAAATATTGACATATTTTATTTTATATTATATATTATAAAATATAAAATTATTAATATGAAAATTTTATCTCTTTTTAATGAAGCAAATCTTATCCAAGGAAAAAATCCAGCCAAATATAAAAAGATCGCACCAGATCGAAGAATTCATAAAATAGATAAAGCAACAGAAAAAACATATATTCTGTCTACTCTATTTATTAAGGAGGTGATAAATAAATTAAGAATAATAATACGGAAAGATAAAGTGCCGACATTAAAAAAAATAATTTTAAAAAAGGAGAAAACATGATCAAAAAATTTTGTAGAATACTCTTTATTTTTGTCTTAATTTGGAGTTTTTCCTCTATCTCATACGCCCAGCGGCAAACAGGTTCACTTCAAGGCATTGTAGTAGATGAAGAGGATAATGCCTTACCTGGCGCAAATGTTACAGTTTTAGGACCAGCCCTTCAAGGTTCCAAATCTTATACTACTTCTAACAAAGGGTTGTTCCGCTTCCCTGCTCTCCCACCAGGCAGTTATTCCTTACAAGTTGAATTGTCTGGATTTCAAAGTCAAAATATTACAGAACTGACTGTTAGTATAGCTAACGTCACTGAAATAACCATCCGTCTTAAACCATCGACACTTGAGGAACAAATCACAGTAACTGCTTCAGCCCCTGTCGTAGATACAACTTCTTCAACAATTGCCCTTAATTATGATTCTAAGTTCCTCGCTTCTATTCCTATGAATCGGGATATTTACGACGTGGTCAATTCAGCCCCGGGAGCTATTTCGGATGAGAATCCAAATAAAAGGACTTCTTCGGTAATGGGTGCTGATGTCAGACAAACCCAATATTCTTTAGATGGTGTTAATATAACTGATCCATCAGCTTCTTATTTAACAGCCTCAATGAATGTTGAAATGTTCGAAGAAGTAAGCTTTGAAGTTGGCTCTCACATGCCAGAATCAGGACAGACCGACTCTGGTTTCATTAACATTGTTACCAAAAGCGGCGGAAATAAATTTGCCGGTTCAGTAAGTGCTTATTACATAGGTGACAGCATATCCAATCCCCTGTGGACAAAAGAGCAAACCGTAGCTTTTGGGCTTGACCAAGTAGATAGATATAAAAATTATTGGGATCTGGCAGGAACTTTTGGTGGATCGATCATCAAGGACAGGTTGTGGTTTTTTACTTCTTACCAATACCTTGATTGGCTGCGGTTTTTTTCGCCATATGATTATAACCTGGAGCATAAAGAAAATATTTTGTTCGGCAAGTTAACAGCTCAATTAACTCCAAATTTGAGGCTAATGGGAAGTTTCCACTATAATATATACGATGAACCCATCCGAGTTGTAAGTGCAACGTGGGGCCGGTTAAAAGAAAATATTCCCTATGATATGGGGGATCACACGGACATCCTCAACTTACAAGCCAACTGGATAATTGACCAAAACACTTTCCTTGATTTAAAGTTTGGTCATAATTTTCGACTTCTTCCCCTCCATGCTCAGCCAGGCGTTGAAAATGAACCTAAGATGTATGACAAAGCAACAGCGACAAGTTTTAACTCAATTACTTACGAAGAGGATTATCGCACCCACAAATATGTAGCTACTGCATCCTTAACCCGATTTCAAGAAAATTTCCTGGGAGGAGATCATGAAATCAAGTTAGGCTTTGAGTTTGAACATATTCGATATGAATTAGATTATTGGAAACAAAATCCCTTTTATCTATATTGGTATGACTACGCGGCAAGTAATCCTTACTACTACAGCCCATCCAAAAAAGAAGGCCGTCTGAGAACTTACCCGACCCCGCGAGGACCGGGAGAGTGGGCTGCAAAAGATTATGGCCTTCGCTATTCAGCCTATTTTCAGGACAGTGTTAATTTCAAAAGATTAGTGTTAAACTTCGGCCTCCGATATGACGATCAAGAGCAGTATGAACCAGAACAAAGTAGGCCTTATGTTGGAAATACCTTGTTCGATGCTATAGCCGAATATTATTTAACTCCTGACGGGTTGCTTTCACCTTGGGCACCAATAACCCAACCCCGCAGAACCATGGTTCATTTTAAAAACTTATCCCCACGAATAGGACTGGTTTTTGATGTGTTTGGAGATGGGAAAACCGCTGCAAAAGTTTCTTATTCCCGGTATTATGAGCCTGTCTGGATGTATAAATACAACTATGGTAACATCCTTCAACAAGCAGATGTTCAATTTCGTTGGAAAGATCTCAATGGCAACAAACAATTTGATCCTCCTCCCACAGACTCATATTCTTTATTCGATTACCCCAATCAAGATATCAATTTTCATTATTATCCTGATGATTTAAAAAACATGCATACCGATGAATTTATCATTGGTTTAGATCATGAACTGCTTAAAGATTTTAAACTGGGCATTTCCTATATCATGAAGAGGAATAGAGATATCATAGAAGATATTGACATCAATAACGGTTATGATCCTTCTAATCCAAATTGGATTCCTTATACTTTTACTGATCCTGGCTGGGATGGAGAATTTGGAACTCCAGATGATCAAGAGTTCACAGTTTACGGGTTAAGTGAAGACGCTCCTCTTAAAGTTTTGATGTCAGGCAATCCAGAAGGAGCAAAAAGAAATTACGATGCACTTGCCTTTATCGTGGAAAAAAGAATGTCTAACAACTGGCAGCTTAAGGGTTCGATATTATACAGTTCTTACAAAGGAAACATAGGAGCTGGTTATAACGATACAGATGGAGACACCGGTGCCTTTGATACTCCTAACTGGTTGATAAATAATTATGGATCTTTGTGGTATGACCGACCTCTTCAAGTAAAATTATTGGGGACGTTTACTCTCCCTTACGATTTCGTTTTAAGCTTCTATTTTTCCCATATCTCTGGAAAGCCCTGGAACAGAACGCTTGACCGAGTTTATTTTCCTTCCGGATATAATGTTCAGCAATCCTATGTGGGAATAAATGCAGAGAAGCCCGGTTCACAAAGAGAACCAGGTTATACAAATTTGGACTTGAGACTGCAAAAAGACATTAATCCCGGGTATGGCCGACTAAGTTTGTATCTTGATATCTTCAATGTGGGCGGCCGGTCATCATTGGATATCAACCAAGATCCGGCTGGTAGACTTTATTACTATAAAACTCCTCCCCAATATAAACTAAGCACTGTTTATGGGAAGATTACCAGCGTTACTGGAGTTCGTGCTGTCAGATTAGGTATAAGATACGCCTTCTAAAAAGAAGAAGAGAAGGAGGTAAATCCCCCCTCCTTCTCTTTCTTGCTGGCGAAATAACGGAGAAGCTAAACAAGGATTTTCTCCAGAAAGATCAAATTATAGGAAAGAAGATAAGTTCATCAAATCTCATTTAAGAATAAGTAAATATCTACAGCTTAAAAGGGACAAAACGTATAAATTAAGGAAATTTAAATATGAAAGTTGCAGTTTTATATAACCGTGATAATAAGGGCATCATCAATATCTTTGGCCTTCAGAACAAGGAATGGTATCCTCAAGAAACAGTCAATCTGGTAGCCCAGGCCATAGAAAAAGCCGGACATACAGTCAAATTATTTGAAGTCAATCGATATTTTCTCTCCGGGCTGGAAGAGTTTTTGCCCAAACTCTCTAACGACCAGATGCCAGGAATTGTTTTTAATCTTGCTTTAGGCAGTCAAGGGAAATGCCGATACACTCATATCCCCGCAATCCTGGAAATGGCAGGAATTCCATATACCGGTTCGAGCCCTTTAGGTCATGCCCTTGCTCTTGATAAAGTCATTGCCAAACAAATTTTTATTTCTTCTGGGCTTCCAACGCCTGATTTTATTGTTTTTTATGACAAAAACTTATCTAAACAACATCTAAAATTTCCTCTTGTAGTTAAGCCTAGAAGCGAAGCTGCCAGCCTCGGACTTGCAGTAGTAACAGATGAAAAATCGCTCAAGGAAACAGTTGCCTATGTCCTGGAAAACTTTAAACAACAAGCTCTCGTTGAAGAGTTTATTGAAGGGCGAGAGGTAAATGTCAGCATTTATGGAAACAGAATTCCCCAGGTCCTTCCTATTTTAGAACTTCAAATGGAAGAAATAGTCCCCAACGTTTTCACTCATGACCTTAAATTTAGTATATCGGGCAAAAAAATAAAAAAAATCTGTCCTCCGGACCTTTCTCCAGATCTTGATGCTCATATTAAAAAAATATCTCTTCAGGCTTATAGAGCTTTAAATATCTATGATCATGCCCGCGTTGATATCCGCCTTGACAAAAACAATAAACCTTTCCTTTTAGAATTGAACTCTATGGTCAGCATAAACCCGTCCTCTTCTTTTGTTCATGCAGCTAAGGTTGCCGGCCTTGACTATGATCAATTAATCAATAAGATTTTAGAAGCTGCAGTTGACCGTTATGCCCTGGAAGAACCTGAAATCTTCAGTAACTATAAATATAAATTTTAATTTCTCTAAAAATTTGAGATATTATTAATTTATTGAAATTACAACTATCATAAGGAGGAAAAAATGTCTATTGTAAATGATCCGAGTTCTCCTATGTATATTCCTGAGGAGAACCGGAAAATTGCCCGTGAAAGGGCAAAAAAAAACGTTGAAATGATTTCTGATTATTTAGAAGCTCGAGAAAAAATTCCAACGGGCTTAAAATGCTATGAACAATACAAGGAAACTAAAAAAAGAATTCTAAAAATTTTGGGAGGAACAGAAGAAGACTGGAATAATTGGAAATGGCAGCTTAAAAATTCTATTCGTGACAAATCCGTTTTATCCAAAATCATAAATTTAACTAACGAGGAAATTAAGGATATAGAAAAAACCGCTACTCAATATCGCTGGTCTATTTCTCCTTATTTTGCCAGTCTTATGGACCCTGAAGACAGAAACTGTCCCATTCGAAAACAAAGTGTCCCCACCATTCATGAATATCTGGACAAAGCAGAGATTAAAGATCCCTATGCAATTGTTTATAATTCTCCCGCTCCATTAATCACCAGACTCTACGCGGATCGATTAATCATCAATGTCACAAATATGTGTGCTGTTTTCTGCCGTCACTGCTTACGAAAAAAAGATATCGTCCTTAAAGATATGATTTATCCTAAAGAAGATGTACAGGATGCAATTGACTATATTGCAAAATGTCCTGAAGTGAGAGATGTTCTTATCACAGGAGGCGATGCTTTATCTTTATATGATGATTATATTGATTGGATTCTCACAGAGTTAGAAAAAATTTCCCATATTGAAATCATGAGACTTGGGTCACGGATGATTTCAACCTTGCCGCAGCGAGTAACTCCTGAATTATGCCAAATGCTCAGCCACCATAATCCTGTATATCTTAACACCCAGTTTAATCATCCCAAGGAGATTACTGCTGAAGCTCAGCAGGCAGTAGATCGACTGATAAAAGCAGGTGTGCTGGTAGGCAATCAATCTGTTTTACTCAAAGGAATCAACAGTGATATTCATGTGATGAAAAAATTGGTCCATGAGTTGCTTCGAATCAGAGTGCGGCCTTATTATATTTTTAATTGTAAGAGACTTGAAGGTATTAGGCACTTTCGTGTGCCAATAGCATATGGACTTAATATTATGGAACACTTGAGAGGTTATACTTCTGGTTTGGCTGTTCCTACTTTTATCATTACAGCTCCAGAAGGGAAGGGCAAAACTCCAATGGCTCCCACCTATTTGCTCAACGTAAATAGAAAAGGAAAACTCCTGTTCAGGACATGGAGTGGTTATGTCTGCGAGTATGATGACGAAAAGTCAGATGACGAGTAAAATTAATACTTAGATAAAAAAAATAATATAGCTTTTCAGAAACAGTTAAATGATAAAAAATATCAAAAAAGGAATTCTCTCTTTTCTTGATTCTCATGCTGAAGAACAAATTCAGTTTGTTATCGATCTCTGCAACCAAAATAGTTTTACCTATAATAAAAAAGGAGTTGATCGTATTGGAGATATGATTTTTGATCAATTGAATGGTATCCTTCCAATCCATCAGGTTGTTAAACAAAACAATATAGGTAATATTTATTTGTTAAAAAATACATCCTCATCCAAAGCTATTTATCTGATTGGCCATATGGATACTGTCTTTCCCCCTGACCATCCCTTTCAAAAATGTCTCCTTCAAGGAGATTATTTAAAGGGCCCAGGAACCGGCGATATGAAAGGAGGCTTGGCTGTTTTTGTTTACGCACTTAAGGCTATAAAAGAAGTTGACTTTCATACCAAATTAAGACTAGTTCTTATACTAAACAGTGATGAAGAAATCGGATCAACTACTTCCCAATCAATTTTTATTGAAGAGAGAAAAAAAGCAATAGCCTGCCTGGTTGCAGAATGTGCAGGTCATAATGGTGAAATTGTAACCTCCAGGAACGGTAAAATGGGTGTCCGGATAGATTGTCTGGGCCAAGATCGTCATGTTGGTTTTGGAACTCACGAAAAAGCAAGTGCAATTTTGGAATTAGCCCACAAGATTATTGCCATTGAATCCTTAAACGCAAGCATTCCTGGTGTCAGCCTTAATGTTGGAAAAATCGAAGGAGGGTTAGGGCCATGTACTATCCCAGGTCATGCCAGTTGTCTTCTCGACATCCGATGGGTGGAAGAAAAACATCAAGAAATATTGCTGAATGAAATTCGTACAAAAATTGCCAATTCTTCTCAACCTGGTTGCCACTCAGAATTGAAGATACTGAATGCGCGGCCGGCCATGCCTCTAAAAAAAAGCACTAAAGAACTGTTTCGAATAATTCAACAGGTAGGCCATCATCTTACTCAGAAAATAAATCAGGAACATCGTAGGGGAACATCAGATGCAAATTTTTTTGGAGCTGCATGTGTCCCCACTTTAGACGGACTGGGACCTATTTGCGATAAAGACCATACGCCAGAAGAATTCATTAAAATATCGAGCCTTAAAGAAAGGTCAGCTCTTTTGGCGCTGTTTTTGGTAAAATACGGCCTAAAGATAGGGAAGATTTCTTAAAGAAAAAAGCTAAGGGATAAAATTGAAAAAGAAGAGAGATTCAAAAAAAGTTACTTCCTCAAAAAAAGCCTTTAACAAAATAATATTTTCCATTGAACGGATAGGAAATTATTTGCCTCATCCTTTTACTATATTTTTAATTCTGATTATCTTAATTTTTATTCTTTCCTTTATTCTAAGTCATATCGGAGTCTCTGTTTTCTATACCAGCTTTGACCAGTCAACAAACCAGGAAGTAACCAAGACAGTATCTGTTACCAGCCTCTTTGAAAAAGAAATGCTTCAATCTATTATGGGGAATTTTGTTAAAACTTTTGCCTACTTTGCTCCAGTGGGTTTTGTGATCATCATGATTTTAGGAGTCGGTCTTGCTGAACAAACAGGATTTTTCTCAGCTGCAATTCGACAATTAATTTTTAAAACTCCACCTTTTCTTATCACTTTTGTGATTGCTGTTATGGGAATCTGTGCTAATATTGCCTCTGATGCAGGTATAATCATCGCTCCCACTATTGGCGGAGCAATATTCTTAGCCATGAGAAGGCATCCTATTGCAGGAGTTTGCGCAGGGTATGTCGCTGCCTATGGCGGCTTTTCAGCTAATCTGTTTATTTCAGGCACAGACGTGATTTTAGCTGGAATCACTAAATCTGCTGTCGGCCATTTTGACATCAATGTCCCGGTTCATCCTTTAATGAATTGGTATGCTATGCTTGGATCAACGGTAATACTGGCTATAGTTGTAACTTTTGTTACAGAAAAGATTATAGTCCCCTATCTTGGTAAGTATGATCCTCCCTCTGAATTAAAATTATTTCAAAAGGCATCTGACTTTAAACTTGCGCCAAACGAAAAGAAAGGCTTAAAAGTAACAGCATTGGCAAGCCTGATTTTTCTGATTATTCTTTTGTATATGATTATTCCTTCCAATGGTCTCCTTCGCAATGAGCAGGGAAAACTTCTTCCTGATTCCCCCTTAATTTCGGGAATTATTTTTATTATTTTCATCTATTTTTTTATCATAGGCATTGTTTATGGCAAAGCGGCTAAAACTATCCATTCAGAGAAGGAAATACCTAAGATGATGGAGAAAGGATTGAGCGGAGTGGCGGGCTTTTTGGTTGTCTGTTTGCCGGCTTCAATATTTATTGATTTATTCCATAAAAGCAATTTAACAACTATTATTGCTGTAAATGGCGCTAATTTAATTAAAAAAATTCAACTTGGAACGATACCCACTTTATTATTTTTTGCTCTTATGTGTGCTGCATTAAATCTATTTATTACCAGTGGTTTTACCAAGTGGTTGATTTTAGCACCAATTTTTATTCCTCTTTTCTTCCAACTAGGTATCAGTCCAGCAATAACCCAGATGTCTTACAGAATTGGTGATTCAACCACTAATATCATTTCCCCTGTTTCAGCTTATTTGCCATTTTTATTGGGACTACTGGAAAAATATAGAAATAAAAATCAGGAGATAGGCATAGGATCTGCCATCTCTCTGATGCTTCCTTATTCTATTTTTCTTCTAATTCTGTGGATTCTCTTTTTGGGATTGTGGCTGGTTCTCGGGCTAAACCCAGGACCAGGAGTTTCGCTTTTTATCTGATCTTTTGTTAAAATGAGAGTAAGGTGAACATTAACAATTACAGTGTAAAATTGAAACAAATTAATCATCTCTAATTTGAAATAGACAATAATATTCATAATTAATATTTAAATAAAGGAACTCAAACAATGACAAAAAGCAAAATCTTCAATATCTTCAATATATCAAAGAGATCCGCAAGGCTTTTATCCATTTTTCTTTTGACATTAGGAGTTACCTCCTATGCCCAGTATTCATCCAATACAGGGAAAGCTATGGTTGTTGCCTCTAAGCCCGAAGCAGTCCAGGCTGGTTTATCAATTTTAAATCAAGGAGGGAATGCTATAGATGCCGCTGCAGCAACATCATTTGCTTTGATGGTAACTGACCCTGCCATGTGCAGCCTGGCAGGCCGCTCTCAGATTCTTATTTATTTGAGCGGTGGAAAAGTTGTCGGTATTGATGGGGCAACTCAATCTCCAAGGTTAGCTGAAGAGCCGGCAAAAATCGGCCATGGATACAGAACCTGTGCCATTCCCGGAAGCCCAGCCGCCCTGGAAGAAATGGTTGTTCGATATGGATCTTTGCCATTAAAGACAATAATGAAGCCAGCTATTCAACTTGCGAGAAATGGATTTATTATCAAAAAAGACTATCAAGATTTGTTCCGGAATCTAGGGAAATTTTTCCGCCTTTACCCTGGAACAGCTAAACATTTCTTAAAGGAAGACGGGACATTTTATGCTGAAGGCGAGAAATTTACTCAGCCAGCGCTGGCAAAAACCCTAGAAATAATTGCCGATGAAGGCGCTGGGACTTTATACAAAGGAAAACTTGCTCAAGCTTTATTAAGCGACATGATAAATAATAATGGTTTAATCAGAGAAGATGATCTTGCCCAATACCGGCCATTTCCAGGCAAGATACTTCAAGGAAATTATCGCGGTTACAAAATCATTAGCCGCGGCGATCAATGTGATGGAGCATCGGTTATTGAAATGCTCCAGATATTAGAACATTTTCCTTTGTCTGAATTGAAGCCTGATGACCCACTTTACCTTCATCTTTTGGCTCAAGCCATATATATCGGGCACTCAGATGAATATCTGCCCGATTGGCAGCAAATCTCAAAAGCCCTGGCAGCACGTCGTGTCCGGGAGATTGATAAAAACAAAGCCTTTCCCGTTCCGATAAAACCTAAAGATAAAAGAGAAGAAGGTGAAACCACTCATCTTTCTGTTTGCGATGACAAAGGAAATGTAGTCTCTATTACCCAATCCATTGGCCCCTCTTTTGGCACCAAGGTTGCTAATCCAGAGCTTGGATTTTTTTATGCTTACAGTTATGATATGAATACCGATCCTATCCCCTATCAGCGAGAAAAAACAAGTCAATCTCCAACTATAGTCCTTTATAAAGGAAAACCATTTCTTGTCTTAGGTTCTGCTGGAAGCAGTCGAATTCCAGCCTCTATTGTCCAGACTATTATTAATATCATTGACCATAAAATGACTATAGAAAAAGCAGTGTCAGCACCCAGGCTATTTCTCACAGAGCAAGAATTGCGATTGGAAGCTTTTGAACTGCCAGAATTTAGCCTGCAGAAGCTTAAAAAGTTAGGATACAATATTAAAATTTACAGGGAATTGAATAGGTGGTTTGGTAGAGTTAATGCCATTTTAATTGACAGTTTAACAAAAAAAATATATGGTGCTGCTGATCCCAGAGATTATTGGGCTTTAGGAAGGTTTTAAATTAAAGCAAATCGAAAATTATCGGTTTTTTTTATTAAATCTCTAATAAATAAATGAAAATTTTATTGATAGTTGATATTACATTTATTAAAATGTAAAAAAATGGAAGAAAAGCTCTATAGAAATGAAACTTCTCTCACCATAAGTGATAAAATTTTTAATTATCTTAAAGAATCAATAATTAAAAATAAAATTAAACCAAATCAAAGGATTAATGAAAAAAAGATAGCTGTTCTATTTAATTCAAGTACCACACCAGTAAGGGAAGCAATCTTAAGGCTTTCCGCAGAAGGTTTCATCGAAATCAGTCGATACCGGCATACTATTGTCAAAGAGATTTCTTCCACAGAATTACAGGAAATGTATGAAGTTATGACTATATTGGATTATCAGGCTCTTAAGTTAGCAATTAAAGAATTAACAGATGAGAATCTGCAGAAGATAGAGGATTTAACTATAGAATTGGAAAAACTTTGTAGTGTTGACTCATTAGAGGAATATCTTGATCTAAACGCTCTTATTCATACAAGCATCTGGAAAGTGATTAAAAACAAATTTTTTTATTCAACATTGCTTCAGGTATATGACCAGATACAAAGGTATACATATGCACGATATTCTGTTTTTATGAAGCATGGAGCTTTAAAGGAATCCTTAATCAAGCATAAAAATCTGTTAAAAGCATTAAAATCAAAAGATAGTTCAAATTTATTAAAACTTGTTAAAGAACACTGGAAAGTCTCCTGACCAATAAAATCAAAAAATTCAGGGAGGGTTTCCTTTGTTCTATCTTTCCCTACCCAGATTACTCGCTCTTTATGATAATAAACACTCGATGAAAGTTGACCGCAGCCACAAACAACCGATCCTCAATTTCATCAACGGCAAGCGGACGGTCACCATGATCCGCAACTTGGTTATTGCTGAGACGGACAGAGACCTGGATTTTAAAAGTCTGATGAGATACCTTGATTTCCTAAAAGCGATCGGCTGGATCACATGCTGATATGGGATATTAAGGAAGTATTGCGCGTTTGATAGAATACTAGGATCTGCATAAACGACTGTGCAACAAATAGAAAATTCTTCATCCGGTTTCTGAATCCTTAGGCACAATAGAAGCTCCGGCTGGGGGAAGAAACAGTGAGATCCTAAATCAGATACGAGAGGAGGTTCGGGCCATCAGAAAGGCACTGGATAAATAAGGAGAATTGTTTTACAATAGATTTGATGGCTGAAAAAAACGGCGGATTCAGGTTGGAAGTAAACGCCTCACCTGGTCGAGATCAGTTGTTTCTTTATCCCATGTTCTTTATCCTGGCTTTTATTCTTCCGCCCCTTCTTTTATTCCTACCGGTCCTTTTTTATCTTTTACTGGTCTATTTCTTCCAGGAAAGTTTTCCTTTACTCACTCTGAAACCGCAACACATATACAGGTTTTCTTCCTCCCGGGATCCTCCCGCATAAATATTCCTTTCTATACTTTTTCTATCTACCCAAAGAGATTTAATGTGAGGATTATTAAGATGAAATTAGATTTCATAAGAATCAAGGATACTTTTAATAAATTGAGCGGGATCCCGATAGAGCTTGACCTCAGTGAATACCGCAGGCAGCTCAGGTTGATCAATAAACAATGCCTGACAGGGGAAACCGATGCCTCACTGCAAAAGCGATCTTCCGGTTTAATGACCCGGGCTAGAGAAGGAACCCCACTGAATGAGCTCCTTACCGAGGCCTATGCCCTGGTACGTGAGGCCTCCCGACGAACCCTTGGCCTGCGCCCTTTTGATGTCCAGGTAATGGCCGGAATTGCTATGCACCGGGGAAGACTGGTCGAAATGCAGACAGGTGAAGGCAAGACCCTGGCTGCGGTCTTCCCGGCTTATTTAAATGCTCTGTCCGGACGTGGAGTGCATATTCATACTTTTAATGATTACCTGGCCCGGCGGGATGCGGCCTGGATGGGACCGATATACCGGTTCCTGGGATTAAGAGTCGGGTGCATCCAGGAGAGACAAGGACGTAAGGAAAGACAAAATGCTTATAATGCGGATATCACATATTCCACAGCAAAAGAAGCCGGGTTTGATTTCCTGCGGGATAATCTCTGTTATGAGTCAGATGACCAGGTTCACCGTCCCTTTCATTTTGCCATTGTTGACGAGGCTGATTCGCTCCTTATCGATGAAGCCTGGGTTCCGCTGGTGATTGCCGGGATGACTGAAGAAGTAACGGCGAATTCTTTTCATCCAGCCGAAATAGTGAGAAACCTTAAACCGGAGATCGATTACTATACGGATGATGGGAAGCGCAATGTCTTTCTGACAGATAAAGGAGTAAAACGTATCGAAGCCGTGCTCGGATGCGGGAATCTCTTTCAGCACAAAAATTTTGAACATCTTACCATGATTAACCTTGCGCTGCACGCCGAAGCACTGTTGCAGCGGGATGTGGATTACATAGTGCGCAGTGGTGCAGTCGAGATAGTGGATGAATTCACAGGCCGTGTTGTGAAAGACCGGCACTGGCCGGACGGGCTTCAGGCTGCGGTCGAAGCCAAGGAAAAGCTGAATTTACAGAAGGGAGGCACCATTCTGGGCTCGATAACGCTGCAGCATTTTATGCGTCTGTATCCAAAGCTCTGTGGGATGACAGCTACCGCTCGATCCGCGGCGTCTGAGTTAAAAACATTCTATGACCTAAAAGTCGTGGTTATCTCTCCCAACAGACCCTGTATTAGGAGGGATCTCCCCGACATAGTCTTTACTGATAAGAAGGCCAAGAGCCAAGCCCTGATCGCGGAGATCGTCCAGACGCATTCCACCGGCCGCCCGGTACTGGTGGGAACCGCCAGTGTGGAAGAGTCGGAAAAACTGGCAGAAAAACTTAAGAAGTCCGGTATAAAGTGCTGCGTGCTCAATGCTAAAAATAATGAGCTGGAAGCTGGAATAATTGCCAGGGCGGGTGCGCCTGGAGCAGTGACAATCTCCACTAATATGGCGGGACGCGGTACAGACATTAAACTTGGGGGGAATGATGAACAGGAAAGGGACAGTGTCGTTTCCCTGGGAGGACTGTATGTCATCGGCACCAACCGCCACGAGAGCATCCGTATCGACCGCCAGTTGCGCGGACGTGCCGGCCGTCAAGGGGACCCCGGAGAATCCCGTTTTTTTATCAGCCTGGAAGATAACTTGATCGAACGTTACAGGATCGACAGGCTTATCCCATCAGTCTTGCGATCAAAGGGAAAAAGTAAGGTCATTGATCATCCCATTGTAAACCGGGAGATCGCCCGGGGACAGCGTATCGTAGAGGGGCAGAATTTTGAGATACGCAAGACACTCTGGGAATATTCCTCACTGGTGGAACATCACCGGAAAAGAATGTATCAACATCGCTGCGATGTACTTACGGGAAATTCACGGAAAAGCATGCTTGCCGAGAGAGCTCCAGAGAAATATGCGCTTCCGAGTTCTCAACTAGGGAAAGAGCGTATGTCTAAACTCGAACAGCACATTTCTCTTTTCCATATAGACCGGAGCTGGTCCGAACACCTGGCTAAAATCAACGATGTAAGGGAGAGCATCCATCTTGTCAGCGTAGCCGGGGAGTCTCCCCTGAATGAATTTCATAGAATAATCGTAGATGCCTTTCTTGAACTGGAACAGATTATCGATGACAGGATCATAGAGACATTTAATGCCCTGGAGATAACAGTGGACGGTGTTGACCTGGAAAAGAAGAATCTCAAAGGCCCATCATCCACCTGGACTTATTTGGTTAATGACAACCAGTTCGGTTCCTGGGTCAAAATGCTAAATGGAAGTAATATTGGTTTTACTGCAGGTGCCGCTGCAGCTTATAACGGACCGCTTTTTATCATCCTGAGTATCCTACGTCGTTTTCACAAAAAGAAAAAATAGGGGATTAACAAATTATAGATCGAAACATTGAATACAGAAATTAAATCGATTAAAATACTATTCGGCATTAACCCTGGATTATTCACGAGTCGAGGTTGCTGCAGATGCAAGGCACAGCACATGAAGTTGTGGTCCTTCACCACGAATGTGCTGTAACACAGCAGATGCGGTAAGATCGGCTCGCCCAAAAGGGAAAAATTGCCGATAATAGATTTAAATTATATTATCGATCTTATTGAGGATAAACTAGTTATGAGGATTTCTTGGAGAACGATCAAAGCTAGGTTTAATTGTTATAACTTATCAGCAATTTTTATGAATAATTCAGGTATATTGATGCTCATAAAAAAAAGTAATCTTATCATTCTGTTTTCCTTATTTTTCCTGTGTAATTGTGCAAAATCCCCTTTATCCGAATTTAAATTCTACAGATTAATTGATAATCTTAATAAAGAAAATATTCTCCATTCACCACTAATTCAAGTTCCCCAAAAAACGGAAGAATCACACAAAGTATTCCCTTTAAAGTCTTATCCAATTTCGGATTTAGGTTCTGGAGACAATCCTTTTGGAATTAAGAGAAAACTAAAACTTGCTAGAGAAGAAATAAACGTACTTTTTTCTCCCCCTAAGAGTAAATTCACATTCAACCTTAATATTCCAGAAAATTCCGTATTAGAATTTGGGATCGGCACAATCAGGGATGAAAACTCAGAAGAACTTATCAAATCTTCTGGAAACGAAGAAAGAGGTACTACTTTTATTGTTTCCATTGAAACAAAAGGAAGAAAAAAGACAATTTATCAAAAACACATTCCATTTCCTACTAAAGATGAAAAGCATTTTTTTTAAAAGTATTGTGTCGATATTCCTCATGCTCAGGAAAATGTAGAAATGTCGCTTGTTACTGAAGGTGGAGAAAATAATTTTTCATTTTTGTATAACCCGGTCCTGTATAAGAAAGAAAAAAGCCTTCGTAATGTTATCCTAATTTCTATTGATACTCTCAGGGCTGATCACTTGGGTTGTTATGGATATGATAGGAACACTAGCCCTAACATTGATTCCCTAGCTTCAGACAGCACCATGTTCCTCAACACATATGCTTCTTCGCCATGGACTCTCCCTTCTCATGTATCAATCTTTACTTCGTTAAATGGAGTACATCACCAGGTTTATTATGATGATGAAAAGATGAGCCCTTCTATCATTACACTTGCTGACATGATGAGGCAAAATAATTACATATGTTCTGCATTTACAGGAGGTGGCTTTGTAAATTCAGCATATGGTTTTTCTAAAGGATTTGATTCTTATTATGAGAGAGAAGGCGAGGTTTTTCTTAATAAAGCGGCTGAGCTCACTTATCGTGATGTTGCAAGATGGCTTAATCATAATAAAGATAAGGATTTTTTTCTCTTCATTCATACTTATCAGACTCATAATCCTTATGCTTGTCCCTACCCCTATAAAACGATGTTTCTTAAGGAAGGAGCTAAATGGAGACACATAGATTTAGTCAGTTATCTTGGTGGGAAGCCTGGCGTTTTTAAGAAAGTTACTGAGCGAGAACGCCAGAATATTATCGACCTATATGATGGAGAAATCCGCTATACGGATGAAAAACTTATAGGGCCTCTTATAGGGAAGCTTAAAGAGATGGAGCTTTTCGATCAGACGATGATCATCTTCACTAGTGACCACGGCGAGGAGTTTTATGATCATATGGGATGGGGACATGGGCATAGTCTTTATGATGAATCTCTGAAAGTTCCACTTGTCATTAAATTCCCAGGATCGAAATTTAAAGGAAAAGAGATCGGAGACATTGTCTCTCTTGTAGATGTCATGCCGACCATCTTGGAAGAGATGGGGATAGATTTTTCTGATTTAAGCATCGACGGCAGAAGCTTATCTCCTCTAATAAAAGGAAAAGAAAGAGGAGATAGAACATTTTTAGCAGACATAGGAAGTGATGTTTTGAATTCCCGTATTCCACAGAAAATCTCCATGAATATTGGAAAAAATAAACTCATTCTTAATAAAAGATTCAGCTCGAAAGATCTGGATTTTTTTCTCTATCCTCCTCCTGCTTTAATACCTGTTGAACTTTATGATTTAAAACAAGATTCGCTTGAAATTAAGAACACAGCTGATGAAAAAGCCATGCTTGTTAACCAGATAATCCGGCAAATTAATGAAATCTACAGCAAGGCAAAGAAGAGAAAAACATCCAGGCCGGAACCGGAAATAGATGAAAAATTGAAAGATCAGTTGAAAGCCTTAGGCTATATTCATTAAAAAAAATCCGCTCGGTATACCGCTGGAAGAAGGCATGGTCTTTGCAATCGAGCCTGGACTTTATTATCCGGAAAAAGAACTCGACATCCGCATTGAAGATACAGTCCTCATCACAAAAGACGGATGTGAGGTCTTAAGTAAAGATGTTCCCAAGGAGATAGATGAGATAGAAAAACTAATGGCAGGAAGAAAATAAGCTATTTTGTTTTTTGGATTTTTTGCATAAATTTTTCCAGGTCAATAATAAACCTTTTGTGAGAACCCTGACCGATTATTCCCTGGTTGTCCCGGGCTGCAACTGAAAATTCAAGAGCTCGTCCTTCCTGTTTGATGAGTGTGGCTTCAGCTGTGACCTTTTCTCCCACAGGTGTAGCACGCAGGTGTTCTATATCGACCTTTGTCCCTACGGTAGTCCATCCTTCCGCTAAATGGGTTTGAACTGCATCAAGAGCGGCGTTTTCCATTAATGCGATCATCATCGGAGTTGACAGGACATCGACTACGCCGGAACCGATAAATTTGGCAGTATAGGCTTCTTCGACAATAATAGACCTTGTAGCAGAAGTGTTCAAAAGTATTTTAAATTTCATATTCTTGTCTCCTTCCATTATGAATAATCCAAGTTAATTAATATCAAATAGTAAAATCGATGTCGAATGATACTTATCTTTCCCTCACGAATTAGGGGAAAAGGAATATTTTCAAGCATAAAGTAATCCAGGTCACGGTATCCATAGGCCCTGCATTTGAAAACCTTGATGTGGTTATTAATTCCCTCGACCTTGGCAGTGGAGACCCGTATACTGGGATACATCCCGGACAGTCATTACAGAGCAAAGATCCATCACATAATTTTCCATAGAGTGAGTATAATGTTTTTTCCTCTCTGCAATCATCAGGTTCTCAAATCGTGTCTGCCGGCAGTTACGGCAGTAAAATCTCCTCATCTTGATAACAGCATATACCGGCTTGCGGCCGATGGGTAAAGTCCGCAGCCTCCTCCAGCAATAACCTCTTTGGATTACCTTATAGGATTTACAATAAAAACAGCGCTTCTTGGCCCGAACCATATACAGGTATATGGCTCCTCCTTTAATTCGCATCCGTAAATGATGATAGCCATAAAGGCCTAAGGCATGATAAAATAATAATTAGGATATCGGTTTTTCCTCCTTTTTTTAAATAAAATCTTATTGAGGAATTTAAGCGATGTCCCCTCTCTCGTCAACCTAAAGTACGGATTACCGTGATGAACCTAATTAGACGTTTTGGCAGCCCAAAATTTTCAATTAAGACCATATTTTCGGGAAAATAAGAAGTGATCTCATTTGTTTAGAGTCAGTTGCACAGGTCTGACCCTATTTAAAATGTCAGCATTCAGCATATTTTATTCTGTGAGAAAGAGGGTATTTCTGTTGTGTTTGGTTCTGAGAAAAAAGTATCTGTAAGCGAATTTTGTTTATTAATAGATAGTAACTGAAATAAATCCTCTGTATAAGAGTTCTGATAAATAACCAAATATTAACCAAAATGGTATATAAGTCAATTTTACAAGTCCCATTATTGTCCATTTTGTCTTGTATTCCCAGGGACATTTCTTGATAGTAAGCTTCAGTATATATCCATATATAAATTCTCCTGCAATAATGACAAAAAGATAAATAAAGCCTCTAAATATAAAAGGAATGAATTTAATAGAATTATATAATGGTTCGATTATTAAGCCCAAACCTCCATAAAGTGGAAACATCCATAGGTAAGACCTGCCACGAAAAGAGATGTCTTTATATCTGATATAATCATGTATAGAAGTAAAAAATACTTCAATGCCAACCCCAAAAAAGCTGTATATGAAAAATAAAATTAGATATTTCATAACCAAATTAATAGTACTTTATAATTATTTTAGTATATTACAGGTATATGCTCAATACAGATTTTAAAGAGATTTTTAATCTGGGACGGTTCTATTTTGGGAATAGGGTCAGTTGCACAGGTCTAACCTAGGGACGGGGAGAGTTACGCAGAAGCTGAAAAAAGCAGACGAAGAATGGAGTTAAAAATCTGAAGGGAGCGCAGCCATACTCTCAGATTCATTCTGTTCCGATCTGCTTATTTTCTACTAAGTATTGGTTCTAGGGTTTGATGACAAGCGGTTATGTGGTTATAATCATCTTGGTTAATAAATATGAAAACAAAAGAGAGGAGATAGACTATGCCCCGTATAAAACTTAAACCTTTAGATTCATATCCATTCAGCACCGAGATCGTCGTCCGAATCACTGACTTAAACTACGGAGGCCACCTGGGAAATGACAAGCTCTTAGCTCTTGTTCATGAGGCCCGCGCAGCTTTTCTGGAAGATTTTGATTTTACTGAGATAGACTGTGGTGGTGTCTCTCTTATCATGGCTGACGCAGCCCTTATGTTTCAAGGCGAGGCATATGCAGGGGATACTTTAAAGATCGAGGTAGCAGCTGGAGAACCGACTCGCAGCGGATTCCGCCTGTTTTACCGGATAAACCGCCCTGCCGACAGCCAGAATATCGCTCTATCTGAGACCGGCATGGTCTGTTATGATTATAAGGCCGGAAAGATCAAGCCTCTGCCAGAGGCGATAAAAACAATCTTTTAATGGCGTATGGCCACTCAAAAATCCATGTGATCATCACTTTTGTTCTGTTCGTCAACGGTGCAGGCTGCTGAACGCAGGTTATAGTGAATATGAATAGTATGAATAGTATGAATAGTATGAATAGGGTCAGACCTATGCAACTCATTGATATATTTTAAATTAATTCTTATTTCCCTCCTTTCTTATGCCTTAATTGGCTAATTTTAGGGTCGAAATCGTCTCGGTTAGCATATGTTTCTTCCTTTTTCTTTCCGAAATATTCTGGAGTTCATGGTAACCACTGCATTCCCATTTTGATGGATGCTTGACAATCCCTGCCTAGACCATTTTCCTTCTCTCTTAATTAGACGTTTTGGGGGCCAAAATTCTCAATTAAGGCCATATTTCCGGGAAAATAAGGAGTGATCTCATTTGTTTAGAGTCAGTTGCACAGGTCTGACCCTATTTATAAGGAGTGATCTCATTTGTTTAGAGTCAGTTGCAAAGGTCTGACCCTATTTATATGCTTTCAAGTGTAGACCTGATTGATTCTTTGAATATTTTCCCAGGAAGTGATATTGGAAGAACCATTGACCTTCCGTTTGGTGAAATCAGAACAGCGGCAGGGAATGATTCTATCTCCCACAAATGTAAATACTCCAGTGCAGGATGGTCTGTGTTCCTGTCTGTATTGATTATTTCAACTTTTACGTTACAATCCATAAAAGTCGCGTAAGATATCTGCCCGAAATCTGAAGCAAATTCTGCAGGAGTATCATCCTGGATAAAGCAGTATAACCTGTATGGAATTGGAATAAGATTAACAAAACCTACATCACGTACATTGTATATGCAACCGAATAATTCAAACGTTCCGAGACAACACAGCAGGACAATCCCTAAGACTAGTTTGATTCTCGTTTTTCTCCTCACTCCCATAGGCAGTACACAATAAATCACACGAAGAAATCCGATTGAGGAAAGGTACCAGGTACCGTTTTGGTACCTGGTACCTTTTTTATCTCCCGGGGCCCTTAAGTACTCGCGCAGGAAGAGTAATAATAGCTTTAAATAATCCGAAGACTGCATTCACTGTAATACCAAGAAGCCGGAAAGGGATTAAAAGGAGCCATACGATAGGATATAAAATCAGAGCCAGGAGAGCCAAAGGCCAGCAAAGCACTAATAGAATTAGCCACAATAAAAATTTTAACACCATTTTAATTTAAAGTTTAACAGCTTGAAGTTTTTCCAGTACGAATCAAAAAATTATTTTACGAGTCTTAAAGTCAACGGGTAACGGTACTTTTCGCCGCTGTTTGCTTTGATAGAAGCGATAATTACAAACACTACATCCAGTATTCCCAATGCGATTAAAAGAAAAATTCCAACCACTATAAGAATGAGAATGGCAGAAACAAGACAGTAGATAGATATTGATATCTGGAAATTAAGGGATTCTTTTCCCTGATTATCAACAAATGGAGACTCATCTTTTTTAATCAACCATAAAATCAAAGGTCCGAGGATATTTCCGAAAGGAATTATTAATCCAGCCAGTGCTATTAAGTGAGCACCCATTCCCCATGATTTTTCCTGTGCCTCAGTCATTTTGGCCATTTACACCTCTCTTTTTGGAATGCGGAAATGGGACTATCCTTTTCCATTAATTTTACTCTCTTTCAATATAATCTCCCAATTCCTTTAAAAATTTATATCACATGAGAAATTTGATGTCAAAACAAAAGGACTCATTTCTTTTTCTCTTCGCTGAAAAGACCGGAAGCTAATTCCTTACACATTAAATCCGGACTTTTCAATTTATGGATTCCTTCGAACAAATCTTTAAGCTCGATTATTTCTTCAAATTCATCTTCATTTCTAACTCTCAAATCTAAAATAGAATGCCAAATTTTTAAAGTCAACTGCCCATGAAAANCTGAAAAATTACAGAATTGTCGATCATGTCTATCCATTAATCCACTGGCAGTTATAAACCGCATATAATAAGGCATAAAAAGCGAAAGGTAAAGG
>AWNV01000040.1 GCA_000493965.1 Candidatus Aminicenans sakinawicola JGI OTU-1
TCGCGCGGATAAAGTGTTCTGATTGTGGGAGAGAAAAATTACTGATGTTTTCCTGCAAGACCCGCGGATTCTGCCCATCTTGTCATGCCAAGCGTCGTGAGGAATGGGGTGAGTGGATGCGGGAGGAGCTTATCCTGCGCACACCTCACCGCCAGGTAGTCTTTACCATACCCAAGATGCTGCGGATATTCTTCAAGTACAATCGTTCGCTTCTCTCTTCGCTTTGTCTCTGCGGCAGAGAGGCGCTTGTGAAATACTTCAAGGCTGCCACACGCAAAGAGATCACACCCGGTATTATTGCTGTGATACAGTCATTTGGAAGCAGGATAAATTTTCATCCGCACTTGCATTTTCTGGTTACAGAGGGTGGGACTGATAAAGAAGGCCGGTTCCATAAGGTCTCAAGCTTTAATGATTCTCTGCTCTGCCGGTTTTTCACACGCGAGGTCTTTTTGCTTCTTCTTCGCAAACAGTTGATCAACCGGGACCTCGTAGAAAAGATATTGCTCTGGCAGCATACTGGATTCAATGTGCACAGTAAAGTCAGGGCCCAAAATAAAAAAGAGGCCGAGCGAGTGGGAAAGTATATGATAACCACCTCCTCCCCAAGCTCAGTCTCAGCTAAATATGGCAGCTGAGGAAAGATCAGAATATGTATGAAAGTCCGAAGTCCTAGATCAGCAATTAATGGCGAACTCTACTCTGTATGCGCTTTTTACAAACCAATTCTATGAAATTCTCTCTTTCCTGAGGATTTTTATTGACTGGATGTGTATTTTCCCGGTATTATCGTGAATGAAGCAGCTCAGAGGGTGAAAAATTGATGAAATTTATAGAAAATCGTCATGAACAAAAAAGCAAATTCTTTCTATGATAATGTGATGCAAGTATTTTCTTTAGAACCTCCTTTATTTTTCTCTTTTTTGTTCCTTCAACTCTCGGTTTTTTAAACCATCCTTCTATCCGTGCCCTTAACAAGAATGTTAAGTCCGCACACACTCTAACATTGAGCAATAGTAACATCAGTGCTTAATTCATCCAGAAGATCTACCATGGTATAGCTCGAGCGGCCGGCTCCAATAACTGCTTTAACATCATCGCTTCTATCAAGAAACCTCTCCAGCTCTGAGCGTATTTGATCAAGTAACAACAGTTGCCTGAAGAAGCACCTACTTGTTTGGAAATCGAAAGGTTTATTTCTGCTTTTTCTTCTTGAGGTTCGCGCAGCAGCATGTATTGTAGAAAAGACTCATGATAGCCAGGAGGGCACCAGCAGCGACAATAATCCATTTTGCCCAGGATTCAGGCCAGAAGAAAACAACTAATACGACAATGCCCAAAGCAAGGATAAAGCGACAGAAACATAATTTCATGATGTTTATCTCCTTCATAAAAAAATTGTTCTTATTCTATAAAAAAAATTAAAAATATTCAAGTATTAAATCGATCAGGATAAAAATCACATCATGTCTTTCTGTCATTGCAGGAGCTTGTGCTGGATGTCCCTCACCGTCAGGTCGTCTTTGTCATTCCAAAAATGCTGCGCATATTCTTTAAGAACAAGCGCCGGCTTCTGGGCCAACTCTGCCAGGCAGCCGTGCGGATCCTCCTGCTGTACTTCCAGGCAGCCACCGATACTGAGCTTGTTTCCGGAGTAGTGTCCGTCATCGGCTTTGTTGCATGAATCCGAAAACCTGGGCACCTCTCCATTTGACAAGCAATTCTATCCAACCGCGTACGACAAAGGCCTACACATTTCGAACATCCGATTCAGGATAGCGCAACCAAACCGCAATGGATTTGTGCACCAAAGCCACTTGACTACCTGGTAAACATAAGGGATATCCAGCCGTTCTTTGAAATAGCATACTGAAGGCGAGGGGCTTAACTCATTTAATTTAGATTCCACACAAAACCAGTGGGCATCATTGACCGTTGACAGTGACTAAAAAATAGAACCGTCCCCATAAAAATAGTCGGCAACCTTTAATATCTTTTTTGCGTCTATATACTGAAGGAAGTATTATATTGAAGCAACTGAAAGGTCAGGTGCTATGCTTGTACATAGTACTGGTTTCAGATCCTGAAATTCATTCCGGTTTCTATCAAGAATGTGATTTATTGGAGTCTGGAGATGTTTAAAAACTATCTGAAGATTGCTTTGAGGAACATTAAAAGACATAAAGGATATTCCTTTATTAACATTGTCGGCCTGGCCATCGGCATGGCATGCTGCATCATGATTCTTTTATGGGTGCAGGGGCTTTGGTGCACGAATCCATCGCGGTCTTGACATTGCATAGGTGGGTAATCACATTATAAGCATGTAAAATCCGTAAATCCAATGGAGGTCAGCATGGCCGAAGCCCACAAGAGATCGTATAGACATCCGAAATATAAGACATCCTATCGTATCAAGAACTGGCCGGAGTATGAGGCTGTGGATCATCATTCACCAGGAGCCGAGGTTATCGTGCCGCCGAGAAAAGACGCGGTATTGCCCAACAATTCCATCAATGTTCCCTCTCATCGAGACCGTCATATTGCGGAGATCCGAGCCAAGGGACGATCTGAGTGGAAACGTCAGTCTGGATACTATTTGCAGAGTCACGCGGAAAATGCATTCTATCGTTACAAGAAAATCATTGGGGGACGGCTAAGAGCCAAGAATGACGATGCTCAAAAACGGGAAGCTGCGATTGGTTGCGCTATCCTGAATCGGATGCTCGAAATGGGTGAACCTTTGTCTTATGTGGTTGGATAGAATTGCTTGTCAAAGGGAGAGGTGCCCATGTTTTCGATTCATGCAACAAAGCCCCTATGATGCCAAACATGAGCCGGTCTTAAAACTTAAACCAGGTGATACTCTAGTGACCAACACGGTGGATGCTTTTGGCAATAAAATCTTCCGAGGTGATCAGAAAGCAAGTGAAATCGTTCATTTGCCAGAGGTGAACTATCAAACAGGGCCTTTTTATGTGGAAGGGGCAGAGCCTGGGGATATTCTTGTGCTTCATCTGCTGAAGGTTAGACCTGACCGAGAATATGCCGTCTCCACACATCTTCCGTATTTTGGTGTCTTGACTGGAGAGACGTATACAGCCATGCTGAATGAACCTTTGCCAGAAAAGACCTATATTTGGAAATTAGATCTTGAGCGAAATGTTGGCATCTTGGATTTACCGAAGAGCAAGGTAGGAAAAGTGGAAATCCCGCTACATCCATTTTTAGGCACGGTTGGTGTAGCCCCTAACTTTGGGGAGGCGGTTCTTTCGCTGACTCCGGCCGAACATGGCGGGAATATGGACTGTGTGGAAACCAAGCAAGGAGCCACATTGTATTTTCCGCTTTTTGTAAAAGGAGGGCTGTTTATGTTAGGAGATGGGCATGCTGCTCAAGGTGATGGTGAGATCTGTGGTACTGGTCTAGAATGTTCTTTGGAGGTCATAATTAAGGTCGATGTCATCAAAGGCAAAACAATCCATTGGCCCAGGTTTGAAGATGATGAATATATAATGGTTGCCGCCAGCACCAGACCTGTCATTGATGCCTTTAGATCGGCTCAAGTTGAATTAATCAATTGGCTGGTCCAAGATTTTGGATTTGATCGCTGGGATGCTTTTCAATTGGTCTCTCAGGTGGGTGTGTCACGGATCGGTAATGTGGTAGATCCAAAATACACAGTTGTGGCCAAGTTCCCTAAAAAATATCTGCCTGCAAAGGAATAACTCTCCCTATTGCTAAAACTGAAGATTAAAACTCACAAAGCCTATATAATGGTTTCCGCGCTATCTGTCTTCATTTTTTGATTTTTTTGTGATTCCATCAAAAGGTCACAGAGATGAGATTTACTTTCATATGTGAAGAGATTACTCTTAACATAGGAGGAGAATATGGGCAAAAAAATAACAGCGGTCCAAGCGAAAATCATAAGTCAGAAAGGAACATGTACCTTAGGCCATAAGGTCGGCGATGCAGTGATATTTACTGAATTGGGAACGGGAGGGGAAAATTTGTATTCATGCCCTTTACAGTATGCTCCCTGCGGTTTTTGCCATGATGGATGAAGCCCGCTTTCCGTGGTTGGAAGATCCAGATAAAAAAACCCATGTCTGTCCAGATGCTGCTAATCCTGTCGTCTTTGAAATCACAAGGATTAGAGAAGAGTAATGAAGAAAGCTATTGGAATTCCTAAAAGAGGATATTATACTATTTGGAAGAGAACCTACTAATTTAATAAAAAAAGGAGGAGATATGATGAGAAATATCAAATTTTTCTTGGTTTTTGTTCTGCTTTTAATGCTTGTGGCTCCTTGTTTTCCACAAAAAACAGTGAAAGATCTAAAGTTTCACCACATGCAGAATTACTGCTGGATGAGATTGGCCAAGATTGTACCCGAGATAACGGATAGGATTATTTTGCCCATAGGGACGGTTGAATCTCATGGTGCCGTTGCCATTGGAGCGGACAATATTATTCCCAATAATCTTGCAGAAATGATATGGGCAAAATGCAATGCATTGATTGCACCACCCATAAATCACGGGTTTACGGGTCGGAGCATATCTCAATTCCCTGGTTCAATCACAGTGAGAGAAAAGATTTTCGAAGAATACATATACGATGTCTTGAAAGACCTTGTCAGGACCGGTTTCAGGAATATTTTGATCATCGTTGGTCACGGAGGGAATACCGAACCGGCAAAGAGAGCCATGACCAGACTTCATGTCGAGACAGGGGCTCATTTCATGGCAGTTGAATGGTGGAAAATCGCCTTTCATATTGTCAATGAAGTTTATGGTGTAAAAGCTCAACAGCCAGGCCATGGCGACATGGAAGAAGCCGCTTTAGTCATGGGCCACGATCCTGAATTAGTGGACAAAGAGATGTATGAAAAACTGGGGAAGGATAAGGTAGGTGCAGCCGGAACCGATGAAGGGATTGCTCTGATGCCCATCTGGGCAACTTCTAGATATCCGGAAAAAGGATTAGGTTATCTTAATTTTGATGTTGAAAAGGCCAAAGAATATACTCGAAAAAAAGCAGATTATATCGCCGATACATTTCTTGAAGCTGTTAAAAGATGGGAGACGATAGAGGGGTGGAAATAGTCTTTTAAATTTTTCTTGATAGTTGGTGGTTTCTTTCATTATTTTTCATATTTTTATCTCAACATATTACACTATAAACAAAAAAATGGAAATTTTACCTACTGAATTTCAGAAGAGATAGACATTATTGCTAAATTTTTTTTATTTTTCTAGTTTCTGTGTTAGGATACTGATTTAGAGGTCTATTTCGCCAAGAGAGAAGGCCGTGATCGAATTAGCACCAGTTCTGGCAGCGTGGAATTCAAGCAAAGTTACAAAGGCTAGTATTACTTTAATCCTTCAATTTACTTTATATCTATTTTTAAATATGAAATAGGCGGGGATTCCTGCCAACACAGTAAAGATTGCTATCGAAGAAGGAACGGGTCGTTCCAGAAAACCAAGTATAAGAATGGAAACACCAGCCAGTAAATAAAGAATAGGAACCAGGGGAAAACCAGGCATTTTATATGTACTTTTCTTTAGACGCCTTAACTTAAAAACACCAATGACGGCAAGGATGGGAAAAATTCCAAGGGAAAAACCCATATACGTTAATATCTGGTCAAAAGACCCCGATAACACAATGATTACTGCAATTGCACACTGCAGCATTATCGATTTTGAGGGAACACGATAATCTTTGTGAATCTTTGCAGCAAACCTGAAAAAATATCCATCTCTGGCCATCGAGTAATACACTCTCGGACCAAGGATGATAAAAGCACTTAAAGACGAGAAAAGGGCAAAAGATATTAGGATTGAAAAGAGACTCTCGAAGGATTTACCGAATAAATTGCCTGCAGCAAGGCCTCCTATGGAGATGACCCCGCTCATGCCTTCAGGCGAAACAGCGTAAACGTAAAAAAGATTCAAGCAAAAATAAAGAAGAATGACTATTCCTGTTCCCAGTATCAGAGAACGAGGCAGATTCTTTTCCGGATTTTTAACCTCAGAGCCTATATAGGCAGATGCATTCCAGCCGCTGTAGGCAAACATGATCCACATTAATGAGAGACCTATGGTTTTCCAGCCTCCAAAATCAAGGCGAAAGTTTTCACCCTGAGAAAAATGTTCCATATTCCCATTTCCTAATGAAAATCCTATAACTATAAGCCCTACTATCAAGCAGACTTTTAACACTGTTAAGAAATTCTGTACTTTTGTACCAAATTCAATCCCTCTAAGATGAATCAAGGTAAAAACAATGATAACAAGAATCGCATAAAACTTTTTTAATACCACTGCCTCGAAAGTGCTTTCAAAAATTCCCAGGCTCAGAAGCTGAGGAAAAGCTCTGACCAAATATTCAGAAAACCCAATCGCAGAAACAGCAATGGGAGCAGAAAAACCGACAAGGAAGGAGACCCAGCCGCTCAAAAACCCGAATAAGGGATGAAATAATCGCGAGAGGAAAGCGTATTCCCCTCCTGCACGAGGGATTGCTGCGCCGAGTTCGCCGTAACTGAGAGCGCCACACATAGCTATCCCCCCTCCAATAATCCACAGTAAAATCATCACCCAGGGATTTCCAAGATCTCCCATCAGGAGTCCTGATGTCGTAAAAATCCCCGCACCGATCATATTGGCGATGACGATGTTTGTAACAGGGAAAAGCTTAAGTTTTCTATTCAGTCCGTTATCTACATCTTTATCCATTACAGACCTCGTGAAATATCTAAATTCTCCGAGATTTCTATTCTATGCGGAAAACATATATATTTTATTCGCTTTAAGAAAAGTCTCGATTCGTTCGAGCTTGTTACTAGCTTTCATATATACCTCACCAAGATTTTCATACGCATCAGCAGAATTTGGATATTTTTTTACATTGTACTGGTAGACTTTAATGGCTTCTGGGAAATTTCCTTTTCTGATAAGGTTACGGCCAATACTGGCGACTGCGTCTTCGGCAGATTTACATTCAAATCCAAATTCTTCAGATAAAGATTTATAGGCAAAATCACTGGTAGATCTGCCCGTCCGATGAGAAACATGATCAAAGATATAAGCTGACATGATCAGGACTCCGCCAATCATACCTGCTAGCCCGCTCAGCCGAATCAATTTTAAAGACGACATAACAAACCTCCATTGTATTTAATCCATTTCCCATAATATGGGATGTCCTCCAAGTCAAAGATGGAACAACTCCTATTTTTGAGAACTCGGGTCCGAGTAGAGAAGTTTACGTAGATTTCGGCTTAGTAACAACAGTTGCCTGAGTAAACACCGCTTCTTTAGCCATTTTATATTTTCCCACCTCGATATGGGCGATTCTGACCGGTTCGGGGATTCTGTATTTGATTACACAATTCATTATTATCTCTTTTGACTCTTTTATTCCGATTTTATATCCTGGAGAAATAAATACCGGTTTGACATTTTTCCTTGTCCTTAGAACTGTCCCAATGGGGGAGTTGCTCTTATCGTAAAGAAGGCTTTCTGCCCCTTTGTCGGTTCCGGGTTCATCATAGCTTCCGTACAGCTTTGATTTTGCACACCCTATGGTGGGGATATTTAGGAACAGGCCCATGTGAGCAGCTAGGCCTAGCTTTCTAGGGTGAGCGATTCCCTGGCCGTCAAATATTATTACATCCGGTTTAGTCTTTATTTTTTTAAAAGTTTTTAAGAAAAGCGGGCCTTCTCTAAAGGTTAGAAGACCGGGAATGTAAGGAAATTCTACCGTATCATGCGAAAAACACGTATCAAGGATGTTTAGGCCAGGATAACTGAAAAGTATGACAGCGCAGAAACCCAGCTGCCGACTCTTCTCATAAGCTAAGTCTGCACCAGCAATACAATCAATTTTTTTGGGTCTGCCTTTACATATTATTCTTTTAGCAAGCTTTTTTTGCAGTTTAACGGCTTCGGATGCTGATAAGTTCCAGGTGTGCATTTTTAATTGGAATAAGTCAACTACTGCAGCCAAGCAGCAAATACTCGAATGCTTTTAAATAGGTCAATGATAAAAATTCTATTTTCCAGGTAATAAAGGTTAATTCATTCCTTTTCACATGGTATCCAGATTTCCGTTCTAAGGTTTTCTTTAGGGATTTCCTGAGAAGCAATATCCAGGTATTTTTCCATTATGGGGCCAGTCTGAATGTAGTGATGTGCATCCATCCACGCAAGCATAAAGGTGATAGTATCACCTATTGTATCGTACGAGCCAACATGAGTAGCTGCAGCTACTACCTTGTGATCCCATTGTTTTTTTAACAGCGGAGCCTGTATAAGTGCCTGAGTTGTTACTGGGAATCCTACTTCCCATTCCAATTCAGCAGGAGCTGCTTCATCCGGAGATTTGTAAGAAATTGATATTATTCCTCCTGCGGGGAATATGTTTTGTGTCCGCATATTTTGCATCAGCGTCCCTATTACTTCATCAATATCTGAATATGGCCCTTTATGGAGGATGCTGCAGTAGACAAAGGGAGTAACATCTTTAATCGTAACATTTTTAGTTTCGAGCAGGTTCGCAGGATTGTTGATTGCATATATAGCCGTAGCGATAGTGAAGGGGATTATTAAAACTAATATTAGTTTTTTCAATTTTTCCCTCCTTATTTTTTATCTGAAAAGATAGGTTTGTGCTTAGGCCAGGGGCGCGGGTCTTCCTTTATCTTCTTAAGTAAAATCTCGATTCCTTTTATCAACTGAGCATCATGTCCTCTGAACATTTCCGCCGGGTCAAGATCGACTGTGATGTCAGGTTCCACGCCTTCGTTTTCAACAATCCAATTCCCGTCAGGATCATAGATCCGGTAGTCGGGGGCAGAAAGACCCCCTCCATCAATGAGATCTATCCACATCGAGACTCCAACGAGTCCTCCCCATGTGCGTGTCCCGATCACCGGCCCCATACCGCGCATCTTAAATTCCATGGGCAGCATATCTCCGCCGGAACCGGCCTGACGATTGGTCAGGCAGACCATATGGGCACGTGTAGCAAAATCAGGAATAGTCTGGTCATGTGAGTAGCGGCGTGTCCAGTAGGCATGGACCGGTTTATCCAAACGTCTGAGGAAAATATCAGGGTCCAGACCGCCTCCGTTAAAACGGCCGTCGATGATAAGTCCTTTTTTCCGCATCTGGGCATAAAAATACTTTGGGAACTCAGAAGACGATCCCAGATATGTGTCGGGCAGATGAATATATCCGATCTGTCCGTTGGATTCCTTCTCTGCAAGCAAACGGTTGTGTTCGACCCAATCCAGATAACGCAGGGTCCCTTCTCCGCCGAGAGGTTTGACAATTATCTCTCTAGCCCCTGTTTTTACAGGCTTACTGTTTACAAGAAGTGTTGCCTGCTTTCCTGCTAGGTCCTGGAAATAGCTGTAGATATTCCGGTCGGCTGTGACTTCCTTCCCGTTAACCTGCAGGATATAGTCTCCTTCAAGGACTTTAACTCCAGGTCTGGAGAGTGGAGGCAGAACCTCGTGCGTCCAGTCAGGAACACAATAAATTTTTTTGAACCTATAGCGATTGTTTGCCTTATCGATTTCCCAATCGGCTCCCAGCATTCCGATATTAACACGATCGGCCTTTCGTAGGCGGTCTCCGCCGAAAACGTATGTATGAGAAGTATTGAGCTCGCCAATAAGTTCGCCGACAATATATTGAACATCCTGCCGGCATGAGGCATACTGAAGTAACCGTCCGTATTTCTCCCTTATGGCATCCCAATCAAGCCCATGCATGTTTGGCTCATAGTAGAAATCCCGCTCCATTCGCCATGCTTCATTAAAAATCTGCCTCCATTCTGCCGCAGGATCCAGCCACATTTTCAGGCCGGAAAGATTAATTTCATTTCCTTTTGAATTTTTTGCGTCGGCTTCTATGATACCTATTGATTTGTCTTTCCTGTAAACAATGTGAGTACCGTCTGCAGACAGTTTGTAACCGTTGATGCCGTCTATAACAGTTTCTGCTTTCCTGCTGACAAATGAAAATGCATAAAGAGTACCCGGTCCCTTTGCTCGAAATTCGAACCGGTTGAAATCCCCTTCATCTGTGTCTAGATAGAGTAAGGATGATTTATTCGCGGCCAGGCTGCGGTAGTTGCCGCGAGACAGCGGAAGAGACTCAATCCTTTCAGAAATTCCTTCGAAATCGATGATGACCCGAGTGTCTTTTGCTTCATTTTCCACACCCTTTTTCTTCTCCGGCTTTTTACTCTCAGCCGTTTCTTCATCACTCTTGTAAGGAAGAAGTGAACTGCCGTCTTTGCGGAGAGTCAGGCAGTATATACCTGAAACTTTCTTAAAAACCATTTCCCACTCAAAATCACAATATGTCGGATCAAAGCGGCGGTTGGAAATGAAAAAAAGATGCTTTCCGTCTTCTGAAAAAAGAGGGTTAAAATCATTAAATATCCCATTGCTTACGCAGCGGGTTTTTTTCTCTTCCAGGGAATAAATGTAAACCTTGTAAACCAGATCTTCATCCATCTTGGAATAGGCAATATACCGGCTGTCAGGTGACCATGTATAATCATAAATTGGCTTTACATCCATCGAAACATCAACATTCTCATAATACGCCTTGTCTACTTCTGTGATTGTCTTGGCCGCAACATCCAGGTAATAGCAGCGGAGCGTCTGGTCGGCGAATGCGATCTTTTTACTGTCCGGTGACCAGCGGAGAGTATGCCGGTAACCATTCTTATGATTAGTGAGTTGTAATGCATCTTTTTTGCCTTGTGGATCGACCAGGTAGATCTCATACTCACCGCTTTCATCTGAGAGATAGGCGATTGTTTTTCCGTCCGGCGACCAGACTGCGTCCTTATCCCGGGCTCCGGAATCCATGGTCAGGTTCCGTGTAGGGCCGTTTTTTATGGGAACGCTGAATATTTCCCCGCGCGCTGTAATAAGCGCTCTCTTCCCTGATGGCGAACAATCAAACCCTGTTATAAATTGATCCACTTTTTTCAGATAGGGGCGTAATTCAGGTGCGTCGGCATATATATTTATAGGAATCTGTTTAGTTTCTTTTGTATCCACATCCAGCAGCCAGAGCAATCCGCCCAATTCATAAACGATTTTACTGCCTCCCATACTGGGTCTGCGCACATCATATTCTCTATGCTTTGTAACCTGTTCGATTTTCTCTGACTGAATGTCAAAAGAATAAATATTCAACACATCATCACGGTCCGAACTAAAATAAATTTTATTTCCGATCCACATCGGAATTCTATCCGTGCCCTCAAAATTTGTCAGTTTTCGATCTTTTTTTGTTTCGAAGTCATAAAGGTAAACTTCCTGGGCTGTTCCTCCCTTGTACCGTTTCCAAGTTCTGTTTTCTCTGGATTCCCGGTTATAAGCAATCTTTTTCCCATCCGGGGAAAAACTTCCCTGTGATGCCTCATGAATGGGCAGCTCCTCGAGGTCTGTTCCATCAGGCGCAATAAGAAAAAGCCTGTTAAAACGGCTGAAACTGTGCCGGTTAGAGCGGAAAAGAATCTTGTTTTTTCCTGGGTGCCAGCCCACTACTTCATCATAGCCCGGATGGTAAGTTACGCGTGTGATGTTTCCTGCGTGGATGTTCATCACATAAACATCGGCGTTTCCGTCATATTCTCCTGTGAATGCAATCAGAGTTCCATCCGGAGAGATTTTTGGAAATCTTTCCTGCNCGTCATGAATGGAGAGCCGGGTCGCAATACCCCCATCAGCAGGGACAGACCAGATGTCCTCTCCGCAAACAAATACAACAGTATTCCCATTAATGTCAGGAAATCGCATCAGAGGCCTATTTTCTGAGGGAGTTCCATTTATAATACCAGGTGCTATAACAGCCAAAAGGAATAAAAAAGAAACCAGTCCCATTACAGGACGAAACGATTTAATAAAAAAGAATTGTTTTTTTTTCATGACTTACCTCCGTATTTTTGTTCAATTTCCACCATCGGACTCTTTCTGATGCTAATAATATATATAAAAAGCATATTTCGTCAACTTTATCCAAACGTCTGAGAAAAATATCAGGGGTCAGATAGGTTCCGTTAAACCGGATGTCAGTGATAAGTTCTTTTTTTGTATTAGAACTTGACAAACTTAATGAAAATGATTATCATTATCGTTATAAGTAATGAACATGATGAGAGAAATAAGCTATAAAGGAGGTGACTAAGATGCCAGCATTTGATGGAACAGGTCCTGCAGGTATGGGCCCAATGACAGGAAGAGGCATGGGATATTGTGTGCTCCCTCTTTCAAACCCGGGGATTAATAGTGGTTTCGGTTATACCGGGATCTATGGGGCATCCATGCCCACGAATTATCCTAATACGCCGTTTATTCCTTACCGAATGCCTTTGTATGGAATGGGGTTTGGGCGTGGTTGGTTTGGATTTGGACGTGGAGGAGGTCTTGGAAGAGGTAGAGGTCGTGGGCGTAGGTTTTTTTAAGGACAAAGGAGAAGATTGTTATGAAAATATGTTTGACTGCGACAGGAGATAATCTGGAATCCCAGCTTGATTTAAGGTTTGGCAGATGCCAGTATTTCATTTTTTTGGATAGCGACACAGACGAATTTGAAGCGATTCAAAATCCTGCTTTAAGTGCAATGCATGGAGCTGGCATACAGTCTGCACAGCTTGTACTTGATAAAAAACCCCAGGCTCTAATAACTGGAAATACAGGTCCTAATGCAAGTAGTGTGCTTTCGACTGCAGGGATAAATGTTTTAGCAGGTTTTCCAGGGACTATAAATGAAGTCGTTCAGGCTTTTAAAAAAGGGGAATTAAAACCAATGGTGGGTCCGACAGTACCCTCACATTTTGGAACTTCTCAAAACATGCCAGTAGGAGGCATGGGGATGGGTAGAGGTGGAGGAATGGGCAGATCTCAAGGAGGCAGAGGACAAGGTGCTGGTAGAGGACAAGGGCAAGGAGGAGGAAGAGGCAAAAACAGATGAGGGTATTTTTTACCCTTCGGAGTAGGTTGGGTTGGCTTGTGAATAATCCAGGTTATATAATATTTTTATGATATTTTGTGTAGAGGCTGATAACGGGATTGTGTCCTGTGAATCGGTCTTTCACGACAAGTGTTGTGACTGGCGCGTTGGAATATTTAGTGAAAAGCATATCATGCCCGATACATAGACCGATTATGATGTTAAAGTCGGTTTCTGATTTGTTGAGCAGTTCGGCCTGAAGAAGGGGATTACAGGCAGCTTCGAAAGTGTCTGGCTTTCTTATTTTGTATTCAGAAGGGATACCAAGTTCTGTCTTATCAAGACCTCCGCAGCAGCAGACTACAGAGCTTATCTCGAGTCCGTGACTTCTTAGAATAGAACTGGCTCTGGCGGCCTCATCGGCAAGGCCGCTGCAGAAGGCTATTCCCAGCTTTTTTGCATTGATTTTTTTTGCAAATTCTGCGATCTCCCTTATTCTTGGCCTGACCGGAATAGTTTTACCCTCTTCACGGGCAGCTTTTTCGTTGTATGCTTCCTTTTCTGTCAGGGCAGCATTGAGAAAGAAATCATGGATTTCTTCTGGCTGGTATTTCTTTTTAACTTCATCGATCAAGTCTTTAGAATTTTTTAAAGGGCAGAAAGAGGGCAGCAGTTTTATATCTATTGTCTCCTGGGTGCAGTATTTTTGCCTGCATTCCGCACATTTTGGATCTTTCATTTTTATAATATCTCCTTTGAGCAGTTTGGTTCGTTATTCACTTGATAGATTCCAAGTCTATTATCGGAATTTTTTACCTTTTAGGCAAGCCCGGACTATTTGCATATTCCGATTAATTTGGGTGCTAATAATAAAGTACTTGAAAGATACAAAAAAGAATGTTATATTTAGACCTAAATACAGGTTTAAATATGGAGTGGAAATATGAATAAGTTAAATGTGTCAAATGATATTATTCCAATAGGAGAATTTAAAATAAGTCTGTCTAAGTGGCTCAAGAATGTTAAGAATACTGGTCATCCTTTAGTAATCACCCAAAATGGAAGACCTGCTGGAGTGTTGATTTCACCTTCTGAATATGATGATCTTGTACATAAGAAATTATTTCTTAATTCTGTAAATAGGGGATTATCTGACATTGAATCAGGTAATGTTTATAGTACGAAAGAGTTGAAAGAAGAATTAAAAGAAAGAAGAGCCGTAAGGAATTCTAAATGACAGTAATTTGGACGAGAGAAGCCTTAGAAAAATTATATGAAATTGAAGAATTCATAGGAACGGATAATTCAGAAAGAGCCGAAACATTCATTAATTATTTAATCGAACATGGTGAATCAATTTTACAGAATCCAAAAATTGGAAGAACGGTTCCAGAGATTTTAAATCCAGGAATCAGAGAAATTATTGTAAAAAAATATCGGATAGTTTATAGGATTAAAAAAGAAAAAATTGAAATTTTAACAGTATTTGAAGGTCATAGATTGCTTAGAATTGATGAGTTAAAAATTGAATAATTAAGAGCATTGTTTAATTGTGAAACCGCGTTATTGATTATGCTTTCTTTTCCTGTAAAGCCGTCCCTGTCTTCTCTGTTCCATGTGCAGTTCGGCGAGAATCTTAGGTAGCCTATTCCTTAATCTACAAATTCATCTATCAGGTTATAATCAGTATTGTTTGTGTTGTTCATTAGGTATGCATGGTATGTTGTTTTTTTTATATTTTTTCCAGCAGCCATTTCCATAGTGGTATGTATGTTATTTTTTTGTTTTTGAATGTTTCTTCTCCTTCTTTGTCTTCTGTTATAATGAGTAAGTTCTTGCATTTTAGCTCTTTGCTTGCTTTAAGTAATGCTTTTATTTCTCTTTTTTTTGTGTCATAGTCTTCTATGTTATAACATACTTGTATAAGTTGTTTGACTTTTAGTCCTTGTTTTATTACAAAGTCTACTTCGTTTTTGTAAATGTCCTGCCAGTAATAGATATTTTTGTCTTCTAATGCTTTTTTTCTTAATAATTCTATGGCAACTAGGTTTTCGTATAGTTTTCCTGTATCTTTAGAGGATTTAAAGCTTAAAGTGTTTATTAAGCCAGTATCTATGCAATAAACTTTTCTATTAGCAATCAGACTTTCTTTCTTTTTAAAAGATAATCTTTTCAAAAAGAAGAATAAGTAACTTTCTTCTAGGAATGAGATATAGTTTAGGGCTGTGTGTGTGCTTTTCAGGTTGAATATGTTTTTTATCTTATTAAAACTCATGAGACTAGAGTGGTTTGTTATAAGGTAGCTTGCTATGTCTTTTAGTGTTTTGATGAATCTTATTCTATACCTCAGGATAACATCTTTATTTATTATTGTGGAATACAAGGCTTGTAAATAAGTTCCTGGGATTATGTTTTTCTTTAATGTTTCTGGAAGACCACCGGTTTTTATGTATTCATTAAGTTTTCTTTTTATTAGTCCGGTTTCTTTTGTTGAGAGTAAAGTTTTTGTGCTTATGTTATGATAATTTAGGAATTCTCTAAAGGAAAAGGGAAATAGTTCTAGGGGTATGTGTCTGCCTGTTAGGTGTGTGGCTAGTTCTTTGCTTAGTAGTTTTGCGTTGCTGCCTGTGACTATTAAGTTAAATCCTTGTCTTTTTAATCTATTAACAAATAGTTCCCAGCCATAAATGTTTTGTACTTCGTCTAGTAGAATAAATTTAAAGTTTCCGTGAATCTCGTAAAAAATTTCTAGAATATTATTCAAGTCTTTTGTCTCTAGGGTGATTAATCTTTCATCATCAAGATTTATATAAGCAAAATCTTTTTCTTTTAATAGCTGATATGAGAATATTGATTTACCGCATCTTCTAATGCCTGTTATGACTTTTATTATGTTTGAGTTTATGTGTTTTTTATATTTGCTTAGGAATTCTCTATCTATTATTCTTTCAATTTTTATTAAATCTTTTAATTCATCTTTTTGGTCTATGATTACTTGTTTTAAGTCTTTTTTTTCCATTTTTTTAATGCATACTTTTTATTAATTTTATGTATTCATAATACACATATCATATATAAATATTTCGTTAAAAGCAAACTTTTTTTTATTAAAACCCAATAAAAAAAACAGGGTTTTGTCTTTTAGTTGGGACTTCATGTCTTACTGTCTTTTACAAATACATAAGCCCATAAGTTCTTGCCAACAAGATTAAGATTACCCTTATCGTATGGGTTTGTGATGGTCATCAGGTATGCCTGGTATGTTGTTGTGTTTTCTTCTGGGAAGCTGGTGTTTGTTTCTCCTGTTCTTGAGAAATTTATTAGTTTTCCAAGTCCTCCTCCCTGGCCTTCTTGTCTTACTGCTATTCTTTTTGAGTCCACTGTGCTGGTGTTTGGGCAGTCATTTACTTTTATTATTAGTCCTGGCTGGCTGCTCATGCCAGAATATGTTTTTTCTCCTATTATTCCTTGTGTGTGGTTGTAGAAGTCTACTTTCACTATTACCTGGTGCGGTGGTGTTGGCGGTGGTTCTGGTGTGAATGGTGTTTTCTTGCATGCTATTGGTATTAGTCCTATGTAGCCTGCTAAGAATAATGTGCCTATTCCTTTAACTGCTTTTTTTAGAAAGCTTCTTCTGCTTGTTTTATCCGGTTCCGTTTTTTTGAACTTAGGATTTTCTCTAAATTTCATCAAATTTCCACCCTCTAAGCTGCTTCATTCACGATAATACCGGGAAAATACACATCCAGTCAATAAAAATCCTAAGGAAAGAAAAAATTTCATACGAAAAATTTACGGAAAAAATAGCTGAGATGCTCGTGATTGTCATTAACACCGGACCAAAGGGAAGTCCACGGAAGCATGAAAAATAGGATGTGTCCCTATTTATTTTTGAATTTTTTTGTCAAGGCAGGTACAATTTCAAAAAGATCGCCCACGATTCCATAGGTGGCTATCTTAAATATCGGCGCACTAGGATCTTTGTTAATTGCAACTATCACATCAGAAGACTGCATGCCTACCAAATGCTGAATTTGCCCGGAAATACCGCATGCAATATATACCTTCGGACAAACCGTCCTTCCGGTTTGTCCTACCTGGTGTGAATAAGGTATCCAGTTGGCATCTACCGCGGGGCGCGAAGCACCAACAGCAGCATTAAGAACTTTGGCTAATTCTTCCAATAGAGGAAAATTCTCAGGGCCCCTCATGCCTCTACCCCCGGAAACAATAATATCTGCTTCCGAGAGATTCACTGTAGATTCTAATTCTTCAACAATATCCAGCAATTTCACTTGAGTAGACAGAATTTCATCATTGAATTTCTCAGATATAATTTGGCCTTTTCTTTGTTTATCGTAAGGAGTGGCAGTAAACACCTTGTGTCTTACCGTAGCCATCTGAGGACGATGATTAGGCGTGATAATCGTTGCCATAATATTGCCGCCAAATGCCGGTCGTGTCTGCAGAAGAATCTTCTTTTCTTCGTCAATGTCAAGACCCGTACAATCAGCAGTCAAGCCTGTATTTATTTTAACCGCTACGCGAGAAACCAATGAACGGCCAATGGAGGTGGCGCCTGCTAATACTATCTGGGGTTTATATTTATTGACTAACTCAACCAACACCTTGGTATAAGGCTGATCCTGAAAGTTAGCCAGCTTCTGGTCCTGCACTACATAAACCTTATCTGCACCATAAGAAATCAAATCCTGAATTCCATCTCCCAAATCATTGCCTAAGAGCACGGCCCCAACTTCGGTATTTAACTTTTTTGCCAATTCTCTGGCTTTAGCCAAGAGCTCAAAAACCACAGGCTGGACCTTTGATTTTTTCTGTTCAGCAAACACCCATACCCCTTTGTAATCTTCTAGATTTATTTTTGCTGTCCGGGCTTTTGGCTTATCCAGAATAATAGCCTTAAGTTTACAGGCATCCACACACGCCCCGCATAGATTACAGTTGTTAGAATCGATAACTGCTTTCTTATCAATAATGCTTATGGCACCAAAAGGGCAAGTCTTTATACATAAACTACAGCCCGTACATTTTTCTGTGATTATTTTAATCGTCATACTGCTATGCGCTTATCTCTGGCTTTAACAACTCTGCTAATTTATTTACCACATCAGCAGTATCACCTTGAAGAATCTGACCGCCCTTACGCGGTACAGGAGTAAAAATCTTTACTACCTGAGTAGGAGAACCCTTTAAACCGACCTGCTCAGAATCAACTGCGATATCTTTCGTACCCAAAGATTTAATCTCTGCCTTCTTTGCCTTCATCATTCCTCTTAAGCTGGGAATACGCGGCTCATTTATTTCCTTAACCACGCTAATTAATAGCGGCAGGGGCGCTTCGATTACTTCATAACCCTCCTCAGTCATTCTTTCAACGCGAGCCTTCTTGTCAGTAATTTCTTCTATCTTTTTCACATAAGTAACCTGTGGGATATCCAGATGCACAGAAATTCCCGGTCCTACCTGGGCAGTATCCCCGTCCGAAGCTTGCTTGCCGCAAATTATCAGATTATAGTCTCCTATCTTTTTTATTGCAGAAGCTAAAGTAAAACTGGTTGCCCACGTGTCGCTGCCGGCAAAGGCGCGATCGCAAATGAGCACTGCCTCATCAGCTCCCATGGATATGGCTTCTCGCAGAGCACTTTCTGCCTGGGGCGGCCCCATGGTTATTACTGTAACCTTGCCGCCGAACCGCTCTTTAAGACGTATAGCTTCTTCGATAGCATACATATCAAAGGGATTGATAATCGACTTTACTCCTTCGCGAATCAAGGTATTGGTTTCGGGATTAATCTTTACCTTTGTAGTCTCAGGCACCTGTTTTATACAAACTATTATATTCATTAGATTTTAGCGTTTATTGTTTTTTCTAGCCGCTATACGCTTATTTGTTAGCCATTTCTTTAATCATTTGCAAAGCAATAATGTTCCTTTGAATCTGATTAGTCCCCTCGTAAATCTGCGTAATTTTGGCATCGCGCATATATTTCTCCGCAGGATAATCCTTCATGTAGCCATAGCCACCAAAAATCTGCACGCAATCAGTTGTAACACGCATAGCAGTATCAGAAGCAAACAACTTTGTCATTGCCGATTCCTTAGCCACGTTTGTTATACCCGAATCAATCATACGAGCCGTAGCATAAATAAGCGCGCGCGCAGCTTCTATCTGAGTGGCCATGTCTGCCAGCATCCATTGGATACCCTGAAAACTAGAAATAGGTCTGCCAAACTGATGCCTCTGTTTAGCGTATTGCAAGGTTATATCTAAAGCCCCTTGGGCAACACCTAGGGCTTGTGCAGCTACCCCTGGACGCGACATATCAAATGTTCTCATAGTGACAATAAATCCCATGCCTTCCTTACCTAATAAGTTCTCTTTGGGTATCTTACAGTCCGTAAATATCAGTTCCCTTGTTGCCGAAGCCCGGATTCCCATCTTATTTTCTTTCTTTCCGAAAGCAAAACCAGGTGTTCCTTTTTCTACGATAAAGGCCGAAACACCTCGAGGCCCCTTATTTTTATCTGTCATGGCAATAATCGTATAGATTTCTGCCTCTCCGCCATTAGTAATAAAGTGCTTTGTGCCGTTTAAAATATAATAATCACCGTCTCTGGTAGCGCTAGTCTTTATTGCTGATACATCAGAGCCTGCCTCCGGCTCGGTTAAACCAAAAGCCGCCAACTTCTTGCCACTGGCCAGGTCAGGAAGATATTTTTTCTTCTGCTCTTCAGTGCCCTGAATAAGAATAGGAAAACTGCCCAATACAGAGGCTGCATAAGAAACCGCAATGCCGCCGCAGGCACGAGAAATCTCCTCAGTAGCAATACATACATCTAAAACCCCTCCTATCTTCTGGTTTGGCGCAAGGCTTAGTGTGCCGCCATACTCTTGCGGAATGAATATTGCGAATAAATCTGCTTGTGCAATTGCCTTTATAACATCCCAGGAAAATTCATCCTTTTCATCGAGTTCTGCTGTAACCGGGCGAACTTTCTCCTCGGCAATCCTGTGACATAACTCCTTAATCATCATCTGTTCTTCAGTCAAAAAATAATCCATTGCTTGCCTCCTCTTACTGCTGACTTATGAATCTGATGTACGTCTTTAATATTTGCTTTTCTAGTCATCAAAGTTTGTGGTTAAAACCGCGGATCTCGTAATAAAAAGATTGACTAAAATAATACAGTTTAACACATTTTAAAGCAATATTTTTATTATTATATGTAGACTTAACTAAAATGCAAGCCTCCGTTAGAGAAATTTCCTTGTCTAGGGTTTGTGCTGCCTTAACCTCAAAGCTTATACCATCAACAGCCAAAACCTTACCTCGAACCTTTTTAAATATACCGCTCAATAAGCAATCCTCAGGAAAGAGAAAATTTCATGGATTTAGCCTGGGAACGGCCTTGGGATACAGGGCGTGCTTATGGCGCTCCGCTTGTTGAAGGCATGAGCAATGGTGCTATCCCGGCTGAACTTCTCGATGAGGCCGTTAAAAATGTTTTACGAGCCAAGTTCAAACTCGGCTTATTTGATGATGGATCAGAGGTTGTCGCATGGCAGGATTATGAGTTTTCCGGAGATAAGGGCAAAACGGATTAAAAGTGGTGGCTTATTCTGATTCCATTCGCGGTCGAGATCTGGGTTCTGATTATTTCAACCAGCTCGATCGTCTCACCAATCACTCTCAAACCTGGCGAGAAACGGACATTGACCTTCACTCTTGATAAAGCTGCGTTTGCCTTTTATGACGAAAAAACAGACGAATGGATCGTTGAACCAGGAGATTTTACCATCATGGCCGGGAGTTCTTCGGCAGATATCCGAATTTCGAAGATACTTACACTGGAATAGAAAAGGCAAATTAGATAATCCATGCAATTGGAAGATAAGATAAAGGATTTCCTACTATTGGGAACCTTTGTTGTTATGGTATTGCCTCTTATTAGTCAGCCTATAAAACGCGTTGACAACCAAGCTAAAAATGGGGAGTGCTGGATCCGTATTCCCAAAAATTGTTAGGATAGAACCCATAATGAACCAGTTTTTTAAAATAATTTCACTGTTGTCAATATTATCCCTAAAAATGTCGTATCATGTCCCATATTGCCCTAATTTGCCCGTTTCAAGTCCCTGTAAAATGCCAAGAATCTGAACGAGTACACTACATGTTTTATTAAAACATATTAAAAAACATCTTGATACAAATGTTTTCATAAATCGTATCGACATTTATTGAGGATACTACTCCCCAATCAGCACTTAGGATTGCTAATCCAAATAATAAATCGCTAATCATCACCTCTCTATTTTATTAGCTCGATTAACCTTGGCTGATAAAGGAAGTTCACCTATCGGTGAATTTTGACGAAGTTAAACGGAGCCTTATATCCGCTGACGATCCGTTAGGGCAAAGTTGCAAAGCAATTTTGAGTGCCGAGGCCCGTAAGAATTTATTTATGATAGTCATTTGAACTTTTTTGAAATATTATACTGAAACGCCACCCTATTATAGTAATCTTTGGTTTCTTCTCATAAATAATCTTAAAATTGTTTCTTTTCATATAATTGTTAGATGTTCTGCCTATCATGGCAATATACATCTAATCTAATTTGGTTTCACATACCAGTGTTTTTGCCCGTCAAGAAAGCTATCAATTCCGTTTTTCTTGATTCTTCGCAGGTTTTTGATGTGGGCAACACCATGATTTGCTTCTAACTCATTTAGTTTCTCACAGGTCTCAAATTCGTCGCAAAGCCAGCATCCTTCAATTTCCTTTTTCTGGCAGCACTTTCTGATTTTGCAGTATGGATTGCCACCGCCGCCTCTACAGGCATGGTTACAACGGAGTTTCACCATACCGCCAAGAACACCATAGCATTGTTCGTAGTCCTTGAACATGCGGAAGAAAGATAGTTCTGAAAGCGCCTCCGCTGTTTTGTCAAATCTTACGCTCCGTAACTCCTTTCTCAGATCTCTTGCCAAATCAGGGATCCTGCCAGTATGATAGGGGCATTCACCGCAATACAAACCGCAGTATGCAACCAGTTCTTTTTTGCATGTCATCTATTAAATCCTCCGTTTTTCATACAAATAATGCTGGAGCTTAGGAGCGTGGGAAACGCGCAATCGTTTTCCATGTCACACTCCAGCGTGTTGTTAGGCTATTTATTAAAATCAAAATACATTCCTAAATGTATAAGTAAAGAGCCCTCGATTTCTTTTAATTTTTCTACGGAAACTTTTCCTAGAGATTTTACCAATCGTTTTTTATCGATGGTTCTTATCTGGTTACATTTTGCTTTAGAATCTTTAGAGAGTCCTGATTCTTGAGAGGGTAAAAGTGTTTCGAAAGGGTAAACCTTTTCTGTGATAGAAGTGATAGGGATAACAGTTACAGTTTGTGCAGCTTGATTATTTATGTCATTGGAAATTATTAAAGCGGGACGAGTTTTATTGATTTCTGAGCCAATCTTTGGATCCAAGCATACAAGATAAATTTCTCCTCTTTCGGGAAATTTTCTCATTTCCATCCTTCTATCCCTGTTTTTCCCAGTCAGCCTGCAACTTTGAATCTTCTTTAGATGTTGCATTATAGCCTTCTAACAGGAGATGTTCTATTTGTGCCTGCTTTTCTCGTTCAATCTTTTCCTTCAATGCCTCAGCAATGAAATGGCTTTTATTAGGTTTATTTGCTATTTTTTTTGCTATTTCATCTGGCAATGTAATATTCAAGCGTGTCATATGTATCACCTCCTGTATAAAGCATACAACATATTATGCATACTATCAATACACAAAAATGAATTATAATGAATCAAACCATTCAAATATTTCTTGAATTATCGCAATAAGCTTTGATAGTATCTGTTTAGACGGCAATATTTTCTGCAGAACACCGACGGTAAAAAGATGATGGTCAGGACAAAACTGTTTATATTTAATACGTTATTCCCTGTTTCGCTTAATCCGGATACCGCAATAGGAAGCGATAAATGCCGTATTTATACAGGCAAAACGGCTGTATAATATATGTTGGGTCGATCGTCAACTACAAATTTCGAGGAGGCATGTCATGTCTTTTGAAGCAGACGTTTTCTCGGCCTTCGGCCTGCGAGGGCGCTGCTCAAAAGATCGATAGATTCCAAATCTATTATCGGAATTTTTCATATTTCGTGCAAGTCCGGACTATTTGTTTGGGTAAAGGTCATCCCACCATTCGGGCTGCTTTTTAAGCCATCTATCAAACCATGCCATAATGGTCTTTGTCCAGAGGATTCTCTTGTCGTAAGTCATAATATGATGATTTTGATCAGAAATCTGGATATATTCCACTTCTCTTCCAAGGATTTTGAGAGCCGTGAACAATTGGGTGCTTTCGCCGGGCGGGACGTTAGTATCTACCGAGCCGTGCAGGAGAAGCAGAGGGGTTGCGATCTTGTCGGCATTGAACAGAGGGCTCTGACGCACGTAGATATCCTTGCGGTTCCATGGGAAACTGTTGGCAGAGGCTATGGCACTGTAGGAATATCCCCAGTATCCTTCACCCCAGTAGCTGGATATAGAACTGATGCCGGCGTGGGCAACGGCAGCGGAAAAGATATTGGTCCGGGTCAGCAGGTACATTGTCATGAATCCTCCATAAGAAGCTCCGATGCATCCTAATCTTGTGGTGTCTACAAAAGGATGAGCCGCTAAGAATTTATTTACACCGTATATGATTTCATCTGCTACAATGGTTCCCCAATCATTCACATGGAAAGCAGAGAATTCCTGTCCGAATCCTGTTGCTCCGCTTGGCTGGAGTACATAGACTATACAGCCTTGTGCAGTATATAAATTGAGGGGATACCGCCCGCCAAAATTGCGTGTTATTGGACTTGTTCCTCCATAATAATTTACGATGCAGGGATATTTTTTATTTTTATCAAATCCTGGTGGATAGTACACCCGGCCTTCTATTACAATCCCTTTTTTATTTTTAAATGCCCAGCGTTCTACTTTCCCGAACTTAACATCTGAAAAATCATCCTTTCCCGGATCCTGAAAGAGGCGGTATTTGTTATTTTGCAGGTCTATTAAATATGCCTTTTGAGGAATTGAGGCACTAGAGCCTATATAAGCAGCTTCTGGCTTTTTCTCTGCTAGATTAAATTGCTCGATGGCTTCGACTCCGCAGTCAATAAATTCAAATGTTTTTTTGTCGAGGTTATATTTGTAAAGATGGACGAAAGAACGGTCAGTAGTAATAAAATAAATGCAATTTTCTGTTTTACTCCAGATTCCCCGGTTTATAGATGGATTGAAATTTTTGGTGATAGATTCTGCTTTTTTTGTTTCCAGGTCAAACAAATAAGCCTGTGTGTCATATTCATTCGGAATCAAGTTGTTAGGAACATTTATTCCTGTCTTTCCAAATAGGGACGGGCCTCCCAGAATAAGTAGTTTTTTCCCGTCAGGAGAGCATTGGGCATTTCCAAACCATTTTCCTTTCCACAGAAGTTTGGCTTCCATTGTTTCAAAGTCCATAGAGTAGAGCTCGGTTTTCTCATAGGGACGCTCAGAATAATCTATCACAGAGCGTGTGAATATGAGTTTTTTCCCGTCTGGGCTTATGCTGTTGAAAGATGTTGTGAGTTTTCCTGCTGTTAGTCTCTGACGGATGCCGTCCAGAGTGCTGACTCTGAAAAGAAAATTTCGGTCTCTCCATTGGGGCTGTCTGTCGGCCATATTTTTGAATCTTTTGACGCCGGCTATGTCTGATTCTCCGATTTCTGTTACCGAATATATAATATAGCATGAGTCAGGGGACCATACATGAAACCCTAGATTTTTTATGTTTTTGAGGAGGGGTATAGTTGAACCTGCTTCCAGGTCAACGACCCATATTGTTCCATGCTTTTTGTCATGGGTTGTATAGGAGAATTTTTTTCCGCACGGGGCCCAGTTGATCCTTGATATTTTTGTTCCTCCGCGGTATGTCTGGAGAAGGCATCCGTCGCTCACGCGGTACATTTCGATCCAGGTTTCAGTATCATTACTTGGAGGAAGAGTCTGTTTTATTGAAAGGGCGGCTGTTGTGCCGTCAGGAGATATGGAGATTCCGACGGCTTTAGGACCGTCCAGAAGATGTGTAATTGTCATTATCTCATCCGGAGACAAGGTTATGGTTGGAGGAAGGGAAGTAAATTTTTCATCGAATGAGATTGATGCCTGGATGGCCCAGTCTGAATTCGATTCCGGATCGTAAACGGTTTTTACAATCACAAGATGTTTTCCGGTTTCGAGTTTTAAGTAATCTGTGACTTTTTCTCCCTCAAAGGAGGCATTTTCCTTTATGCTCTTGTTGACTTTGGCTTTAGTTGTGATGAGTTTCCCGTCAAGGTAGATACGTAATACCTGGGGGCTTCTTAAGGACAATTTTGCTCTTGTCCATCTTTTAACATCAAGATAAAATCCCAAGTAAGCAGAGGAAGGTTCGTTAGGAAGCCCGGCAAGAACGATACCTTTTTCTCCTGCATTAATATTTTTCCACTGCACAGGATTGCCTTCATGCCAGTGCAGTTCACTTTTGGCTTTGGGTTTAAGTAAAGATATATCGACTTCGTCGAATACAAGAAGATCGGAAACTGAAAATTTTCTTTTTATGTCGTTGTTAAATGCTGGAAGAGGGACAGGAAATGGGCCGAGTACAAGCCATGAATCTATAGAAATATTTACTGTTTTATTGGGGATGTTCTTCTCTGTGGCGGCCAGCGGAATAGCTAGCATGAGAATTAATATGCATGTAATTATGTTCGATTGTATTATTTTATTACGCATTTTCACTCCTTTGTTTGGATGCAGTCATGAGTTGTGCTTTTTAGTTAGCATGGATTATTCACAGGTTTAATGAATAATTCAGGTTAATAAAATTTGAGAGAATTCGCAGTGTATCTTCCTTTTTATATTAGTTTTACTTTAGTCCTTCGAGAGGACTTTTGGACCGAATTTAATAAAATATTCTAAAGCTGATAGGACTGCTGTAACAATCACCAGCCAGAGGCCTATTTGTGAAAGGAAATAAAGATTTCCGAGATATCTTTTCCCAAGTATCAACAGGGCAACTGTGATGGTTTCTGTATTCATTTTGATTTTTCCCAGTATGGAAGCAGGGATACTGATTTTCTTAGAAGATGCGATAGCCCTGAATCCTGTAACTGAAATTTCCCTTCCTATGATTATGACAGCCATCCAGGCCGGTACAGTCCTTAATCCTACAAGACAGATTAAGGCTGAAGTGATAAGCAGCTTATCTGCTATCGGGTCTAAGAGCTGACCTAAAACTGTTATCTGTTTTTTTTGCCTTGCCCAGAATCCATCAAGCATATCGGTTAGGGCTGCAAGGACAAAAACTATTAAAGCTGCAAGCTCTCTTCCTTCAAATTGAATAAGGAGAATTACAACAAGGACAGGAATCGCAATTATTCTAAGTAAGGTGAGAGCATTTGGAATATTCATCGTTATATGAAATATAGTAAAGTAGCTCTGACGCATTGTCAAACTGAAGTTTGTGGCCTGTGGATGGGAAAAGGGCAGGAATCTTAGGCTTTACAATTCCCTCAAAAATTGATACGTTTCTGCAGAAGGTGCTGTGGTTTTCCATTGAAGATTTTATTGAAATCAAATAAGTTATCATTAGTATGGAGATTTTGGAATGATAAAAGCTGAGATTGTATCGAGAACCGTTTTTTTGGCATTTTTCGTGCTGGCTTTAATGGTAGGATGCGGTCAAAAAACAAGTAGAGATAAGAAGTCAAAACCAGAAGGTTTTCATATTGTCGAAGCCACAATCGCAGATATCCATGAAGCGTATCAGAAGGGGGAACTCACATCCCGTGAACTGGTGGAGACTTATTTAAAGCGCATTAAAAAGTATGACCAGCCGAAAAGACTGAATTCCATCATTGTCATTAATCCCAATGCCTTAAAGAGAGCCGATGAACTTGATGAGGAATTCAGGCAAACGGGCAGGCTGCGGCCGTTGCACGGGATTCCTGTTATAGTCAAGGATAATTACGAAACACATGACCTGCAGACAACGGCGGGGTCTGAGGCGCTTAAAGGATTTCTTCCGCCTGATGATGCCTTCCAGGTGAGAAAGCTTCGCGAGGCCGGCGCCATAGTTCTGGCAAAGTCGAACATGGCAGAATGGGCTTTCAGCCCTTATGAAACAGTCAGTTCCATCGGAGGAGTAACACGAAATCCATACGATCTGAGCCGGGTTCCGGCTGGCTCCAGCGGGGGCACAGCGGCATCAGTTGCTGCCAACCTTGGAGCCGTAGGCATGGGCACAGATACGGGAAATTCAATCCGCGGGCCTGCTTCGCACTGCTGCCTTGTCGGAATTCGATCTACAATGGGCCTTACAAGCCGGGACGGCATTATTCCTCTCTATTTACGCAATGATATTGGTGGACCTCTAACACGTACGGTCGAGGATGCCGTGAGAATATTGGAAGTGATAGCAGGCTATGACTCTGCAGACTCGATAACAGAAATGTGTAGAGGGAAATTGCCGGATAATTACTTACAATTTCTCGATAAAACAGGTCTTCAGGGAGTCAGAATAGGCGTTTTTCGTTTCTATACAGACAGGCCAAAAGCAGACCCTAAAGTCATTGCCCTTTTTGAAAAAGCTCTTGATGATATGCAGTCACAGGGAGCCGAAATCATTGACCCCTTTGTCATTGAGGATTTTGGCAGGCTTTCTAGAAGCTTATGGTGTGATATGTTTCGTCATGACATAAATCAGTATTTTGCATCCCTTGGCGAAAATGCCCCTGTTAAAAGTCTGCTTGATGTGTACAATTCTGGGCTTTTTTCGATAAAGATAAAAAAAAGGCTGTATAAGGCATTGGAAGTTCCCCTTCAGGAGGAGCCAGCATGCAAGGACATCTATCATGAACCCCGCAATATAGCTTTTCGGGAGGCAGTATTAAAGGCAATGGAAGAACAAAAAGTCGACGTAATAGTATATCCGACATGGAATAACCCTCCCACAAGACTAGGTGACTACAAGAGCACTGCCGGAGATAACAGCCAGCTCATTCCGCCGCACACAGGACTGCCGGCGTTTAATGTGCCGATGGGATTTACTTATAAAAATCTGCCTGCTGGACTGCAGATCGTGGGGAAGCTGTTCGGGGAGCCGGATCTTATAAGGATTGCATACGCATATGAACAGGCAACAATGCACCGCCGGCCTCCAAGAAAGTTTAAAAGATAGGGAATTCGTTTTTCCGTAACAATAATACACATAAAAAACAAGACCAGTCAACAAAAAATCCACAGAGGAGAGAGAATAGGTCTTATCATGTATTTGCCCACGCGCTCAGTCTCGTCTTTACTCTCAGTCCTGACTTTGCTGTGCACATTGAATCCAGTATGACGCCAGTGCAGTATCTTTTGGACAAGGTTTTGATGGATCAACTGTTTGCGCAGGAGAAGTGAGAAGACCTCACGAGTGAAAAACCGGCAGAGCAGAGGATCATTAAAGTAAGAGACCTTATGGAACTGTTCTTGTTTATC
>AWNV01000041.1 GCA_000493965.1 Candidatus Aminicenans sakinawicola JGI OTU-1
AAGTGCATGGGAAAAGAGTTAAATGTTATGCTGAAGGAAAAATCAACGTAACTGGCAGATATAATGGAAAATATATATTGTTATCGGCATAATTTATGAATAATCCAGGTTAAAAAAGTGAGGAAAAAATGGATGATAAATATGATATAGGGATTGTTGGAGGAGGGCCAGGGGGCTATGTGGCTGCAATTAGAGGAGCCCAGCTTAAAAGAAGAGTAGTATTGTTTGAAAGGGATGAGGTTGGAGGGACCTGTATGAATTATGGATGCATACCAACCAAGTACCTTTTGCATCAAACAAAGATTTTTAGAGACTTAAAAGAGAACAAAAATATTGAAGGTAAATTTGAAGCATTTAAATGTAATTGGAAAAGGATACAGGAGGAAAAGGGAAAAATTGTGAAGAAACTTGTAAAAGGAGTAGAGTTTCTATTGAAAAAGAACGGCGTTAATGTTGTGAAAGGAAAAGCTTTATTAAGGAGTAAGAATCATATCGAAATTTCCTGCGAAGAAGGGGAAAAAATATTCAAAACAGATAAAATTATTCTTGCAACAGGAAGCAGGCCGGCAGATCTTCCTTTTTTAAAGACAAACATGAAGAATATCATAACAAGCAGGGAAGCTCTGGAATTAGAAAATATTCCACGAAGATTGATAATTGTAGGGGCTGGTCCTATTGGCCTGGAAATGGGTACTATTTTTCAGAGGCTTGGGAGTGATGTCTCAATTCTAGAGATTATGCCGACTATTCTACCAGGGAGTGAAAGAGATATCATATTCCGAATGGAAAGAGTCCTAAAAGACCAGGGATTGAAAATATTTACTCAGATGAGAATAGAAGAATGTTTTATTAAGGATGGGAATATATATCTCAAGGGTACTTGTTTGAAAGATCAGAATCCATTTGATTTTAATACAGATAAAATTCTATTAGCAACTGGCCGCAGGCCTAATTCTGAAGATTTAAAAGAAGCTCTTCCAGAACTCGACCTGGATGAAAAAGGATTTGTTAAAGTAAATTCCAGGTTTGAGACGAGCGTCCCTGGAGTTTATGCTATTGGAGACCTTATTGGAGGCAAGCTTCTGGCACATAAAGCTTTGCATGAAGGAATAGCTGCGTCTGAAAATGCCTCTGGATTAACAAAGACTGTTAATTATAATGCACTCCCGATGGCTGTGTTTTCAGAGCCTGAATTTTCATCTGTTGGCCTTTCAGAGCAGGAAGCAAAGGAAAGAGGTATCATGGTAAAAACAGGGTTATTCTCTCTCCAGGCAAATGGGAGAGCTTTGTCTATGGGTAGTATCGAGGGAGCAGTAAAAATCATAGCCGATAAAAAGGAAAAGATTGTTGGAGCACATATTCTTGCCCCTAATGCCAGTGAGCTTATTGCTGAGATGACATTAGCAATAGAAAATGGAATGACGCTACAAGATGTCTCTTCATCTATTCACATTCACCCTACATTATCTGAATCTGTTGCAGAGGCAGCATTGAAAGCTCAAGGAAAAGCTATCCATATAATAAACTAGGAAGAAAGGACGGTTTGTTCTATGCTGATGGAGGAGCTATGTTCGGTTTTTATCTTTTACTAGGAATCTTTTTTTACTGTTTCAGTCAAAAGGTCAAAAAAATTAGGGAGAGCTGCCGTTATTCTATGCCAGTTTGGAATTAGGAGAGAGGAAGATGGATTTTGCCAGAAATCATCTCCTGCTTTTTTTATAGCTTCGGCAAAAGCCTCCACACATAAAGATTCGCTGTGACGGTCAAAATCTAATCCATTTATGGCTGCGTCATTCTCGTAACGAATGACAGTCTCTTGTGCAATTTTCAGATAAATATTGCTCAATGTCTTGAAAAAGCCTTCGGAGAATTGCACCCCTTCAAGAGCTAGATTTCTAAAGATGGATTTGGTGATATCCACAGTCATTTTCAAAACTCCCTTTTCAGTATCATTTGGCACTAGAGCCTGATGTTTATGTTCGTATGTATCTGCAATATCAACCTGGCAGATTCTGTTCAATGACATATTTCTGTAAACTTCGGCGAGAGTGCCTACTTCCAGGCCCCAATCACTTGGTATTCGCATAGCCATCGCAAGATCCCTTCTTATGGAAATCTCGCCAGATAATGCATAACGGAAGCTGTCCATGAAGACTAGAAATGGTAAATAGCCTAAGATTTTTTCAAGAGCCCGAATGAATGGAGTGAAAAATAACCTGGTTGCACGGCCGTACATTTTGCCATTTATTCGGCTGTAATATCCCTTGCAGAATTCATATTCAGAATGTGTTGTTGTAACAGGATAACAGAGGCGAGCTAGAAGAATCCTGCTGTAGTTAACAATATCACAATCGTGTATTACAATGACACGGCTTTTTCTTCTTGCCAGAATGTAACCCAGGGAAATCCAGACTGCCCTTCCTTTTCCTTCTCTTCCCGGAGATAAATTATTATTATCTAGAAGGTGATAAAGTTCTTTCATCCGAGGACTATCATTCCAGATGATAGTAAGTTTTTTTACTGAAAAGAAATTTTTTTTAACCTTTTTAAATTGTTGTAAGTTTGCCTTGTCCAAACAGAGGACGATTTCATTGAGGTAATTTACCTTTCTCAATGTATTCATGATATTTTGAAGGGAACCGCTCGAAAATTCCCTATAAAGAGAAGGCAGAATAAGTGCTATGGGTCTTATTCTTGAAAATCCTCTTAAAGCATCTTCAAGTTTTTTAAGGTCTAATTCTCCTAATTTATGAAAAGTGGTGATAATTCCATTTTGGAAAAAATCCGACATTTCATCCCCCTAAGAAATATTCCATTATATTTAAAATAAAAAAAACCTTCTTCCGATAGGATAGAAAAAAAAATAACCTGTGTCAATTTATATACTTGTAAAATCCCGTATTTTGAATGATTTTCAAAACTTATAGATTATATTTGAAATACTAAATTTCCTTCATCTTTTAAGGTTATAAAAAAAGTAGATAAATCACCCCACAAACCATCCAAAAAGATGATTGACGGAGAATGAACATATCCTTTAAAATAAAACTTCTTATTTATCATATTATAATAGACAATAAATATTATAATGAACAAATTATAATGAACAATAAAATTTCGCTTACACCAAAAACACAAGAGCGGATTGGAAAAATAAAAAAAGCTGATATTTTAGTTGGTATTCCAAGTTATAACAATGAAAATACAATAGGGCATGTTATAAAAGCAGTTCGCCTCGGGCTTACGAAATATTTTCCAAAATATAAAAGTGTCATTGTTAACTCTGACTGCGGCTCTTCAGATAACACCAGAAAAGTAATTCGCAATCACATTAATGATTATGATGAACTTGATACGATCCTTATCTCCCACGAAATGCATCCTTTCACCAGGAGCCTTCAAATGCCTATTTCAGAAGTGGTTACAAGTTTCAGAGGAGCACCTGGTAAAGGGAAAGCCTTCAGGAGAATATTTGAAATTGCTCATGAGTTAAAGGTTAAAGCTGTTGTTGTTGTTGATTCTGACCTGCGTTCAATAACCCCTGAGTGGATCCAGCTTTTAGCCGGACCTATTATTTTTAAGGATTTTGATTATGTTGCTCCACTTTATTCACGTCATAAATATGATGGCACAATAACTAATTCTATAATTTATCCAATAACCAGAGCTCTTTATGGGAAAAGGATACGCCAGCCAATCGGTGGAGAATTCGGTTTTTCTGCAGATATTCTTAACCATTACATATTCAAAGATATCTGGGATACCGATGTAGCTTATTATGGTATTGACATCTGGATGACAACAATTGCCTTGGCAAATAGTTTTAAGGTCTGTCAATCTTTCCTTGGAGCAAAAATCCATAATCCAAAAAACATAGCAACGCTTGCTCCAATGTTTAAGCAAGTGATAGGAACTATTTTCTCTCTTGTTGAAGAAAATTATGAAATATGGAAGAAAATAAAGAAGAGTGTTGACCTGACAACTTTTGGTTTTCAAGCCAGTGTTGTTCCTGAAGAGGTCTCTCAGGATTTTAACGAGCTTTTCCATATTTTTCGTAAAGGGCATAAGAAATTTAACTGCATATGGCAGGAAATATTGAAAAAAGAAAATCAAGAGGGACTAGAAAAGATAATACTGCTTCAAAAGAAGAATTTTGATTTTTCAAATCATCTCTGGGTAAACATTCTCTATGATTACATCCTTTTTTATCACAGGTTTAAAAACATTTTCATGGGGATGAGTCTTCCCCTGGTTCTTGAATCAATGATTCCTCTTTACTTTGGATTTATTGCATCTTTTGTTTTAAAGACAAAGGATATGAATAATCAGGAAGCCGAAGAGGAAATAGAGCAGCTATGTCTGGAATTTGAAAGATTAAAACCTTACCTAATAGGCAATTGGGATAAAAGAGATTAATCCCCCTTTCTAAAAACTACATTCTTAGTCTGACTCAAACTGCTCCTGCGGTAACCTCGAATTGTAAATAATACAGGTTATGTGATTGACATAGGTTTTTTTCGGTGATAAAAATTATTATTGTGTGATATAACAAATAAATTTAATAAGGAGAGGGGATGAAAAAAGAAGGGAAAAAACAGTACAGTGAACTTCCAGGCAAAAATTCCAGACGTTCGTTTTTAAAGAAATTAACATTGACAACTGCATTAGCAGCAGGAGCACCTACAGTTCTGCTTAGTTCCAACAGGAAAAGAATTTTCAGAGAAGTTCATGGGATTAGAGTAAAAAAGAAAATCTCTGAAAATGATAAGATTCATATTGCCTTGATTGGAGCCGGCTGGATGGGAATGGAAGATGTGCGGACAGCCTTATTGGTTGATGGTGTTGAAATGGTAGCAGCTTGTGATTTGTATGATGGGAGGCTGATAAGATCAAAGGAAATCTTTGGAAAAGATACTTTTACCACGCGGGATTACAACGAAATACTGGACAGAAAGGATATTGACGCTGTCGTGATTGCAACCCCTGACCACTATCATTCAATTATTGCTGTGGAAGCACTCAAAAAAGGCAAAGCTGTTTATCTGGAAAAACCGATGGTTCAGAAGATTGAACATGGCCACGAACTCATTAGAGCTGAAAACAGCACAAAAAAAACTCTTATCGTAGGCAGCCAGCGTGTGAGCTCGATCATTTACGAAAAAGCAAAGGAGTTATATAAATCAGGGAAAATCGGGGATCTTAATTTTGTTGAAGGTTACTGGGACAGGTTATCTGCACTTGGTGCATGGCAGTACTCCATCCCGCCTGATGCTTCCGAAAAGACAATTGACTGGGACAGATATATAGCACCGACAACAAAGAGGCCATTTGATCCTATAAGGTTTTTCAGGTGGAGAAATTATCAGGATTATGGAACAGGCGTAGCAGGAGATTTGTTCGTTCACCTCTTTTCAGGATTACATTTAATAACTAGTTCGAATGGACCTCGGAGAATATTCTCGACTGGGGGATTAAGGTACTGGAAGGATGGAAGGGATGTACCTGATATGTTTATTGGTGTGTATGATTATGCAAAAACTTCGAATCACCCGGCATTTAATCTTGTGTTAAGGGTCAATTTTGCCGACGGGTCAGGTGGCGGTTCGAATATTCGCCTGGTAGGTTCTGAGGGAGAAATTAAAGTGAGCGGAGAAGGCGTAACGCTCAGGAAAAGCAAGATGAAAAAGGCACCTGGTTACATGATTGACACTTTTGCTGAGAATACTCAAAAGAAATTCCTTGAAGAATATTATGAAAGGTTTCCTGAAGAAAGGCCCTCTATGCAACCACCAAAAGAAATCTTTTACAAGACGCCCAAGGATTACAATGACCGTTATGACCACTTTGTAAATTTCTTTGATTCTGTAAGAACAGGAAATCCGGTTATAGAAAATTCGATATATGGATTAAGGGCTGCAGGTCCTGCACTTGCGAGTAATCTGAGCTATTTTGGAAAGAAAATAATAAACTGGGATCCTGAAAAGATGCAGGTAGTCTAAAAGAGATTGAACTGTTTAAAGATGAATATTGATGATTATCGGAAAATGTTAAAGAGAGAGGTTTTAATGAAAAACTTCAAAATAATATTGTTAGTTTTAATGTTTGCCTGTTTTATCACAGCTTCTTGTGTTTCAGAGAAAGGCGTACAGGAAGAACAGATTAACAAGCTTACTCAACAAGAAATCGACGATGGATGGCTGCTTTTGTTTGATGGAGAAACAAGCACTGGGTGGAGAGGCTATAACAAAGAAAACTTTCCCGATGCTGGATGGGAAATAGTTGATGGTACGATTCACTGTATTGGCTCTGGACGTGGAGAAGCAGGCCATGGTGGTGATATAATTACCGAAAAAATATATAAGAACTTTGAACTGAAACTGGAATGGAAGATATCAGAAGGAGGAAACAGCGGTATTTTTTATATGGGGAAAGAAAAAAAAGATCAGCCTATATGGCAGTCAGCTCCAGAGATGCAAATTCTTGACAATGAAAGGCATCCTGATGCAAAAAAAGGGAAAGATGGAAACAGGCAGGCTGGAGCATTGTATGATTTAATCCCTGCAAAACCTCAAAATTCAAAACATGCAGGGGAGTGGAACAAAATAAAAATATATGTAAATGAGGGACTTGTCGAACACTGGCAAAATGGTGAAACGGTGCTTGAATATCACCTATGGACTCTTGATTGGAAAAATATGGTAAAAGAAAGCAAGTTTTCCGTATATCCGGATTTCGGCGAATACCAGGAAGGCCATATTGGGCTGCAGGATCATGGAAATGATGTTTGGTTTCGAAACATCAAGATGAAAGAGCTTTAAAGCTTAAAAGAGATTCTATTAGGCATTCATACAAACTGATTACTTCCGCAGTGAAGCCTTTGAAAAAATATATTCCGGGATATATGTATTAAAATCAACAGACTCGAGGACAAATTCTGTCCCGTTTCCTTTTTTTAGGACATTTTTAAAAACAGCCCTTTTTGCAACCCAGCGATTCTGGGTTCGCATAATTTCTGTTACTTCGGTTATTTTTAGAAGTTTACCGCTCCTTGCGTACCGGTTTTCCTTAAGTGCGATGTAATGTTCCTTATCCACCCAGATTTTTCTGGAATAGTAAGTGATATCGCTTGCTTTTGCAATAAGTTCCAACAACCAACACTTGTGTTCAAGAAACGTTTCTTCTGCAACAACTTTTGCATCGTAAAGATTATGTAATTCAGGGTCTTCCATCATATCCTCGTATGAAAGGTCAGAACCCATGACTGATTGACGAAGCATATGGCCTGAGATTTTGATTATCCGGTCAGAAGATGGAGAATATGTCCATAACTGATCCCCAAGTTTGAGCATTTTTGTTCCTTTTTCACGTGCAGGAGACAAATATTCAGTGAAAGATTTGTCAGTTCCATGAATCCATGATTTAGATTTAATTGTTCGTGTGCCTCTGCGGCCTTGAATTATCATTTCAGCTACTATTATTTTATTTTCAGAAGTAATATTTTCATCGACTTTCCTAAGGATCCAATCTCCAGAAGGTGTTTGTGCATTCACTGAAGTCCCTATAAGAACGATAAGGGTGAGTATCAATTGATTCATGCTTCAAGCTCCTTCGAAAGTTGTGATGTCTGCCGTTTATAAATCCCTATTCCGGAAATGCATGTCCCGAGAAAAGTGGCAATAAGGCCCGGAATGAAACCTATTACAAAACTTGTAGGTGTTATTTGAGCCCTCATTACATTGGACATCAGCATAGAAGAGTTTTTCATCATGGATGCGATATTAATACCTTTAACCTGGAGATAGTAAGAAATTGCAAGGCCAATAGCAGTACCTAACAAAGAACCAATCAATCCTATCATCAGTGATTCAGCTAACATAGAACGGTAGATATGCCCCTTGTCTTCACCCATTGCCAATCGGACTCCGATCTCACCATAACGCCTTAGACTCCCAATAAGACCAGCATTCCACAGCACAATTGACATAGCCGGGATGAAAATAAATAACATTATGCCTGAAACATAAGCATACATATCCAACAATTCAGCTAAACCACTCTGGTCCCGGAGAGTTTTCATAACAGGCGAGAATTCATCCTCACTCTCCTGATATTTTGTATTGAATAAGGTCACGATTTCTTCGGCCTTTTCGTTGCGATAGAGGAAGTCATTGAAAAATCCTAAAATCTCTCCTGAAGCATCCTCCATATTCAGTGCAATCTGAATATCCGAGATATCTGCAAGCATAGCACCGCGGTCCATGGCTGAGAGCCCAAAACGGATAGTACCTACTACAGTAAAATTAGCCGTGGCCGTACTTCCGTACATCGTTGAACTTATAAGTGTGGCTGTTTCACCTAACTGAATGTTTAAACGTTGAAAAAATTCGTCACTGACTAGAATTTCTCCTGGTTTCTCTGGTAAATGACCCATAACGAGCGCGCTTTTCAGATTAAGGATATCATGCTCTATACTTGATTCAGAAAATAGGTCAACAGCCATACCTGCAATAGGACCCTGGTTTCGGGTTTCACCATGTTCATCAGGTATATCAAGTAAACCCCCGAAGCGTATCCTTGGAGTCCAAGAAAGATCAGGATAATCTTTGTTTAAGTTTTCCAATAGACTTTTAATTCCTACATATGCCAGGTCATTGGGTATCTGTTCAGAATCTTCTGCATAGGCTCTTGACATGATTTTCACGTGGCCTGTATTAAATTTTGCATTAGACCAGATAATGTCAGATAAAGCTCCATTCATCCAATTGTAAAACAAAACCGTTAGCATTACTCCTGAGATAACAACAAGGACAGGAAATAGACTTCTGGATCTATCACGTATAAGACCTTTGAATAGAAATTTTATCACGAAAATTTTCCTCTTAAAGCATCTGTTGGTTTAAGTTTCGCGATCTTTCTTGTTGGTAAATAGCTCACAATAGTAGTCACGAGAAGAACAAGAATTGTTGTGCCTATGACTAATCCGGCACTGTATGTCGGAAAAAGTTTCTTGCCTAGAGCAAATCCAAAGCTGTCGATTGACTCTGGCATAGCCCATCCTTTGGAGGAAAAATATATCAGTAACGGTATTCCGTAAATGGCACCAATGATAGCAGCAAGGACTCCATGCATGGCTCCCTCCAGCGTGAAAAGTTGGATCACCTTGAATCGTGGTAAACCCAGAGCCATTAGAGTCCCCATTTCTTTCCTACGGCGGAAAATAGAGAGGACCTGTGTGTCGAATATGGCCAGCATGGCAAGAAACAGAAGGATTACATACACTATTGAAGAACCAATCGTTTTGGTTTGTACTAGCGACTTTATATCACTTAACAAGAAATCTGTAGTCTTAAAGGTCCATCCGGGAATATGGGTTTTTTCCATTACTGTTTTATCTATTACAATTAGAGTTGCTTCTTGCTCCATTTGGGCCATCATTTGAAGCCTTTTAAGAGGAATCCATATCTGGCCGCTGTCAATACTCGCTACTGGAGTGTTCATAATCTGCATAATCCTCGCATCCAATGCATCGAAAGTACCATAAGAATCCCGCCATTGAATAGTGAAAACATCACCTATGTTTAGCCCTGAGTTTTTGGCCATACGGCTTCCTATTAGTGCCGGTATTTCTTCGATATTCTGATCCAGGAACTGTGATGGCAGACTTAATAAAGACTGGGAAGGATCGATTCCTTTCAGCAGTACCGGAGTTATTCGACCATCTGGATAGATTGTACCCTGGAGGATTAATACAGGGGCGGCCTGTCCTTTGTTGGCCATATTCTGAAGAACTTTTTGCAACTTTGAATGAGCATCCTGAAGAGATAGAGGGTCGTAAGGATTATAGTGTTCATTCCAGTACTGTCCTCCGCCGTATTCAGCGTCAATTTTATCATGCATTATTTGTCTGTTCATGCCCTCAATAAGACCTTGAGTCCAGATGATTGCGACAAAAGCAAATGACAGAACAGCAACATTAAGCCATGTCCTCAGACCAGCACCAAAGAGATTTCGTAATGCCAATCGCGGAATAATCATGGTACAGTCCTTTTATTATTTGGATTTTCTATGACCTCATCCCTTGCAACTTTTCCGTCGACCAGCAAAATTTTGCGCCTCAGATATTGGATAACCTTCTCATCATGTGTGGCAAATATAAATGTTGTTACGAGTTCACGGTTTATATCTTCCATTGTCTGTAAAATATGATGGGAATTTTTTGCATCAAGGTTTGCTGTTGGTTCGTCAGCCAGTAAAATTTCAGGCATTTTGACAATAGCTCGTGCAATTGCAACCCTCTGGCACTCTCCTCCAGAAAGCTGGGCAGGTTTGGACTTTGTCCTGTCAGCCAGATGAACCCACCCCAGAGCTTCCATGACCTTTTTTTTCCGTTCTGATGATGTCATCCTTTGAAGAAGCAGAGGAAATTCCACGTTTTCAAACACTGTATATACCGGAAGCAGATTAAATGTCTGGAAAATGAATCCGATATGATTATTTCGCAGTTCAGATGCCTTTTTATGTGAGAGATCTTCAATTTTTTTCCCTAAAACAAGTGTACTGCCTTGGGATGGAACGTCAAGAGAACCTATGATATTAAGCAGTGTTGTCTTCCCTGAGCCGCTCGGGCCTACGAGGCCCGCAAACTCGCCTTTCTTGAAAGAAAGACTGACGTGATCCAGAGCTACAATTTTTCCCTGGCCCATAGGGTAAGTCTTGACCAGGTTTTCTGTTCTTATTAAAAATGAATTTTCCATGGGATCCTCATTCCTGATATCTAGAATCATCTGTCATATTCCGCATAATTGTATATTAAATCAACATTTATTGTCTAATATTTGACATAAATTCCATTAATGATTGAAAACTACCATGATTTGAAACCCTTTCCCAGCAAATAAATTATTATCTTTCTGGTATTGATATATCTGAAATTGAACAGGGTTCCAGAATCCAATAACATGGAAGCTCCAGCGGTCGTATGTCCGCTGCCAGTTTATAAANCTGTAAAGTTCTTTGTTTTTCCAGTCATAATAAAAAATACTTGTGATATTATCCAGGAGCCCAACAGGATATCTCAATGATAAGGCAGTAAATCTGTGCTTTTCTCCTGACCCAAATGCTGTTTTCGTATTTTCAAGAACAAAATGTTCACCCATGATATGAATACCGTTTCCAACCCCAAAAGTATAGTCAAGGCCGATATTTAGGGACCTGCGCCATTCGAAAGGAAGAGCTTTGCATTGTTGATGTATCATAGATCCTTCGAACCAGAAGCCGACACCTATATCCCATTTTCCGTCCAGTGCAATGCGGTTTTCAGGAGGATTATTGTTATATCCAGTTATTTGAGTAAGCAGCATCTGGCTTAAATCCATTTTTCTATGGTGATAAGTAAAAGCAATTTCTCCAGTAAAAAGCGGGATCTGTAACCGTCCTCCGTATTCGATCGATCTGTCATTTGATGGAATAACTTCCCATCCTTTTTCTTTACCATTTCCGTAGAGACCCCAAAACCAGATGTTTGCATTGTTTAAAAAATAGTATCTAAATAAAAGTCCGTATACACCGTCTGTTATCTGCAGGGGGTCACGGGGATCGATGCGGTCAAACCACATCAGCGGCCGCAGGAGAGCTGCCGAACCGAAGTTTATTTTTTGGAGTCCTATACGCACTTCGAATTGGGAGCCTGAAAACCGAAACCAAAGACGGTATGGTTTAATTTTGCCATCTTTTTCAATGTTGTCAATCGAATGTACTCGGCCGGTTCCATAAGCATTCAATGAGAACTCAACATCGAAAGTGTATTTTTTTGAAATGGACTTTTTTATGAAAAAATCGGGTATATATCGAAGGCCTATGCTGGTATTTTTTGAATTGCCTGTAATCCATCCAGAAAAAAGTCCTTTAAATTCTAAAGACTGAGGAAATATATTAGATTGGGCGGCAATAAAGAGAACTAGTAATATACCAGCTTTGATGATTCTATCATGAATCACATTTTTCATTTTTCCAGTTTTCAAATAAAATCCTGCACTAAAAGGCTGATCATTTGGATTTAAAAGTTTTTAAAGACTAATAAAGTTTAGCCGTCTGATTGTGTGATGTCAATTTCTTATTCGAGAAGATGTCTTCTTCAACATTGAAAATTTTTTGAATTATGTTAGGAAACATGATAAAGAATACCATGAAGGAGGACTTAATGAAAAATGTAAGATTAATATTTTTGTTTTTGGCTGTGATATCAACCTTGGTTTTAAGTGGATCAAGGGAGCTTACAGCACAAGAAAGAATAAGCAATATCACGTATGAGATAAAAGTAAAGCTGGATGATAAAAATAAAATGCTCTATGGAAAAGAAGATATCACATGGTACAACAGGACAAATGACGAAGTCCAAGATATGTGGTTTCATCTCTATTACAACGCATTCAAGAATGAAAAAAGCACCATGATTGAGGAATCGAAAAGTGATATCATGCGTGGCATAAGAGTAAAAGAGGGAAAATGGGGATGGATCGATGTTCTAAGGATCGAGTTGGCTGATGGAAGAGACTTAAAACCCACAATGGAATTTATTACAAGAGATAAACCTGAACATCCAGGTGATGAAACTGTTATGAGAGTATGTTTTCCAGAGGCAATAAAGCCGGGTGAAGAGGTTTATATTCAACTTGAATTTCAATCAAAAATTCCTAGGACTATAGCCAGGTCAGGTTATTATCAGGATTCATATTTTATTGCGCAGTGGTTTCCTAAACCCGGAGTTTATGAAGAAGGCAAAGGCTGGAACTGCCATGAATACCATTCTTCTTCTGAATTTTATGCTGATTTTGCAGATTTTATAGTCGATATTACTGTCCCTGAAGATTTTGTTATAGGTGCATCAGGAAAACAAATTAATGCTGCTCCTAACGAGACAGAAAAAACCGTGACTTATACATATCAAGAGAATAATATCCATGATTTTGCCTGGACAGCTGATCCTTATTTCATTAAAGTCGAGCGTGATTTCATTGCAGATAAAGAAGTTAGCCAGAAAGAATATGAAGAAGTTGCCGGTATACTGCAGCTTCCTTTTGAAGATGTGAAACTCAATGATGTAAAGATGATTCTTTTGATAGAGCCTCAGCATAAGGGACAGATTGACCGGCATTTTAATGCCTTGAAGGCTGCCATAAAATATTACGGGATATGGTACGGCCCTTATCCCTATGAAACTGTTACAATGGTGGATCCTCCCTTCCGAACAAGAAGTGGAGGTATGGAATATCCAACTCTTTTTACAGCCGGGACAAGTATTTTAACGAGTAAGGATGTGCTTTCTCCTGAAGGAGTAATTATCCACGAATTCGGGCATGGATACTGGTATGGAATGTGTGCAAATAATGAATTTGAGGAAGCATGGCTTGATGAAGGGATTAATACTTATTCTACCGGAAAAACCGTTGCTTGGGCTTATGGCCCAGGAACATTGCCCATGGCTTTTAACGGCATCCCATTATCATGGTTTTTAAAACTTCCTATTTATTATGATTATGAATTAGATCGTGCTGCAGCAATAAACGTCGTAGAGCTCGACCCAATAACAACTTATTCGTGGCATTTTATCAATGGAGCGAGTTATGGAGGAAATGTATATATGCGCGCTTCAACATGTTTAAACACTCTTGAGAGATTAGTTGGCCAGGATATGATGTTTCGGATATTAAGGACATTCCAAATGCGTTTTCGTTATAAACATCCTCACACGAAGGATTTTATAGATGTGGTAAATGAAGTTACAGAAAGAGACTTAACGTGGTTTTTTAAGGAATTGTTTTTTGATACTTTGGATTTCGATTATGGGGTTTCTTCCTTAACTTCTAAGAAAATGAAGAAATATGTCCGGGGAGTTTTTGAAACTAACGGAAACAAAGAAGAATATACAAAACAAAAGATTTATGAACTTGAAGAGAAAAATAAGGCCCCAGAACAGAAAAATGTCTATATTACAAAAGTCAAGACAAGGAGATTCGGAGAAGCTAAAGTTAAGGGAGATGTTGCCCTGAAATTGAAAATTATTTTTGATAATGATTCAGAAGAAATATGCTACTGGAACGGCCAGGAAAGGTGGAAAGAATTTACTTTTGAGAAGCCTGCAAAAGCAAAGTATGCACAAATCGATCCTGATAACATATGGCTTATCGACTCAAATATAGTAAATAACAGCATAAAGAGGAAACCTTCCAGAATAGGCATATGGAAATTAACATCTAAATTACTATTCTGGACACAGAACTGTTTTCAGATGATTTCTGGTCTAAGTTAAGGGGAGGAGGCAAGATATGGGAATTTTTAAATTGTTTAAACTGGGTGTTCAGACTGCAAATAAAAAAGCAAGAATGCTGATTTATTTATGGCTTACAAATATTCTGTTTTCATTGATTGTTGTTTCTCCGGTTTATTTTTTGCTTCAAAAGGATTTTTCCAAGTCACTGCTGGGAGATCAAATTGGAGAGGGGATGAACCTAATATGGTTTGGAGATATTATTTTTAAATACAGAGATTTTTATCCATCCTTGATTGGAGTATTTATCATTCCAGCCGTTCTTTTCTTCCTGCTGTATATTTATCTCAACGGAGGGATCATTGGAAGAATTGCTGCTCAAGATGTGAAAGTAACCCTCTCAAATTTCTTTTCAGATTGCGGAAAATATTTTTTCAGGTTTTTCAGGATTTTCTTGATTTCACTTATTGGCTATTTCGTGCTTTTTGGAGTCGTGATGAAGCTTATTTCTGCCTTGTTCACGTTGTGGACAAAAAACGCATCTACAGGATGGCCGCAAATATTTTCTTCAAACCTGAAGTTGTTGATAACAGTTCTTCTTTTTTCAATAGTAAGGATGTTTTTTGATTATGTGAGGGTAAGACTCGTAATTGAAGACAGCAAGAAAACAATCAAGGCAACACTTACAAACTTTTCTTTTCTTGGGAAGCGCTTTTTCAAGGTATGGCTGCTTTATCTCCTGGTTGGTGTTGTGGTTGTAATTTTTAGTGTAGTTTACATAGGGATTAATCAGATTTTACCCAAAGCAGGCTTGTTCTTTATTATAGTTTTTATATGGCAGCAGCTCTACATTTTATCGAAGATATGGACAAAGATGCTGTTTTTTTCGACAGAATATCATTATGCAAAAAAAAGTATAACAAATTGATGAACTTACACTCGCATTTTTGAGGAACATATTGAGAATAAAATTCCTTGGAGCAACTCAACAAGTTACGGGTTCTTGTTATTTATTGGAAGCAGGAGGGCTTAGATTTCTTATCGACTGCGGGCTTTTTCAAGAACGTGAATATTTGAACAGAAACTGGGATCCACTGCCCTTTGCTGCGGATCAAATAGATTTTCTTCTTCTTACTCATGTTCATTTGGACCATTCAGGGCTTATCCCCAAACTTGTAAGAGAGGGTTTCTCAGGAGAAATTCTAACAACATCTGCTTCTTTTGATATGCTTCCAATCGTCCTGTTAGATTCTGCGCGAATTCAGGAAGAAGATGCCTCGTTTAAGAGGAAACGTCATAAACGAGAAGGAAGAAAAGGACCATATCCTGAAATACCAATTTATACTGTCCAGGATGTTGAACATTCACTCCCATTGGTAAAAAAAGTCCCTTATGAAAAACCTTTTTTTCTTAATAACAAGATGAGTGTCCTTTTCCATGATGCAGGGCATATCCTTGGGTCTGCAATGCTTCAAATAAGCATAAATGAGAAAGGTAGGAAACAGAACTTTGTTTTTTCTGGAGATATTGGACAGTGGAATAAACCTATTGTCCGTGACCCGTCAGTTTTCGAACAAATGAACTATGTGGTTATGGAATCTACTTATGGAGATCGCAATCATGAAGACCCTGAAAGTATCGAAAGTTATCTGTGTAAGATAATCAATGATACTGTAGCTGCTGGCGGAAATGTAATTGTTCCTTCATTTGCAATCGAGCGTGCACAGGAATTGATGTATTATTTAAGCCTGTTAGTAAGACAAGACCGAATTCCTTTCCTCATGATTTTTCTTGACAGCCCAATGGCCGTCAATATAACGGATATTTTCCGTCAGCATAAAGAATGCTTTGATAAAGAGACCTTGAAACTATTTCAGAACGGGAATTCTCCTTTTCATTTCCCTGGATTAAGATTAGTTCGATCTGTTGAAGAGTCGAAAGCAATCAATTTAATCAAAGGATCCTGTATGGTCATCGCAGGTTCTGGGATGTGCACTGGTGGGCGCATAAAACACCATCTTATCCAGAACATTTCCAGGCCAGAATCTACTATTCTATTTATTGGATACCAGGCAAAAGGTACTCTGGGAAGGGCGATCATAAAAGGTGCAGAAAAGGTAAGAATTCATGGCAGGCATTATCCAGTACGTGCTAAGTTGGAACAGATTCAAGGCTTTTCTGCCCATGCTGACAGACAGGGTCTTTTTAAGTGGTTAAGCTATTTAAATTCTGATCCTAAGCAGATTTTTATTACCCATGGCGAAAGGAAAGCAGCATTAAGTCTTACTAGAAATATTCGTGAAAAGAAAGGATGGAATGTCAATATGCCCAAATATCTGGAGGAATGGGAATTTTAATAGAAATGAATATGTCAGAATCTCAATGTGAATATTGTTTCAACAGAAGGTTCAGAATAAACACTGATTGTCCCCTTGTGTAAGCGCATTATCTGTCTTGACAGACTGAGTCCAATGCCAGAACCTCCTTCTTTTGTTGAATAGAATGGAATAAATATTTTTTCAAGGTTTTCCTCAGTTATCCCAGGGCCATTATCTTTAATTTGGATAAGAGTTTTACCGTAACTATCTAGATGAGCATTTAATTCTATGCTTGCTTCTTTCTGAGTATCAACTGCCTGGATAGAATTTAATAGAAGATTTATTAAAACTTGTTCTATAAGCTCCTGGTCAGCTGATAATTGAAGGTTTTGAGGTTCTATGAACATTTTAAAATGAACTTTTTTTTCATTAATATTGGCCTGCATAAGCTTCTCAACACGGATAAAGAGTTCTTTCAAATAGAATATGCGAAATTTAGGTTTGGGGATTAAAGTTAGATTCCTGTAAGCATCGACAAAATGTAGTAAACCTTTACTCCTTTTAAAGATTGTCTGAAGTCCCTGGTTGATATCGTCAAGTGTTTCGGTGTTTGCTTTTTGTTTCTGCTCAAAAGTGACTATACTTTTCTGAATTAACTCATTTATTGTTGATGCAAGGGAAGCTATTGGAGTTACAGAATTCATGATTTCATGTGTTAGAACGCGTATGAGTTTTTGCCAGGCTTCAATTTCTTTCTCTTCAAGTTCGGTGCGGATGTTTTGAATTGAAATGAGTGAAAAATCTTGTCCTCTCAGTTTAAATTCTGTAGCGAATAAGATCAGATTCAATAACTCATTATTATTTACAATCTTGACGAGAGCTTTTTCTTTTGTCTTAAGTCTGAACATCGTATCAACGAGATGTTTGCCTAGAAATTCAAGAGAATTTATATTTTTAAGTCTCTGGACTTTTAAAAGCCGCTTGGCAGCTGTATTTATAAGTTCTACATCTCCGTTTGGTTGAAATGCTATTAATCCGATTCCAACATGCTGGACAATGGTTTGAAGATAATGATAATGCTCTTCTTTTTCGAAGCGCGCTTTCTTAAAGGCATTACTCACTTCATTAAATGCAGATTTCAGTTCTGAAAAAGAAGAGCCTTGTACATTATCTTTGAAAGATTGGGAAAAATCTTTATATTTGATGGACTCAAAGAATTGGGTAAGATCTCTGTTTGTCTTTTCGACATAATAAATCAAAGTATAGACTTGATAGATTATTAGAAATCCGGTGATGATAAGGGCGCCGTATAATCTGGTCCTGAAGAGCAAAATGAAGAAAAGAAATATTGTACAAGATAATAATAGCACACGGAGTATTAAATTGACTCTAAAATGTTTATAAACCATATTTTTGCAATCTGCGGTAGAGGGAAGTTCTGGAGAGGCCAAGTTCCTTGGCAGCATGGCTGATGTTCCCTTCATGTTTACTGATGACTTTCAGGATAGTTGCTTTCTCTACTTGTTCTAGATTGTAATCTTCAAAGATAAGAGCTTCTTTATTTTGAGCAGGAAACAAAAAATCTGAAGGCTGCAGCACCGGATAATCAGACATTATGACTGCCCGTTCCAGGGCATGCTGCAATTCTCTTACATTCCCTGGCCAATGATATCTTTCGAATTTTTTTAAGGTTTCAGTATTAATTTTTTTTAGAAGTTTATTATATTTTTTACAATAAATTCTTAAGAAATGATCTGTAAGAAGAGGAAGGTCCTCATGTCGTTCACGTAATGGAGGCAGATTGATTTCAACAGTGTTAATTCGATAAAGCAAATCCTGGCGGAATTTATTTTGAGCTACCATGTTATAAATTGGCATGTTAGTCGCACATATAAGGCGTACATTTACTGAGACAGGCTTGTTCGAGCCAAGACGGGTCACTGTTCGTGTCGCAATAACACCAAGCAGTTTAGCCTGAAGAGCAAATGGAATGTTTCCTATTTCGTCAAGGAAAAGA
>AWNV01000042.1 GCA_000493965.1 Candidatus Aminicenans sakinawicola JGI OTU-1
ATGTTTTTCATTGACTGGACATGTTTTTCTGTTTATCATTTTCAATGATACAGCTCAAAGGGTGAAAATTTGATGAAATTGAGCGGAGATTGTCATGAACAAAAAACCAAATTCCTATCACTCGGAAAAAACATAAAGGAATATTAATGAAACTGTATCGTGATTTTACTACACAAGAAGAGATTGACCGTGAGTATAATGCAGTATTAATGGTACCTGACCTGCAACCATACATTGATCACGATACAAAAGCCGGTATAGAAGCCCGTAATGAATTGGAATGCATTTTAAGCGAACGCTATGGTCCGGCAATCGATGAAACTGTTGACATCTTCCCTGCCGGAAAACCCAATGCACCTATCTTGATATTTATCCATGGCGGTTATTGGCGGAGTTTGAGCAGTAAGGATTTCAGTTTGATTGCCCGTGGACCTGTCCTAAACGGCATAACCGTAGTAGTTATTAACTATTCACTCTGTCCAAAAGTATCGATATCAGAAATAACCCGGCAAAGTAGAGCTATGGTTGCATGGCTTTACAGCGAAGCTCACAGGTTTAACGGTGATCCTGAGCGAATTTTTGTGTGTGGGCATTCGGCAGGTGGTCAACAGGTAGGCATGCTTGTTTCAACGGATTGGGTAGAAGAGTATGGTTTGCCGATCAATATTATAAAAGGTGGAGTCCCTATAAGTGGTATTTTCGATCTTTCCCCACTCTACTATTCATGGTTGCAACCAACAATACAGCTGACACATAAAACCATTTTAAGACAAAGTCCGTTATTGCGAATTCCACAGATTGCCCCGCCCTTACTGATTTCAGTCGGGGAAAACGAATCTGACGAGTTTAAGCGGCAGTCAACGGACTATCTATCTGCCTGGCAAAAAAATGGTCTCCAGGGAGAATTGCTAATCCAGCCTGGAAAGAACCATTTTACTACATTTCATGATCTGAACAATGCAGACAGCCCATTATGCATGTCTTTGATTGAGTTCATGACGCAATGCGAGAGTTTGTAATTCGCTTCTGAGTTTCGAGGCGTTATGCGGCCGTAATTAAGGCCTTATCCAAACTTACATATTTTTAAAATTAATAAAGGAATAACCTATGAAAGAAATCAAAAAAGTTGCGATCCTTGGCGCCGGGGCAATGGGCGCTTATTTCGCAGGCAGATTTTTCGAGACGGCCGGTTTCTCTACGGTATTGATTGCTAAAGGTGAACGTTTAGAGAGGCTCAAGAGCAAGGGCCTGGTTATAAACGGAAAACCTTATGCAATCCCGGTCATACACCCTGATGAAGATTACTCTCCCGTGGATCTCATTATTGTAGCATTGAAGCATCATCACCTTGTGGAAGCGGTTCCGGATTTAGAGAAAATTGTTGGTGATTCAACCACCATTATGTCTGTTATGAACGGCCTTGAAAGTGAAGAATATATTGGTTCCATCTATGGGATGGACAAGATGTTATACGCCGTTTCCGTAGCAATAGATGCCGTGCGTCAGGGGAATCAGATAACCTATTCCAAACCGAGAAAACATTATTTTGGCGAGCCTGTCAATACCAGCCTCAGCCGACGAGTTATCCGCGTTCAGGAGGCATTTGATAAGGCGGGAATCGTTTATGAAACACCGGAAGATATGATCCGGATTATGTGGTGGAAGTTCATGATCAATGTCGGGATGAACCAGGCATCGGCCGTTATGCGGGCCCCATATGGAGTTTTCCAAAAATCCCCGGAGGCCCAGGGCTTAATGGAAGCGTTGATGAAGGAAGTGATTGCACTGGCGGATGTTATGGATGTAAATTTGACGAACCGGGATATAGAAGATTGGTATTCATTCCTGAATACTTTATCTACTCAAGGAAAAACATCAATGCTGCAGGATATTGAGGCGGGCCGCAAAACCGAAGTTGAAATTTTTGGAGGGAAAGTAGTTGAGTTGAGCAAAACCCACAATGTGCCGACACCGGTTAATCAAACCGTACTTCGAATTATTCAGGTATTGGAGCAATATCCTTAATGAAACCATCGCAGTATTTTATATGATGATGATGGATGTGAAAATAGGTAACGCCGCACAATTATTTAATGCACTATACGTCATTTCAGCTCAGCTTCATTGATGCCGGGTATCTGCTCGATAAACGGGGGCAGTTGAATGAAAATAAAGCTGGAAGATTTCATTACTCCTATTTATTGAGCTATTACGATGCCGGTAAACTTGGGCATAGGAAGCAAAGATAAACAAGAAAACGACGTAATCATGGAGACTAATCAAATATCAACTGAAGAAGCTATCGGCAAATGTTTGTGGTGCGGCTGAGCAGTTCCAAATGATATGCCTGTATTTGACCTTGATAAACAGGCCCAGAAGCCAAGGTTGTTTAAAAGAGGAGGGATTAAAATGAAACAAGGCAGGTATAATGTTTTATTGCTGTTAATCTTTATGTGTATGCCGGTATCGTCTGTTTTTGCGGCTGCCTCTGAACTGCCGAAGGGGTTTGTTTATATTAAAGACATTATTCCGGATATTGTTCTGGATATGCGTTATTTTACAGACGACAATTTTATCGGAAAACCTGTCGAGGGATATCAAAGGCCTCGCTGTATCATCTCAAAAAAGGCTGCAAAGGCCCTCAAAAATGTTCAAAATGACCTAAAGAAGTTTTCGCTTGGCCTTAAAATATATGACGCCTATCGACCTCAGCGGGCCGTAAACCATTTTGTCAAATGGGCAAAGATGTTGAAATAAAGTCCGGTGAAATCATTGGGCTGCTTGGGAGAAACGGAGCCGGCAAAACCACTATTTTCCTTATGATAGTGGGCTTGCTCAGGCCTGACAGTGGAGCGATTTATTTAGACGACAAAAATATTTCCTCATTCCAGTCCTATAAAAGAGCAAAACAAGGAATAATCTATCTTCCCCAGGAAAATTCCGTTTTTCTCAAGACAACAGTAGAGAATAACCTCAGGATGGTCCTTGAACTCCAGCACCACACTGTAAAAAAGCGTAATGAAATATCAAAGCGACTTCTCGGAGAACTTGGCCTCCTTCCTCTGGCCAGACAATCCGCACACAGCCTCTCGGGTGGGGAAAGAAGAAAACTTGAAATCTGCCGGGCCCTTGCTCTCAATCCAAAATTTCTCTTGCTGGATGAACCTTTTACAGGAATCGACCCGTTAACAATCATCGAACTTCAAAAAATCATATTGAACCTTAAAAACAAAGGAATTGGGATTCTACTCTCTGACCATAATGTCCGGGATACCTTTAAGATTGCAAGTATGGCTTATATCATAGAAAACGGCGATATTTTGATCAAAGGGACTTCGCAGGAAATTGCCTCGGATAAGAAAGCCAGGGAACATTTTTTGGGGGCAAACTTCAAATTGGGAGGCGAGGTCGGGATTCATTCTCCCCGGGAGAAAAGATAACTTCCTATGGTCTCTCCCAGAAAAAACAAAAACAGGAAAAAATAGACAGCCAAAAGAGCAGCCAGGAAGCCAATGGACTCCCACGTTGAAGAAAAAATCAATTGAAATACAGAAACACCTATTACATGTGAAGCAATCCAGAGCGTTACAAACCAAAGCAGCGCGACAAAAAAAACATCAAATAAGCCGGATTTCAGCCAGATCGTAAACCTTGAGGCTCCCACTTCTTTCGGGGGGGTTACTATGCCGGCTTTTTCTTCTTCCTCGTAATATCCCTCAAAGGAAAGATCTTGCTGGTCTATTTTCTCAGGAATCCCTACACCCGTATCAACTGTCTGGGCATCTTCGGGGCTTTCCTCTTCTTCTGTATTAGAGGCCTCCTCCTGTTCTAGATATTCCTCTTCTTCTACATGAGACACGTCCTCCTCTGGTTCGAGGAGTTCTTCCTTTCCTTCTTCTTCTGTAAAAGGAATATCCGAAGGAGGTGCTTCTTTAATATTTGCCGCCCAAGGAGGAAGTTCGTCTTCTTTATCCTCGTTGCTTTCTTCTATCTCTTTATGCTGCTTCCGCTCTTCCCTCAGGGAATCCAGGAATTTATCAATGTCTTCCTTTTCCTTTTCAGCCGTGTCAACAATTTTCTCCAGATCAGCCGTCTTAAAATCTACTTTTTTGCTCTCGTCAGGAGATTCTTCAATTTCCTCCTCTTCTTCAACTGCGAAATATATTTCCTGGCTCTTTTCTTCTTCTCCTGATAAATCCTCTTCGACCGGCTCCAAAATCTCTTCCTCTATTTCTTTTTCATCTTGGATTCCTTCTTCGGTTTCTGACTTCTCTGCAGGCTTTTCCTGCAGTTCCACTTCCTGCTCAAGATCAGCCAATTCGTCAGATTCTTCCTCTATTTCTGCTTGAGATACTTCTTCAATTTTTTCTTCGTCTTCAATTGGCTCTTCTCCCTTTTTTGATTCTCCGCTCTCTATTTCAGCAGTTTCTTCTTTTTCTTTAAGAGCCGACAACTCTTTTTCTTTCTTTTTTGAAGCAGCTTTCTTTTTCCCTTTTTTTCGCTTCTTTTTTGGCTCGGGCTCTTCCATCTTCACTTCCTCGTCAACAATTTTTTCTCCAGGGATTTCCTCTTCGATAAATTCGTCCTCTGGAAATAAAAGCCTTGTGCCGCAGTTAGAACAGTACTCCAGATCTTCATCAATCATTGCTTTGCAGTAGGGACACCTCTGGATGGCCATCACCTTATTTATAAATGGAAAATACCTTATTGTCAATAAAGTTAACAAATTTAAAGCAGCAATACCTGGGAAAACTCAAAATATCCTAATAATATTGACAATTGTTAATAACTTGCATAAAAATATAGAGCCTGGGCGATTAACTCAGCGGTAGAGTGCTACCTTCACACGGTAGAAGTCACAGGTTCAAATCCTGTATCGCCCACCACTTTGTTTTCAATAAGTTACCTACCTCATGATAGTTTTCCGCATCCAAAACGGACCTAATCAGGGGCAGGTTCATGCGCATAAAAATCTATCTTTACAGGAGATACTTGATGGGGGGCAGGTCACAGCATTTCCAAGTCAATCAATAAAAGGTAATTCAGTTGATTTATTAAATTTTGTTAAAAAACACAGATGAGTTTTCTATTTTTTTTCTTCTTTAATGGACAGACCAGAAATTAGGTAGGGCTCATCGGGCTCAAGCTCAAGTAAGATCCTGAGAAGCTGTCCCGAGCTTTTTGATTGAATCAAAAGCTCAGCGGTGAACTCACCCGTTTTTTTTGCACCCAGGAGGTTTATCTCTCCCATTTCTTCATGTATCTTTTTAAAAATAGAGAGGTGCTCCTCCATGGAAAACTGACCGATGAATGCAGGGGTCAGATTCTCTTCAATGAAATCTTGCACATAATCCAAATCCTGGCGATTGACGGCTTCCAGGAAAGCACTGGACCTTTTGCCCGTTGGTGAGTTGGGAAGCCCCCATTTGCCAGCAACGGAGGAGCTTTTTTTAATGTCATCTGGTTTAATGCTTTGCGGCTCTTCGCCTTTCAGAATCCTGGAGATCTGCCGACCCAGGGAGGGAGCGCTAACATTGCCATGTGCATTGGTTGCAACAATGATATAGTTTTTTTCTTTGGGGTACTCGAAAACAACTGTACTGAATCCAAAATCATTTCCTCCAGCATAGGCCATAGGATTCCCCTGTGGATCATACATTTTCTCTTTTGTCTTTTCTGTTAGGACCTTGCCGGCTTCAAGAGCCTGAATCCATTTATAGAGTTCGCCAACAGAAGAAACCATCCCCCCTCCTCCAATAAGTGCCCATGTCATGTGCGGCCAGTAATAGGGAGAGTTTTTCTCGCCGATAGTCTTGCCTTCATAGCCTATAGCAACCTCGTCCTCTTTCCACAAAGAATCCCGGTAGAATCCTGTCCGGTTCATACCGGCTGGTTTAAACAAATACTCCTCGAGAAAGGATTGGTAGGATTGTTTGGAACTAAGTTCAATAATGACTGCCAACAGTGTGTAACCAGAGTTGGAATAGGCCTCCTGATCTCCAGGCTTGAAAAGAAGTTTCTGGTTGAGAATCGTTTTTAATGCTTGCTCTCGATCCATCTCTTCGAAATCGCCAGTAGTGTCATGGTATTCGTGAAAACCAGCTGTATGCTCAAGAACTTGCTTTACAGTAATCCCAGCCTTGTCCTCAGGGACATTGTCAAAAAATTTATTGAGAGTATCGCTTCTTTTAAGCTTTCCCTGCTCTTCCAATTTTAAGATAGCAGCCTTGGTGAAGCGTTTGGTGATGGATCCAATATCAAATATAGTTTCTTTCCTTACCGGAATGTTTTTTTCTCTGTCGGCCAACCCATATCCGCTTTGGAGGATCACTTTTCCTCCTTTGGCGACCAGCACAGCACCCGAAAATCCTGCATCAACCGCAGTACGAACATAACTGTCAATTTTCTTTTGGAAATTATCCTCAGGGGAGGTAAAGACAAGTTTATAATGGATTGCTAAGAATAAAATTATAAAAGCAAAAAGTATATATCTCTTTTGACTCATTTCTCCCTCCTGATCCATAAAACTCTGAGTCTATTCAAATGATTTTAAGTAATTCATATTATACAAACTTCAGAATTTTTAAAAAAGTTTCAAAATATCTAAAACTCAATGATCAGAAAAATCAGCACTCTACAGGGAAAATTGTTTATTTTCTGCGCTTTCTCTTTTTTCCGTCTAACCAACACACGGTAGAAGTCACAGGTTCAAATCCTGTATCGCCCACCATTTTCCTATTTTCTGATATTGGCACTTCATTGCCGATGACAATTTCGCATTTTGTATTCCAGGACAATCAAATCCAATTAAGAATGATGTCCCTGGAATTCAAAAACTGTGGGTCTAATTTTTTTCATTTGTTTTGGAATATTTTATGTGATTATGAAGAAACAACACTATACGTTAAAGCAGAAATACTTCTTTCACTTGGGATTTGATTAGATTAAATTATTACAATTCGAGAAGCAACATCCATAAAGAATTCCCGAGACCAAAGATTTAGCGCCTCTAGGTTCTTTATATAAGGTTCTACTTCACGACGCGCCATATTCACATCAAGACATTCAATCCTTTCCCTCAGGAGCTTGTGAAATACCTGAGTTGACAGGGATTCATCTGAAATCCAGTGTCCGGTTTGACGCATCCTCTGTTCCAGATGTGAAAGGTGCATTTCAGGATAATTCGCAACAAGCCATACGAAATCATACCAATCTCGTCCTTTTACCCGACTTTTCCACCCTCTACACAGAACGGCGTGCATTTTTCCTGCAAACAAATCAGGTAGCATGTAGGACCGCACTGCAAATGGTATGGGTTTAAGCAGATAGCGGGAGTGGGTAGAAAAACCAGATGGCGGATCAGTATCCACTTCCAGCTTAATCTTCAGGACTTGCCTTCTTGGGATCTGTTTTACGATCTCTTCTCCTACCGCAATGGCAATAAGTTGATTACGAGTGTTAGCTTTCAAGAAGGCGGATTGAATCGGAGATTTGATGGCTTTATTAATCCGTTCTATTTTGACCTCGAATCCGAAGGCGAAAAGCTCTTCCTGCAGGGCTACACTGTATCCTGAGATATCAAAGTCACTCTTGTGTTTTAGTAAGGAAAAATCAAGATCTTCGGAGTATCGGTCTAAAGCATAAAGGATCCGAAGAGCCGTTCCTCCATAAAAAGCTACATTTTCAAAAAATTTCCTCCGCCAAAGCCCGAGCAGTGCGATCTCTTGTAAAATTTCTCTAAGAGCGCGAATGTAATCATCTATTGTTCTGCATTCATATTTAGAGAGCATTTGAGAGATCGCTTCATGCATTTAGTTCTCCTTTCTAGATCGGCGAAGACGATGGATAAGCCCTCTGAACAGTTGGAGCTTACGAGAGCGGTACTTTTCAGCAAATTCAGCGATTCTTTTAGGGTCCATTTCGGTTAGGACAACAGGATCGATCCTAAGATCATGAACCAAATATTCATATAAAATTGTTTGTGTTCGAATCGCAATTCCTCGATCAGCTACAATTTTATCGGCAAGAGCTTTGTCCGGCCCAGCAATCAAAAATGACTGCTTGTTGCCAGCTTCAACCCTAGTCATACCTAGCTGGTAGGCTCGTGGTGGAATTATTCGATATGTGAAAAGACCCACCGGAGTTAAAAATCGCCGGGAACGCCCTGTTGTTACTGAAGTCAGCGATTCAACTCTTTCGGGCGTTAGTCCGTGGTAATGGAGGGCATACTCCAGAGAGATATAAGACGGTCCGTAAATAAGATTAGCCAGAAGCTCCCGGGAATACAAGTGTCGGCGGTAGTCATCACCAAAGATGTAAAGTCCCTTCTTAATTCGTATAATTAATTTCTTACGAATCAGATCGGTGATTTTATCCCTAGGATGGGCATATCCTTTCAAGGCATCCAAAAGTGCCTGGTAATCAAAAATCTCTCTATCAATTACTCTCCTTATATCTAAAATTGACATTTTTCTTTATGAATCTGGTTCTAACTTTCCTATCCAGTCTTTTTACATTATGAATTTATAGCACATTTACACATAGTATGTCGACATATTTTCGACATACTATGCAGAATTTTAACATATCTTTAACCTGGATTATTCACAATTCGAGGGGTAGGTTGGGTCGGCTCGCCTGAAAGGTAAAAAATGCTGATGAATAAAAAAGATTCTTTCTGATTTTCCTACGTTTTACATGGGAAATTGTTTGTTTTATGTGTTTTTTCCTTTTTCCGTCTAACCTACACACGGTATGAGTCACAGGTTCAAATCCTGTATCGCCCACCATTTTCCTATTTTCTTACATTTCCACTTCATTCGCGATGACAATTTTGCATTTTGAATTCCAGGGCAATCAAATCCAATTAAGTATGATGTCCCAGTGCTGTCCCAACGACCATTTTTGGATTCAGTCTAAAGTCATTAATATCAGTACGTTAGAGAAATTTATCACTGTAATCGATTTGAAAGCGAATTCTGATTTTTGGCGCTATAACTTCAATGATTTCAACATAAATTTTTATAATTCGGGCTTGATGGAACACTATTGATGATGTCCCCGGAATTGACCATCAAATTTTTAAGTTAGTTCGCCCATTTGCTGTTCTTGATGAGGCATCCCACATTTTTAGCTTCTCTCTAGGTTTGACTTCGTATATTTGCTCTGCTATAAGCTTTATTATGAAAAAAAATGACCTGCATGCTGACTATTTTCATTATGGCATGATTTTTGCTGCAAATTCTTTTAAATAAAAGACGGAGAAAAACAAAAATGCAATCACCCCAGAATATGAGTTGTGAATCCCAAATTGAAAAAGCCTCAAAAATGGCAAAGTGTAAAAAAGTTTTATACCTTTACGACGAGGCAGGATACAGACAGCTTCTAGGTGTATTCAGTCATAGAAAGGTTTCTCATATAAAAAAACATCTTCAGAGTAAAAAACTGCTCGGACGACTTAGTGAATTTGAAATAAGGACGACTGAGCCCGATACTAGTTTCAATTTACAATAATTCCCTATAACATCCTCTTTTTCCAAAAATAAATAAAATCTCAAGCTGTATTTTCTTTATTTAATTGAAGTCGGCAGTATCGCATTTTGCAGTATGAACAGATCGATTTTCCCATTTGGCTGAATAAAATTTTTTGTTTTCACTATTTTCGTTTCATTTCATCCCGATTTCAGTTAAAATATCTTCTCAAATTTAAATATTCCCATATAAACAAGGAGCCAAAATTGATACAAACACCTATCAACAGCAAGGTTGTCAAAGAAAAAATCGACGAGATGAACTTAAAATGCATCGGTCAAGCTTCTATCAGAGAATTAAACCGGATAGTAGACAATATCGAAAAAGCGACTGGGGATAAATTCATCCGGATGGAAATGGGCGTCCCAGGACTGGACCCTCCAACAATCGAAGTGGAAGCTGAAATCCTGGCTTTGAAGAGAGGTGTGGGATCAAAATATCCTCCATTTGATGGAATCCCTGAATTAAAAAGAGAGATTTCCAGGCTCATTAAAAACTTTATGAATATCAACGTCAGCGAAGAAGGATGCTTCCCCACGGTTGGTTCCATGCAGGGGTGTTATATGTCTTTAATGATATCCAGCCGCAGAAAAATAAATAAAGATAAAATCCTCTTTATCGATCCAGGTTTTCCGGTAAATAAAAGACAGGTCAAGGTTCTCGGCCTCCAGAGCATCAATTTCGACATATATGAGTATCGAGGAGAAAAACTCAGGGACAAATTAGAATCCTATTTGAAGGGTGGGGATATCGCCGCACTTATTTATTCAAATCCCAACAACCCCTCCTGGATCATTTTTTCGGAAGCTGAACTCCGTATAATAGGAGAATTAGCTACCCGTTACGATGTTATAGTGCTGGAAGACCTCGCTTATTTCGGGATGGACTTCCGCAAAGACTATTCTAAACCTGGAGAACCGCCATATATTCCAACTGTCGCACGTTATACAGATAATTATATTCTGCTTATCTCGAGCTCCAAGTCATTCAGCCTGGCCGGTCAGAGGATAGGCATGACTGCCATCTCCGACAAACTGTTCAACTCAAAGGAAGATAATCTTGAAAAATATTTTGGCAGCCGTATATTCGGCAAGGCATATATTTTCGGCGCCATGTATGCACTTACTTCCGGTGTTTCACATTCAATCCAATATGGTCTGGCGGCCCTGTTAAAAGCTGTTAATGACGGCAAGTTCCACTTTTTAGATTACGTTAAAGAGTACGCTTACCGCGCCAAGGCGATGAAAAAACTGTTTACTGATAACGGATTCAAAATAGTCTATGACATGGACGAAAGCGAACCTATTGCAGACGGATTTTATTTTACGCTCTCGTACCCCGGTTTTTCAGGGAACGAACTTGTGGAAGAACTGCTTTACTACGGAATAAGCTCCATTTCTTTATCCACAACAGGAAGCGACCGGCTTGAAGGTATCAGAGCCTGTGTTTCCTTAATAAGCAGAGACCAACTGCCGCTTCTTGAAGAGAGATTGAAAAAATTCAAACATGACCATGATTCCGGTTTCAGAATTGTAACAACAAGTGCGGATTCTTAAGCCTTTTTTCCCGATTCCTTGAAGGTGTATACTTTTCCCTGGGAAAGATAATATGAACAAAAACTATGGCAGCCAGAGCATGATTGCACCCTTGCGCAAAGTTCTTGTTAAGCGGCCGGATAAATCCTTCGGAAATGCTGATCCGGCCAAGTGGCATTATACGAGCCCGCCCAACCTAACAGTCGCCAGGAAGGAACACGATACATTTGTTTCACTCCTCAGCCAGGCAGGAGCCGATGTGATCTATCATGACGAACCTCAGCCCGATCGGGCTGATGCCCTTTATGTTTTCGATCCGGTCATGATTACAGACCAGGGAGCCGTTATCTTGAGGATGGGGAAAGATCTTCGCCGGGGAGAAGAAATTCCTATGGCCAGATGCCTGGAAGCCCTTGGCATTCCGGTATATTATTCACTTTACGGGCAGGCTCTTGCAGAAGGCGGGGACCTTCTATGGCTTGATCACGACACTCTGGCAGTAGGCCTTGGTTTTCGCACCAACGCCGAAGGCCTCCGCCAGTTGAAGGAAGCTCTTTCAAGGCTGGACGTCAATGTCATGCCGGTTGAACTACCCTACTTTACAGGCCCTGACGCTTGCCTTCACCTGCTCTCCCTGATCAGCATTGTCGACCACAATATGGCGGTGATTTACAGACCCTTGCTGTCAGTCCCTTTCTGGAAATACCTTAAGGCGCATGGTTTTCAGTTGATCGAAGTCCCCGAAGAAGAATTCAAGACAATGGGGCCGAACGTTCTAGCCACAGCCCCGGGCAACTGCATCATGCTGGAAGGCAACCCTATTACAAGGAAACGGCTTGAGAAAGCGGGCTGCCGTGTTTCCACTTACTCTGGAAATGAAATCTCGCTTAAAGCTGAAGGCGGGCCTACATGCCTTACCCGGCCTATTTTGCGTGAGTAACGGCAATTTTCATGAATAATTCAGGTGAACGTGGATTATTCACGAGCCAAGCTTGCTGCAGATGCAAGGCACAGCGCATGAAGCAATTTTTATGAATAATCTACGTGAGGGAGTGAATTAGTAACCCACTCCTCAATTTAGGTTCAAACCATGTTGTCTTTGGAGGCATGACCTTCCCCGCATCCGCAATATTCATGAGTTCCTCAATCGATGCTGGATACATGGCAAATGCAACTTTAAACTCCCCGCTGTCCACCAATCTCTCAAGTTCGCTTAAACCTCTTATGCCTCCTATGAAATCAATATCATTACTTGCCCTGGGGTCTTCTATTCCGAAAAACGGCCTGAGAATGTTATTTTGAAGAACAGAAATATCAAGGCTGTTTACAGGGTCACTATAATCAACATGTTCGCTTCTTACGCTTAATTTAAACCACTCTTTATCTAAATACATCCCGATATCGCCTTTTTTTATCGGTTTATATTGTACTGAACCTATTTTTTCTATCGTGAATATCTTTTCCAGTTCTATAAATAGTTCTTCTCTCGTGCGGCCATTTAGATTTTTTAATACTCTGTTATAGTCCATTATATGAAGCTGTTTATCCGGAAATAATACTGCAAGGAAATAATTATACTCTTCATCCCCTTTATGATCAGGGTTGGCCATTTTTCTCTTATTAGCAACCATCACCGCAGAAGCAGACCTGTGATGTCCATCGGCAATATAAATATAATCGATATCTTCAAATTCTTTAATAAGTTCGTTACTTATACTGTCATCATCTATTATCCAGACTGTATGACCAATTCCATCACTGGCTGTAAAATCATAAACAGGTTCCTTTATGACTGCTTTTGCAACCAATCTGTCGATGGACTCTTTGGCTCTATATGTAAAAAAGACCGGACCAGCGTTTGCATTTGTAATATCCACATGTTTTGTTCTGTCTATCTCTTTATCTTTCCTTGTAAACTCATGTTTTTTTATTACACCGTTATTATAATCTTCTACGGAAACACAGCCAACGATACCATACTGGGCTCTGCCTTCCATAGTCTGTCTGTAGATATACAATTCAGGAGATTTTTCTTTAATTAATATGCCTTCCCTAATAAATTTTTCAAAATTCTCCTTTGCCTTATCATATACCGGCTGGGAATATAGGTCTGTCCCTGCAGGCAGATCCACTTCGGGTTTAACAACATGTAAGAAAGAATACGGATTGCCCTTTACAAGTTCCCTCGCTTCTTCACTGCTTAGAACATCATAAGGAAAAGAAGCAACCTGTTTTTCCAGCCCTTTTTTCGGCCTTAAAGCTTTAAATTTTCTTAAAACTGCCATTTAAACTCTCCTAGCTGTATATAATTTCATTTTTATAATATGTATCAATATGTATCAGACCGATTAAAAAAACAATATCTATAAAATTATAAAAAAAATCAACAATTATATTTTCAAACATTCCTACAATCTCTGGAAAGGTAACAGCTTGACCGCAGAAGAGATCTTCTACACACCTGATGAAACATTTGAAGAAATCCTTCAAATGCCATTATTTTAGAATCGGGGAGATAAAAATGAACATAAAAATAAAAACCGCTTTAATTATAATTGTAACTTTAGGGATTGGAATCGTTATCGGCGCACTGCTAAACAGGACTTTTACACAAAACCGAATCAGGAATATAATATCAACAAGAAGCCCAAATCATTTTATCCCGTTATATAAAAAAATAATCAAACCTGACGCCAAACAGCATAAGGCAATCATGGAGATTTTAGATAAACACTCAAGCCGCATGTTAGAAATGCGTTTCAACTTTCTTTCAGAAATGCTTAATGAAGAAAAATCTATGAGGACAGAACTAGATTCGATTCTGACTCCTGAACAAAAAAAACGTCTTAAAAACAGATTTAAAGGCCGCCCCTTATTCCGTAATCTGCGGAGGCCGTTTCCAATCAGACGTAAAAATAACCAGAGGAAACATAAATATCCATCATGACAAAGCAAAAAAAAGCCCTTGACTTCTTTCAAAGCCAAGGGCTAACGTTAAACCTTCTCTAACTACTTTCTTATCCGGCTCCTAAATCCGGGAAACCGTGCCTTTCTACCCTCTCTATTGAATATTCTTCTTCCTCTGTTTAGGTCTTTCCTCATCGATTTAATTGCCTCTTGTTGTTCGGGTGTCAGTATTTTTTCAATTTCTTTTCTCGTCTTCAGCCTTTCTATAAAGACGTCATGTCTAATGTTTGCTTGTTTGGAAAGAGCCTCCTTAATTTTTTCATAATCAGGGTCCTTTTCATCCATCATAATTTTTCTCAACTCCAGACTCATTTCTCCAGATCTACTTTGTAAAGAAATCATCTTCTTTTCAAGACCAAATATTAGCTCCTCGATCTTTTTAAGCTGACTGTCAGTGACCTTTAGATCTTCCTGATTTGCCTTGAGAACACGTAGAATTCTTGTCGAATTCAATCCCCTTAAACCATGATCTCTCATTCCCCATCCAAAATGCTGTGCAAAAGCACTGGTGGAAAACAAAATTAAAACCGAAAATACAATCGAAAATGTTATTACTTTCTTCATTTCTCTTCTCCTTTACTGTGTTAGACAAATCAACTGCAAGATTTATTCCATAAATTTTTAATGATGATTTGCTGTGATAGCTTGTCACTCCGTTATCCCAATAAGGTCCAGCATGAAGGCATATTCCAGAGCTGTTTCTTTATACCTTCGGAAACGCCCTGAAACTCCACCGTGCCCGGCTTCCATATTAGTGTGAAGCAGCAGAATATTATCATCTGTCTTTAATTCTCTGAGCTTGGCAACCCACTTGGCAGGCTCCCAGTACTGGACCTGAGAATCATGCAGCCCTGTCGTTACAAGCAGTGCAGGATAATCCTTGACCTCCACATTATCATAAGGAGAATAGGAAAGCATGTAATCGTAGTATTCCTTGTTATTGGGATTACCCCATTCATCATATTCGCTCGTTGTCAGGGGTACGCTGTCATCCAGCATGGTCGTAACAACATCCACATAGGGAACTCCTGCGATAACTCCTTTGAAAAGGTCAGGCCGCATATTTAACACCGCACCCATAAGCAGCCCGCCTGCGCTTGCACCAGATGTAAACAGCTTACTTGGACTTGTAAATTTTTCTGTAATCAGATGCTCAGCACAGGCAATGAAATCCGTAAATGTATTTTTCTTTTTCAGCAGTTTGCCATCTTCATACCAGTATCTCCCCATTTCCTGTCCGCCGCGGATATGCGCCAGTGCATACACAAACCTCCGATCAAGCAGGCTTAAGCGGACAGAAGAGAAAGAAGCATCCATGCTTGCCCCGTAAGAACCATAGCCATAGAGCAGAAGCGGATTGTCTCCGTTTTTTTCGAGCCCCTTCCTGTAAACGAGCGAGATCGGGACTTTTACGCCATCTTTAGCCGTGGCGTACAGTCTTTCCGCATGATAATTATCAGAGTCAAAATCGCCTACAACTTCCTGCTGTTTTAAAAGCTTCTTTTCCATTGTGTTCATATCATAATCAAAAGTTGACCTGGGAGTAGTCAAAGATGTATATCCAAATCGAAGCAGATCTGTATCAAACTCTGGATTGTTCGATATATAAGCCATATATGTTTCTTCACCGAAATCGATATAATGATCTTCTCTGCCATCCCATTTGATCACCCGCAGCTGGATCAAGCCGTCTTTCCGCTCACTTACAACCAGAAAATTCTTGAAAATTTCAAATCCTTCCAGCAGCACATCCACCCTGTGAGGGATGACTTCTGTCCAGTTCTCTTTTGATGTTTTATTTACAGGTGTCTCTACCAGCCTGAAATTTTTAGCATCGAGGTTTGTCCGGATATAGAATTTGTCTTTGTAGTGATCTACATTATATTCAAGGTCTCTTTCTCTAGGCTGTATGATTTTAAATTTACCATCAGGGCTGTTTGCATCCAGATATTGGTACTCAGTGGATAAAGTACTGTCCGATGCAATAAATAAATATTTTTTTGACTTGCATTTGTACACATAAGTACTAAATGTCACGTCTTTCTCGTGAAAAATTTCTTTATCAGCCGAAACTTCGCTTCCAAGAATGTGCTTGAAAATCTTATAGGAACGCAGAGAGTCGTCTTTGATTGAGTAAAAAACGGTTTTATTATCGTTTGCCCATGCAGCTTGACCGGCAGTATTCGGAATTTCATCCGGGAGAATTTCTCCAGTGGTCAGGTCTTTAAAATGAATCGTATATCTTCTCCGGCTGACAGTATCCACTCCAAATGCTATAAGATTGTTATTAGTGCTCACCGTTAATCCTGCAACATGGTAGAAACCATAGCCCTCAGCCATCTCATTGACATTCAATAAGATCTCCTCTTCCGTTTCCAGACTCTCTTTCTTCCGGCAGTACACAGGATACTCCTTTCCTTCTTCGAAACGGCTGTAATAGTAATATCCTTCTGTCTTAAAGGGAACAGACATATCCGTCTGTTTAATCCTCCCAACAATCTCATTGTAAAGATTTTCCTGAAGTGTTTCTGTATGCTTCATGACTGCTTCTTTATATTCATTTTCTGCTTTTAGATATTCTATTACTTTTGAATTTTCCCGCTCATTCAGCCAGTAGTAATTGTCTATCCGTGTATCTCCGTGAATGGTTAATTCCTTCTTGATTTTTTCAGCTACAGGCGGTTTTATTATTTTCTCTTCCTTATTAATTCTAGAACATCCAGAGCCAATAAAAGAGAGCAGCAAAACAATGGCAGACAAGAAAACACATTGTTTGTACCATAAAAGAATTTTTAATCTTTTCATTTATTCCTCCATTTTTTTTAAAAGAGACAGCCCTGTCTTTGAACTGACATATCTACCTGCTTCTTTCTTACAGGTTATCATCTTCTCCTATATTATTTAGCTTAATATCACATGAAAATACCAAAGTCAAAAATAAAAAAGCTTGTAAAGAAAACACCCGTCTCAAAAGGTATAATAACGGAAATTTCAACACATCCTCGTAGAACCGAACTGCCCCGGCCAAATCCTTATAATATAGAAAAGTTATCTGCGATTGTATGTTAAGTTCATTCATAGATCTTTCTCCCCCTTACCAATTCTTCATAATCTCAGCAAAACACTGCAGCCCGCTCGAGAGGACAGCACTATAACCAGCTCCAGGAGTCGTCCATGCTCCGGAAAGATAAAGATTTTTTATCGGTGTTCTTTGAGCAAGACGTCGTGGAGGAGAGTTTTCAAGAGTCTGATCCCATCCATATATTGCTCCGCGATAATTACCGGTAAACCGGACATTCGTCAAAGGTGTGCCAATTTCCTTAACCTCAACAGCCTTCGAAAGCCCGGGAAGCAACGTTTTCTCCACCCGTTTTATCAAGACATCGGCCATCCGTTCCTTTTCCGCAAAATACTCTGCCTTATTTCCTTTCCAGTAATCAGCCTCATATTTTCTCCAGTGCTCAAATCCCTGGAGCGTCAGAATATTGACAGTATTTTTTCCCTCAGGAGAATATCCTTTATAGACATTGTCGTAAAGCATAAGACCAAAGCCGGCCTTTTCCACATCTGCTTTTAGATTGGCTTTATAATCTGCTTCTATATCATATCCGGTTTCATAAAAGATCTCAGCATCTTTAATCCCGATTTCACCAATCAGGTCTTTATTCAATCCGAGAAATACCTGAAAAGACGAAAGACTGGCTGTAAAACTATCCATTCTTGCCAGATAACTCTTCAGATGCTCTTCCTCATTCATCATGTTATGAAAAGTATCATATGTGTTGGCATTCGATACCACGACTTTCCCTGTGTATTCTTTTCCGCCTTCGACTTTTACTCCATATGCAGAAGGATGTCCATCTCCTTTTTTTCTGAACACGAAAGGATAGAAAAAGACAGGGGCATGACTTCCTGAGTATTGAAAAGAGGGATAAGGCTAGCAGAGAGGTCGATTTCTGGGTCCTGAATGCCAATCATCAAGCACCTGACTTCAGCCAAAAGCTTGCTTACTCCTTTATCCACTTCCTCGATAAGAACAGATGACTGCCCGGATATGGAGGGATAGATTGCCGCTAAATCAAGAAAACCTGAATTTGCTTTTTTCTGCCCCTTTTGTGCATATGTATAGGTGGCCTCTTTATCTGGTATAAAGACCAAAGGTTGGAAAAGATGTATCCCAGAGTATGAAATGGGAATTGAAACGGAGGACGAGGCGACCGCCGCCTTTCCTGTTTTTAAATTTCGCAGGACCACACGGCATTCATACTTTCCTGGCTTAAGTGAAAAAATGTTATAGTAATAATTCTTATTTTCAGAGGTATGCGAAAGATCCATTTTTATTCTTCTCTGATCCAATATCTCATTCATGGGATTAAAAACAAAAGTCGCGATCTCGACTTCTCTATCCAGCATGTCCTCCATCTTTTCCGGGTTTATCTCGGAAAGTAAAACAACATTAGGTCCTTTTTTGTCTGAAAAAGGAAGAGCAATCATCGGAAACTCCTGCGGTTCATCAAGAACAGACTTCCTGTTTAAAGCCAAACCCATCAAATGAAGTTCTTTTTCAATCTTTGAGAATTGGGCAAATGGTTTGGGATTGAAGTATCCTTTCTGTGCGTGCACATGATATCCTTTACGGCTGACCTTCACTTCTATGCGGTGATATTTCCCATCCCATTTCTCATTGATATAATAACCCAAAACGTAGAAAGACCCGGTGATCTCCTGAATTTCCTCCATGATCTCTTCATATCGATGAATATTTCCAAAGTACTTTCCTCCAGTGACTTCAGAAAGTCTTTCCAGCGAGAAAACACCAGTTTCCTTGCTATCTTTTTTGGGGATCTCTGAGTTTTTTCTATCCCAAACATAAGTGTCTTGATCTAATTCTAGGTTCATGTCTGCATCCAATGCTTCTGTGTATACAGAATGGATGGTACAGTTCGATGCTGCCATCTCTTTTGTCATCTTCTCATAATCTCTCATTATTTGGGATAATGCGGGGTATTCAATTCCAGATGAAAAGAAAACAATATGCTTTTGGCCAGGGACATAACGAAGAGCTTTGGCTAAATCTTTTATTTTATTGGAAAAATTAAAAACTTGATGTTTATAAATTTCCTTTCTAAGGCTTGAGTCACGACCCTTCCGAAGTCTATTCTCTGCTTTTCCTAAAACTTCCCTCATTCCAAACTTCTTCACGATCCTGCGAATCATTTGATGATCTGTTGTTAAGTCTGAATGCAGAGTTATTCCCCTGGAGGCAGAATAGGAAATGACGCTGACTTCATCAGTGGGAAAGAGAGAAAAGTCGATAAAGTGAGATGCGGCCTTCTTTGCTCTGCTGATTCCTCGAACCGAGTTAAAGGCAAAATCAAAGAAAAGAATGAACTTGCGCCTAAATTTCCGGGAAGAAGGGATTGGTGTCGTTTTTAGGACCGTGGTTTTTGTTGGCGGCGAGGGGAAAAGGACATGCTTTTCAAATTCTGTTATGGTCTTTCGTTTTCCATTATCACGCAGTTCAAAATCAGATTTTTTTAAATCTGTAACAGGGTTTCCTTTTTTGTCTGTTACATAAACCTGTATTAACTTCAGGGTTACGGTGACTTCATGCTGTAATTCTTTAGCCCTTTCACTCTGCTGAACCGATTCCGAACTTATCCCGGAAGAATGAAATTGGAGAAAAAACACCAAGACTATGATTAAAAGGATTTTACAATTTCTCATTTTTTTCTTATTTTTTTTCTCTTTAATTAATACTTAACTTTTACCTCCACGATAAAGAATCTGTAATTATCATAAGTGATGACCGTTCTTGACTTCTTTATCCTCCCCTTGATTTTTGGACCGATATAATCCTCCTCGAAAACTGTTCTGCTCGGAAATCTGATGCCGTTTTTTTCGATTTCAAAATAATGCACAGCCTTTAGGACTGGTGTGTAACCCCGTTTTTCACTTTCTTCTTTCAGTTTTTCAAAGCCAACTAGGGATTCTTTTTCAGTCTCGATCTTAAGCACGCCTGAATCTTTTGTGTCAATCCAGGCTTTTCCGTAATTGGGTCTGTTAGCCATTTTCTTTTTTGGTTTTATTTCAATAACATAGGTTTTTTTTTCCTTTAAATTATCAACCTTTAAAATCTCGTAATCATAGAGCTCCTGCGAATCCTTATTCAGAAGACCTATAGGCCCAAAAACAGATCTTTTGGAGTAGAACCTTTTGGTCTTCAGTTCTGCGTTTTCTTGGTGTTTTTTCTCTCCGTTTTCTTCCAGTAAAATTCTTTTTTCTTCAAACTTTCTCCCCTTTTTTATCAGTTGATAATCATAAAGGTAAGTATTCTTCTCTATTTTCTGGGGAACGTTTACTATAATACGGTAATTTCTAAAACGAGGATTATATGAGTAAAAATAGATAAATTCCTCAATTCTTTCTTGACAAACAAAAAAGAGAGCAGCCTTCTCCAGCCTTTCACAGTAATCTGAGCATTTTATTAAAATACTGTTTGAGTTGTTTTTATAATCATTAGATATGATAGCGTTATGGCTGTGTAATCCAGGTAAAGTTATTAACACATATACTAAGAAGAAAGAACACCATAAGAAACGCTTCATTTTGTCTTTGATTCCTTAAGAATTTTAGCTTTCAATGATATCGGTGAAAATTATAAGCAAGTAATGAGTGTTTGTTTTATAGGAATTTATTTTTTTATTCGTGACAATTTTCTCTAAATTCCATCAAATTTCCGCCTTCTGAATTGCTGCATTCCTAATAATAGTAAAGGTAAAAACAAATCCAGTCAATAAAAATCCGCAAGAAAGTAAGAATCTTTTAGAATTCACCTGTAAAAAGCCTTTATTGGATAGACTTTGCCCTGAACTGATTATCAATAACTCTTAATTTTCATATATATTCTAGCCTTTCCTCAGCTGCCACACTGAACTGAGCTTGTGCGGGAGGCGGAGGACGTTCTGCCTTAAAGGTCAGTTTGAGGTGATCGATAATCTTGTCTATGACTTTATAATCTTCGATAAATGAGATAATACGCATTGTCCCCCCACTGTACTTGAAGAATATCCGCAACATCTTGGGTATGGTAAAGACTACCTGGCGGTGAGGTGCATCCAGGATAAGCTCCTCCCGCATCCACTCACCCCATTCCTCACGACGCTTGGCATGACAAGATGGGCAGAATCCGCGGGTCTTGCAGGAAAACATCAGTAATTTTTCTGTCCCACAATCAGAACACTTTATCCGCGCGAATCCACACTTAGGATTGCCGCGGGACAGAAACACACGCGCTGCATGCGCAATTTACGACTCAAAGGCAAAAAAAGTCCGCTTTTTCAGGCTGGAATATAACATAGAGGAAGCACAGAAAAAAATCTTAAAGGCAAAGCTGCCTCCTGCCCTGGCCGAACGACTTTCCCTGGGGATTTAAAAGGAAATCCCTGCTATAGCAACGGATTTTCATAACAATAAAGAAAGCCATGCTTCGCCGCCCGCATTCGGGCTTTTCCATCACTTTGAGCGATTTATAGAGAAGTACGAATGCCGCTTTGAGCGTGAGTATGGTTATTTAAGGCCCATCATTCAGGAAGTGGTGGACAAATATCTGGACCGCGGGAAGGGATCCCATTCGCGGCCATGGAGTAAACACACAGGAGCAAGACATGTCCAGAAACGCGAGTGACGGAATCCGGCCGCCCAAGATTTTCGGCCTGGACTCTAAGGATTCTTCTCCCCGCTGAGGAGCGCAATTCCCGGCTGGGTTATTACGAAGAAATATATGCCTGCTCCGTCAAAAGGGAAGGGCAGCTCAGGGGGAAATGGTCTAGATGTCAAGCAGGCTTTTAACCCGCCCACTTTTGCTCGCCACGGGCCTAACCACCACTAAAAATCAGCTGATTTCAAAAATTTTGCTTCGTCCTTTCAAAAAAACAGCCAACCTATTAAGTATATCTCTTCCGACTAATGCATGCTCACTATTCGAAGTAATAACTCTAATTATAAAATCTCCAAAATTATCAAAAATAATTTTCGCTGAATAAACAAATACCTTTCTGGTTATTCCATTATAACCAGTTGCCGATATCTCATCTACATACTTAAGATGCAATTGTTGAGCAATATTCTGAGGAATTACAGTTATATCTGCACCAGAATCGAGAAGAGCCAGAATTTTTATAATTCCTTCTTGAGATATCGGAGAAGATAAAGAAACCTCCAAAACGGGGGCTGGAGGATTAAAATTATTTGTATCGTAATGAAAAATCGACGGTGTTTTTTTCTTTGCCATACCTATAAAATTTTAATCCTTGGAGAAGGAATCTTTACCACTTTCTCTTTAGCATCTACAAAAGGCATGTAAATAGTTTGGTAGCCATATTTCTTGTAAACTCTCTGAGCTAATTTTGAAAAATCTTTATCTGACCCAATTACTTTATTATTATGGATAGCAATATATTTGCCCTTATATTTCTCTAATAAGGTCTCCTTATTTTCCTCGTAATATCTTTTTGCTAATCTTAATATTTCTTCTTCAGCCAAAATGAAAAGTTTAAACATTGGTTGCTCAGGTGTTTTCTTTTCAAATAAGCTTTCAAATGGTAGTACATCAAACTCAGGTTCTTGTGGAAAATCAACCGTAGGTAGTAAAAAATCCTGTGGAAAATTATAGGTAATATTTCCACTCAAAATTTTTGTATCAACTATTGTACTTGTCATAATTCTTATTCTCTCCTTTATTATTTTATTTTCTCCCAGGCAAATCCCGAAACATTTACGTTGATACCAGGAAGCGGTGGTTGCCCGGGTGTTGGAGGTAAAGAAATTTTATTTATATTAACATAGAAAAAGAAAGCATCTAGAGCTACACTACTTTCTATATAAGCTGCCCCGTATTTTAATTTTTTCATTGCTTCCTGTCCTAAAATTTCTGTCGGATTAAATGGATGATCTAATTGCATTTCTTCTGCATAGCTTTCATATAAAGAAAACAATATTTTCTCTAATTTTTCATCGGGGATGGTTATTTTTAATCCCAACTTCTTTGCTTCATCTCTATAAATCGGGTAATTATGTACGCAAATATCGCTGGTTATTTCATTAATAATCTTCTCAACAAGTTTTTTATTACTTTTTTTCTCAATCTCTATATGGATACTTAATAACTTTTCAGCAAGAATCCTAATCATCCTTTGGGCTCGGTAAACATTTCCCAATGCTAAAGGATGAAGATGTTTCGGATCTGCATAAGAATGTCTTGTGAGATTTTGGTATATTTCTGACATTTGGTCATCTTTTACTTTCCCCTTATCTTTTGCCAGTAATAAGTAAGAATTAATATCTTCTACGCTGATTGGAATTACATTTTTAGGATTAACAGGATCTCGAGGATTAAAAGGATGTGCCGTTGCGGGATCCACTGGCGTTAATTCACCTAATTTATGCATAACTATTTCATCGGTCCCGAGAGTAATAAGAGTGCCAGCACTATGGGCACGATAAGGCACTAAAACGCTAAATTTTTTACAATAATTTCTAATTAATTTTACTATTTTTAGGGGAGCAACCATATCACCGCCACGAGTATAAAGAAAAAGATCAATATTATCTTTTTTACCAATACGTTCTAAATGTCGAAAAAGGATAGGTATCACATCTTCCCCTATTTGAGTTTTAAACTTATCTCTATCGCCTGTAATATAACAAATCACTGCAGAATTACGCTCTTTTTCAATCTGCTTAATCAGTTCTAGACGAGATGGAGATTTTAATTATTTGGTTAGTTTCTTTGGCATAAGTTATCCTTTTTTCATTATAAGCAAGAATTTAAATTTTGGCAATAAATTATTTAAGCAATAATCCCTTCAGCTGTTGCTGCATCTAAAAGTTGTTTTGTTTCTTTGTACAAACAATGGGGAGAGGTTCATTTACAGTATCCAATTTATCAATCTCCCGGGTGAAGTTAATTTTTTTCTTCTTTTAAATCCTTAAGCAACTCCTCAAATGCTTCTAAATGTTTCTCTTCTTCCCAAAGGATGACCTTGAGGACCTCAACAACTTTCTTGTGGTCTATATGACTGATATGGTCTCTATATTGAACAATAGACTCTTTCTCGAGCTGAATTGCTCGGCGAAGAAAATCTTCAGTGTTCTTTCCCCCAAATTGAAGCTCACGATGCTCCATGGTTGGGATACCACCGAAATCGGTTACCAGCTCAGCTAACCATTCTATATGACGCATTTCATCCTTTCCACTTTCTTCCATCTTACGACTAGGAGGACATTGATGAATGATAAAGGCATTCCTCATATAGGTGAGGACAGCATCAATCTCGCCGGTTATATCTTGATTTAGTAGTTTAACTACTTCCTCAGACTTCATTTTACCTTTATTACTTTTATTACTATTTTTTTCAGTGCCTTTAACTCTACTGAAACCAAGAGCAAAAGTTCCCATGGTGGCATTCTTTACAAAATTTCTCCGAGAAATACACTTTTTGCTCATGCTACATTCTCCTTTATTTATTGTTCTTTAAATTTATTGATAAGCATAAATTGTTCCAGAGGAAATCGCTCTGGCCTCTTTTTCTCTACCTGCACCTGCTTCTCGGAAAGAATAGGGCTGATCTGTTTTGAATGCTGGCCGACAATAACTAAAGTAATGACGTGATTTTCCTCAGGAATTCCAAGTATTTCCCTTGCTTTCCTGGGGCTGAATCCGGCAATAGGGTGGGCTACCAGACCCAACTCAGTGGCTCTCAATAGCAAAAATCCCACCGCTAATCCTACATCAAATTGGTGATATTCTCTATCTCTAATAACGCAATCATCTTCCTTTTTACTGAAGCAGGCAATAATCATCGAGGCTGCCTGAGCCCATTCATTCCCTGATGATAGTGCCAGGTGAAGTTCTTTCAGAACAGTCGGGTCATAGACAAAAACAAATCTCCATGGTTGGTTGTTAAAACAGGAAGGGGCTAATTGGGCATTTTTTGCTAAATCCCTCACTAACTTTTTATGCTTATTACAGGCCAATTCACTGAAATTTTATCTTTCCCGAGGATTTCTTATTGAGCAGTATATTTAAAAAGGTTCGCGGTAAGGTTTTGGCTGTTGATAGTATAAGCTTTGAGGTTAAGGCAGCACAAACCTTAAACAAGGAAATTACTCTAACGGAGGTGGCTCTATAACAAAAAGTGTGATGATTATTAATATAAGTCATTGATATAAAAAGAAAAGTTACCTTTCGACATAGAATTCGCTATATCTAAGGGAAAATAAGAATTCTATATGGGTATATAGCAGGTTATAAATAGATTTATCCCTAATCTGAAAGCGGTGCTTTATGTCAAATCCTAATATCTTCTTTTATTCCAATAAGTTACTTCATTCTTTATCACACTTTTTAACATAGAGCCTTAAATGACTTGACACGGGTTCTAAATATGAATAATATAAATTTGGTAGATAACTTCTACATTTGATAACGGGGTGTTTCCATGAAAAAATTAATGGCTTTTTCAATTTTGTTTTGTCTTGTTTTCCTGTTCGATTACGGACAGGAACTCTATCAAGAAGAACGAGGCACTCATATGGACTGTCTTTATTTCGAGATTGCCAGTGGAAATTTCTTACTTTTCCAAGCAGGTGGGACCTTTAGACATCGCATTTCAAATAACATTGATATTGGATTAATGGCTGATTTTCTCACCCAGAGCTTAACCGAAGATAAAACGGTATCTCTTGAGAAACCGCGGGGCGACAGTCTTACGATAGGCCCTGTCGTCGGATATACGAATATTATTTCCAAATCCGGGTGGGGCACACGTTCTTCCTTGAGCTTCAGGATGACTTTATCCAGTTTATCAGGGTCAGTCATACCAAGTCCCATGAAATTGGCTGGCTATGGCTTCGACGGAGATATATCCTTATTCAAGAGCATTCGTCTCAGAAAGTCCACCATGATCTTTCCAAGTGTCGGCATTTTCTTTCGCATGACACGTTTTACGGGCCACAACCAGGATGACTATGGACTCTCTCAAATATTGTCCATTGAGACCCGCAAGAAATATAGGGAATCTTCTGGCAATTCTTTTCAGTCCGGTACCCTCTTTCAATTGCCGGTCTCATTTCGATTTTTCGGGAATAATCGTCTTGTTCTGACCCCCACTTACTACTTCGAGTCTATTATATCCCAGGGCTCGAAAACAACAGTTGTTGGATTATTCAAACTTGGGTTGAGGTTTAGCTTTTAAAAATACTTATGGACTTCGATGTCCTAGTCAGAATTATTCAATAAGACAATTATACTCCTCCTTTACTGCCTTATGTATATTTCTCAGCACGAACTATTTCACCTTATGAAATTGAAAGCATCAAAAACAAATATGAAATGAGGTATAGGAATCTCCTTTTATACTGTGTTCAGCGATTCCTCTAAAAACAGCTTTGATGATCACGGATGGGAAATCAATTTTTGTTAGAAAAACAGATGAGGATGGCATGATCAGCATCATCAGATTCAGAATCAAGGAGTAAGGGACTCGATATTCCAGATAATTTTATACCTCTTGATAACCGGAAAACCATTTTCATCATGTTCCGGAGCATACAGATGGTTTTTCTTGATCATATATAAATTCGGCCACTCTCCTGTAATGACATGGCCGACTTTTAAGGGAGTTCTGGCCAGGAAACGGCCTTGTGTGTCGAAGATATCAATCAAATAGCGGCCTGTTTCTTTCTCAGTCTCGAATGTCTTGACGAAAAAAATGCCCGCTTCATCTGTGAAGATAAAATCGAAAGCGGGAAAATGCGGGCTTAGTCTTTTAGCGACTCGTTCAGCGTATCTTTCTTTGGATGCTCCGGGGGGCGCTGATTGCTTGATCTCTGATATGTACTCCGCGGAGAGGGGAACAGGAGTATGCTTTCTTCTGATTTTTCTTACTGTTCTTCCGTTGTCGTCCATGACATAAAACTCATATTCTGAAGTGATGCCCCAGACTATGTGATTATCAGGCAGCAAAGCATATCGGATCCATATGAGCGGGATAGGAGGATGGATAGAAGTTGGCCTGGATGCAATGACTTCGCTGGCTTCAATAGCCCGTTGTAGCTCGGCACTCAGCATTGGAGGTAGTCCCTCGATATCTACTCTGAGAAAGCCCCTGACTATAGTCGCTATAGCCTCAGATCTAGTTAGCCCTCGTGCCATCAGGTACTCTACTTCTTCTTCGGCTATCTTGCCTACTGCTGCCTCGTGGGATAGGTCAATGCCAG
>AWNV01000043.1 GCA_000493965.1 Candidatus Aminicenans sakinawicola JGI OTU-1
GATATACTTCCCTATAATGTAAGGCCGGAAATTCAGCCCTATATTCCCGAGGATTTTAGAGTAAGTCCTTTTCTCAGCTATACGATTTCCGGAAATTATTCGCTTCAGAAATTGAGGGAACTTGTCAAAGATAAAATCGAAGTGGGAATAGGTTCTGTAAAAGGGGTGGCAAGTGTGGATGTTACCGGAGGGTCGGATCCTGAGGTAAGAGTCATCCTCGACAAAAAAAAGCTGAAAGGCCTGAATATCCACCCTTATCTTGTTAGATTGCGAATACAGGAAAGAGCCCAAATATTTCCTGCAGGAAAAGCAAAGAAAGGCAGCCAGGAATATATCTTCAAAGTTTCCAATGCTATTAATAGAATCAGAGATCTGGGTGAGACGGTCATCATTTACTCTGGAATAAACCCGGTTAAGTTGAAGGACATAGCAAAAATAGTTCCGTCTTTTGGAGAAATTTACCATATAAACCGCATCAACGGGCAGCCTACAATCAGGCTGACTATTCAAAAAGAAAAAGGGACAAGCACTCTGAAAGTATCACGGAATGTAAAGGCAAGATTAGAGGCTGTAAAGCAAGCTTTGCCCCAGGATTTGATTTTCAGGTCAGTAGATGATGAAAGCGAAGAGATTCAGAAAAGCCTTAAAGAGCTATATTTTCTCATTGGAATAATCATTTCCGTTATTTTCTTACTTGTTTTTATAGTTTTAAAAAGCGTTAAGCCTTCCCTTTTAGTCCTTTCATCCATATTTTTTTCGGTATTAATAACTTTTAATCTTATTTATTTTTTCAAGATTTCTTTAAATATGTTTACTCTTGGAGGCCTGGCACTTGGATTTGGCCTGTTTGTGGATAATTCTATTGTGGTCTTTGAGAATGTGCTGCGGTTGAGAGAAAAAGGGATGCCATCTGTAAAGGCAGCAATCGAGGGTTCGAAAGAGGTATTTCTTCCTGTTTTAGCTGCCACTTTAACCACAATGAGTGTATTCTTTTCTTTTGCTTATTTTCAGGGAAGAATGAAGCTTTATTATCTTCCTCTGGCTATAGTCATTTCTTCTGCTCTTGCTGCTTCACTCCTTGTGTCTTTTTCATTGATTCCAGCTTTAAGTCCAATGTTGATAAAGAAAGGAAAGAAGAAAGTCGAGAGATTTCGAGAGATATATGAGAGGATTGTGAGATTTTTTCTTCGTCACCCCATAGAAGTTATCCTTATAATAGCCGCAATATTTTTTGGAACGTACAAATGGTTCAGGGCAGAAGTAAGCCTTGGTGAGTTTTTCAGGTGGCATTATAAAGAAAGACTTATCGTATCACTCGGTATGCCTGCTGGGTCAACCATAGAAAGAATGGATGAGGTGGTTAGGAAGTTTGAGGGAAAAGTTCTGGAGGCGGACTATGAGAAAGAAATGAATTCGTCAATTGGTGAAGAACACAGTACGATTGTTATCACTTTTCCTCCTCAAATAGAAAACTCCTTCCGTCCTTTTCTCTTAAAGGAAAAATTGATACAGCTTGCTACGAATTTTGCTGGAATAAGCGTTGGCATTTATGGGTTTGACCCTCAGACGTATTATTCCAGCCTTAGCACAGGGACATTTTATGATTCAAGGATAAAATTTTTCGGGTATAATTTGAAGAAATTAAAAGAAATAACTTCCAGTCTCGAAAGAACTCTGAAGAGAAATCCCAGGATTAAAGATATAAAAATTGTATCTAGCAGATACGGCTGGTGGAGGCTTGATTCCTTTGAGTATGTATTAAAGATCAACCGGGATACTATAAGGAATTATAATGTTGATCCCTCATATCTGTATTTTGCTCTTCAATCTTATCTTCAGGGAAGGGTTACTATTCCACTTAAGGCAAAAATCGGCGGCAAGGAGATGGATATTTCAGTTAAATTTCCAGAAGCCGACGCCATGGACTTAAAGAGTCTTCAAGATTCCCTTATTCGGACAAGGGAAGGGGAGTATTTGAGATTAAAAGAAATTTCAACTCTGGAAGAAAGGCCTATTGCAGGCTCTATAGACAGAGAGGACCAGCAGTATCAGCAGACAGTCATGTGGGAGTTCAGGGGGCCTTACAAAGCTGGCGACAGATATAAGAAGGCTGTTTATTCGATATTGACGCTTCCTCCAGGTTTTTCTGCCACTCTGGAGGAAGAAAGATTTATGACGGCAGAGGAAAAGGGGCAGATAAAATTTGCCATTATTTTTTCCCTCATAATTATATTCATGATTCTTGCTTCTCTGTATGAATCGATTATACAGCCTTTTTTTATTCTCCTGGCTGTTCCGCTGGCGTTAATAGGCGTTTTTGTGGCATTTGTGGTGGCTGATTTTCCGTTCGATTCTTCCGCTTATATCGGTGTCATTCTTCTTGGCGGGATTGTGGTAAACAATTCTATACTTCTTGTTGACCACATCAACTTAAAGAAAAAGCAGGGGCTTCCACTCGATGAGGCTGTTTGCAAAGGAGCCAGGGAGAGGATCAGGCCAATTTTTCTGACAACCAGCACAACTGTCCTCGGAATGCTCCCCTTGATTCTAATCCCCCTTGAAGAAGGGAAAAGACAGATATGGTCTTCTCTGGCTCTTTCGGCAGTTGGAGGGCTAATCAGTTCGACGATCTTTATTCTTGTTGTTATTCCCATTTTTTATTATTACGGAGATGGCATACGCTCCTGGATTTTTAAGAAGACAGGAGAATTGAAAGAAGCAAAGAATAGGTTCTAATCACAGTTAAAATCCTTTTGATTTGAGACTGTTTTTTGTTATAAAATTTCTAACCGTTAGAGACATAATATGAATAGATCCGATATGAAAAAAAAGATTCAAGAGTTTCCAAAGAAAAAATTAATTAATTCACCTACGCCTTTTTATAAGCTGGAAAGGCTGTCCAATTCTCTTGGCTGGCCAGAAATTTACATCAAACGAGAGGACCTTACAGGGCTGGCCTTTGGAGGGAATAAGTCCAGGAAACTGGAGTTTATTATCCACGATGCCCTGGATAAAAATGCCGATGCAATCATTACCTGGGGAAGTTTGCAGTCCAACTGGTGCCTTCAGACAGTGGCTGCCGCCAGAAAATTCGGTTTGATGCCGGTTCTTATTCTATTTAAATCATATGATATTCCAGGCGGCTATGATGGGAATATGTTTCTTGATTTCATCCTGGATGCCGATATTAGAATTAAAGATGCAAAAAAAGGGGGAGTGGTAAAAGAAGAGGATGTGAAGGAGATAATCGAAGAAATTGGAGTAGAACTGAAGAAGGGGGGAAATTCTCCATATGTTGCTCCTATCGGAGGGTCTATGCTGGGAGGATCTATGGATAGGCCTTATGGGGCTATTGCTTATGTTGATGCTTTCATTGAAATGATGGAACAATCTGAAGTACTAGGATTTGAACCGGATTATGTTGTTCATGCTTCTGGTTCGGGAAGCACCCAGGCAGGATTGATTGTAGGAGCAAAGTTACTGAGTGAAAACACAAGGGTTTTGGGCGTAAGCGTTTCTGATGAAAAAGAGGTTTCTGGGAAGGACATATTTACTATCGTACAGGATACAGAAAAAGCATTAGGTATGGATTTTTCAGTTGCGAAGGAAGATATTATTGTTTTTGATGAGTACATAGACGAAGGTTATGGAATAGTGTCAAAAAGAGTCGCAGAAGCGATCCGTTTTGTGGCAGTTAAAGAAGGCATTTTTCTTGACCCGATTTATACAGGTAAAGCCATGATCGGACTTATTGACCTTGTAGATAAGGGCTATTTTAATAAAGATGATAAGGTTGTTTTTTTTCATACTGGAGGAATACCAGCTCTTTTTCCCAACAAAGAAACTCTCTGCAAGTTTTTAAAATCATAATCTGATTTTCAGAAGTCAGTTAGCATAGTATCCTTTTCTGTAGGATACTTTGTAATTCTTGTTTTTGACAATGATTGTTATATTTTTAAATTTTCCGTCCTTCTGGTAATTTTTTGGGTTGTAGACCAGGAGGTAGTATTCCTGGCAGGCATTTGCAGCCAGCTTGAATCCATCGCTCGGGTTTTGCGAGTTGTCGATAATCCCTCCGGAAGAATCCGCCACCTGGATAAATGTATCGAACACATCTTCGGACTGTTCATGCATTTTGATTCCCCGTATATCTTGGGGCTCCTTGTTCATGAAGATGAAGTTGAACATCACAGAGGCGTCTGAAAATGCCTGGCTGATTTGGTTTACATCCATCCTAGTGGCCCGGTTGTACATCGTGAACAAATCCTGGACCTGACCAATGATGTTGGGTTGGTCTTGATACAAGGACATCAGTTGATTTAGTATTTGTGGGTTGATTTCCGGACGGAATTCCCGTTGATAAAAGAAAAACACGATCTTCTGCCCTTTCATGCGTTTCATCTGACTGGCAAATATGAGGAATTTCCTCTGATCCACAATCCGAATTTCATCAAGCCTCTGCAGTGTATCTTTGTACCGCGGCAGTTGAAATTCCAAGCCGAACCCGCTTCCAGAATCGGATTCCATACCAGTCATAGGTGTACCAGAGATACTCCGGACGATCTTCTTTAAATCGTTCAACAGGCTGTTGTAGTCTCCGGCTCCTATCTTAGTATCCTTACGAACAAGATTCTGCAGCTCTTTGGAAATCTGCTCCCTGGTTTTCGTCTCCAGAGCTTCTCTGGGCAAGGTATAACGCTTCAAAGGTGTAATGACCGTTAGAGTGTCATCAGGAAGCAGGACATTTTTGAAGAAATAATCAATAGCGTCATTTAGCTGAGGATTATAGTCTAGGAATTGAAACAGCATGAAGAACCGACGAGCAGTGTTAGGTGTGGACCAGGAGGCCCCTTCCTGTTTTTGCAGGTTAGTATTTTTGACCAGATAGAAAGACTTCAAGTCCTGGAGTTGTCCGTCTTCATATATCTCAAAGTCCTGAGGGGTCAGAGTGTCAATAAACAAATTCCCATCCATAACTCTGACTGGAACTTCAATGTTTACAACTAGGACTTCATGCTGCTCTTGAGCGAAGAGATGAACTGATAAGATTATAAGGATTGGAATAAATATTAATTTTTTCATCGTTATTTTCTCCTAGGTTAATTCTATTTTATGCCGATTTGCTAATTAAAATAGCTTTTTCGATCTTCTGACGTACACCATTTCCTTTTCTTTTATTATAGGACTATTTCATATTCGAGTACAGTATAAAACAACAGATCATACTTAATACATCCACTGAAGACGTAAGATTTCAGGTGTATGGCAAACCGTAAGAGAATCGAGATTTAATCACACTGTGTTAGTAAGTTGAGGTAGTTCAGGATCAATAATTTTATGATTCACTGAGTTTCAGTTGGGTCACTGAAATCAGAATGCATAGGAACATTTCACGAAAAGTGTCTGAGGCTTATCACCCAAGACACCATACCGGGGGTCACCGTACTGATAGCCGAACTGCAGCATTCCAGCGGGCTGTTTAAAACGGTAAAACAAGAAAATCTGCAGATTGCTCTTTTTGTTCAACTCGTTATACTGAAAAAAACCCTTGAGGAAGATATTCCGGTTGATATTGTACGTGGATCTTATCACGAAGATCATCCAGTGTTTGGCGGTCCGGTTACCTCCTATACAAGGATGATTAAGAGACTGAAATGCAAATTCCGAAAACAGCTTTTGAGTGACCCTGAGCCGTTTATTGATCTCAGCAAGACGAAATGTCCGGCCGAAGTTGTATCCAAAAGTAAGCAAGATGTTAAAAAGCTGCCACTCGCGGGTGTCCAGCCCGATAAACAACCTGGTCGCCCGGTTACGGAACTCCTCTTCAAAGAGTTTATATTCCTCCCTGTGCATAATATTGACTTCAAAACGGTTTTGCTTCATGAGAGAGAGCCCCTGGTCGATCTGCCAGCTTCGTAGTGTTCTATCTGTGCCCCAGAAGATGTCGTAGTTGGAGATGTACTTGATGTATTCTATTCCCCACTTCTGCATCACGAAAGTTTTAATAAGACTGGAATTCACTTCTCTCCGATTGTCATCCCAGATATATCCCACAGTGTTGGCATTGTCCCCGAAATTGGCCCCTACCTGAGAGTAGCCGATATGAAAATGGAATGTCTCTGTTTCGTAGCTGGGGAACAGCGAGAAGGCCAGATTCTCAGAACCGTAGTCCCCATAACTTAAAGCAAGCTGGCCCTTAAAACTCAGGTTTTGGAATATTGACAAGTGGGTATCAAGTCCTACCGTTCCGAAATTCTGCCCGTTTATCAGTTTGTTGGCAGCCAAAAGACCGACGGTTGATGTTCCTAAAATGCGGCTGTTCAAACGGACAACACTAAAATTGGCAGTATCCTCCTCATTCTTTATAGATTGATTGCTCGTGGCGCTAACATCTAAGGCGCCGAATTCTCCAAAAAACGCAAACCCACCATAGATATCTCCAATGCGTTTGCTGTAAAACAACTGCTCATAAGGAAGCTGGTACTTGTCCAATCCCTTGCGAAAATACTCCCTTTTTTCAGGAAGACAAAGCTCATACCTTGTGAGATTGAAAACTTCTTGATCTGGTTCGACGGTAAAAAAATCCGGATTTATAGTGAGCTGACTGCTTATAGTATTTGTGAATTTCAAGGGAACATCGATTCCGGCACGAATATACGTTCCTTCTCTGTCGGACATTACCATAACATATGGGATAGCCTCTACCCATTTTTCTACAAGTGCAAGAGTCAATTTTCCCAACCCTTCCATTTCTGATAAACGAAAAGCTGGATCCAGGGGCTCGGTCCAGAAACTGCTGTCAAGGCGTGGTACGACACGTGAAAAACTGACACCAAGACTTGATCCATCTTCGGGGACGAACATCAAGGCGGTTAGATTGATCGCGATTTCTGCCGTCCATCCATCAGATGACTGCTGTATCCTGACCTCCCAATCGCCATTCCACTCGGAATTCAGCATAAGTCCATCCTTACGGATGATGCCGTCGGCCTGTGTCCCTAGGGTGTTTACACCAAAAAAGAAGTAATTGTCGATGTTTTCAAATAGGTCAAGCAGGATAAATACGGAATCATCTGTTTTGATGTTTCCGGATTCTTCTGGGCTCTCCTGAGAGTACTGGCATTAACAACATTGAACTGAACATGATGACCGTTCAGCCTGAAATATGCCCGTATAAGG
>AWNV01000044.1 GCA_000493965.1 Candidatus Aminicenans sakinawicola JGI OTU-1
ATAACCAGATTGAGCAAAAAAATAATCTGCTCAATCGACCAGAAGTATTAACCCTGCCGTGATTTTCGTTCATTTTATATACCTTTTTTGTTAACCTCTTAAAAAAAATATCATAATTCTCGGAACAATGAAAACAATATTTTATCCAATAACAGGAAAATCCAGTTCGCGGGTCTTCTTCTTCATTTCAGCCTTCAAGCCTTCATTTATAGCGATTAATACCTTAACGATCGGATTGTCCTGAGCATATTTTTTCTCAAAGAGATAGGGAATCGCTAATGCCTTGTCTTTATCGACCAGATTGAAGACAGTGTCAAGATGCATGATTTCATGCTTTTGCTGTAACAGCTTCTACATCTTCTATGCTTTTTGGAATTGATTTTCCCAAAACCCTGTATTCGTTCTCTGTAACCAGAACATTATCCTCGATTCTGATTCCGCCGAAATCTCTGTATTCATTGACTTTTTCATAATTAATAAACTCGAAAAACTTCTTCTCTTCCAGCCATTTATCAATCAGTACAGGGATAAAATAAATCCCCGGTTCTACTGTTAAAACAAAACCTTTTTGAAGTTCTTTTGCAAGTCTCAAATAAGCCAGCCCGAATTGATCACTTCTTTTTATGCTTTTATCATAACCCACAAAATTTTCGCCTAATGCCTCCATATCATGGACATCGAGTCCGATCTGATGTCCTAATCCATGAGGAAAGAACATCGCATGGGCACCGGCTTTAACAGCTTCATCAACATCCCCCTTCATCAACCCTAACTCTTTCAACCCGAAGGCAGTAATTCTTGCAGCTATAAAGTGGATATCTTTGTATTTGACACCTGGTTTAATCGCCTTAATTGCTGCTTCCTGAGCATTCAATACAATTCGGTAAATTTCTTTCTGCTTTTGCGAGAACCTGCCTCCAACAGGGAAAGTTCTTGTAATATCTGAAGCATAATGAGTAGGAGACTCCACTCCCGCATCACATACAACCATACGGCCTTCTTCAAGCCTGTTTTTATGACAGTGGTTGTGGAGTATTTGCCCGTCCATAGACAGGATTGTAGGAAAAGCCATATGCGCATCGTATGAGAGAGCAATCCCTTCCATTTTTCCAACAAGTTCTCTCTCATATGCTCCGGGCTTTGCCATCTTCATTGCAGCATCATATGTTTCAAATGTAATGGCATGTGCTATTTCCATTTCTTCAATTTCTTCCTGAATCTTAACTGACCTCTGCTCAACGACAGCCTTTATAAGCTCAAGCGAGGAATAGTCTTTTGAAAGACTGTGGTCTATTCCTAGTAATTGTTCAATCTTAAGAGTCAGTTCAGGCCTGTGCGGCGGGAGGTAATGAACTCTCCTCCCCTTCTTTATGGCACTATTTAAGATCGTTCCGAGCTCGCTTACAGGAAAAGTCTCTTCGACTCCTGCCTCCACAGCTCTATTTTTAATCAAAGGCTGAGAGCCCATCCAAATTATATCTTCGATATCTACATCATTCCCAAAAATAATGTCTCTGTTTTCTTCAACATCTATGACTCCTGCCAAGCCTGGAGAATCAAGGCCGAAGAAATAAAGAAATGAGCTGTCCTGCCTGAAATGATAATCATTTCCGGGATAATTCATGGGACTCTCCTCGTGTCCTAAAAAGAGAATGAGTCCTGATCCGATTTGTTTCTTGAGGCGCTTTCTCCTATCATGATAAATCTTAGAATCAAACATTTTTATTCTCCTTTATAATAAATTCAAAATCTAGTATCGGCATTTTTTATTAATAATCCAGTTTAAGTAACCTTAATTATTAATAATCCAAGCTAGAATACCTGTTGTTCTGTACGGGCAATTATTTCATTCTGAAGTTTAACTCCAAGATCCACAAAATAGTCGCTGTATCCAGCCACACGCACGATAAGGTCTCTGTATTTTTCCGGATTCTTCTGGGCTCTCCTGAGAGTACTGGCATTAACAACATTGAACTGAACATGATGACCGTTCAGCCTGAAATATGCCCGTATAAGGTTAGCCATTTTTTTCATTCCCTCTTCGTCTCTCAATAACTGAGGAGTAAACTTCTGGTTGAGAAGTGTCCCACCTGTGCGTATATGATCCATCTTCCCGACAGATTTAATGACAGCAGTAGGGCCGTGCCTGTCCGCACCCTGGACAGGTGAAATGCCTTCAGAAAGAGGCTCCTCGGCTTTCCTCCCATCTGCTGTTGCTCCGACTACTTTCCCGAAATACACATGCACGGTTGTCGGCAGTAAATTTATCCTGTAACACCCGCCTTTTGTATTTGGCCTTCCGTTTACAGCATCATAATAAGCCTCAAAAACTCTTTCCATGATACTGTCCGCATAGTCATCATCATTCCCATATTTGGGAGTTTTGTTCAGAAACCGCTGGCGAAGCATCTCATTCCCCTCGAAATTATTTTCTAGTGCCACAAGAAGTTCTTTCATTCTTATGTATTTTTTATCAAAAACATTATATTTAATAGAAGTCAGGACATCGGTTATTGTGCCTGTTCCGACTCCCTGAATATACGAAGTATTATACCTTGCCCCACCGTCATGGTAATCCTTCCCATTAGCTATACAATCACTGATGAGCAGGGAAAGATATGGAGTGGGTAAATATTCAGCATACAGGCGTTCGATAACATTGCTTCCTTTAACCTTGGTATCCACAAAATATTCCATCTGTTTTTGAAAAGCATCGAATAACTCTTCAAATGATTTAAATTCACATGGATCTCCGGTGCTTAACCCGATTTTCTTTCCTGATGCCGGATCTGTTCCATTGTTCAATGTTATCTCAAGGATTTTTGTCATATTAAAATAGCCGGTAAGATTATAATTTTCTTTACCAAATGCTCCTGTTTCCACACAACCGCTGGCTCCACCACTCCTGGCATCTTCGAGCGATTTCCCCTGCCTGAGCAATTCCTCCACTATAGCATCCGTGTTAAAAACAGAAGGCTGGCCGAATCCTGTCTTTATTATTTTTATTGCTCTCAGCAGGAAATCTTCAGGAGTTTTTTTACTTATCTGAACCATAGAACTCGGCTGTAAAATACGCATCTCTTCTACCACATCAAGAATAAGATAAGAAAGTTCATTTACTGCATCAGACCCATCTTTTTTTACCCCGCCCGTATTAATCAATGCAAAATCCGTATATGTGTTGCTCTCTTCTGCTGTGACTCCGACTTTTGGAGGGGCCGGCTGGTTGTTAAACTTTATCCAAAACGCCTCTAAAAGCTCTTTAGCCTTCTCATGTGATAGAGTGCCTTTCTTAATATCCTCTTTATAAAAGGGATAAAGATGCTGGTCCAACCTTCCCGGATTAAAAGAATCCCATGTATTGAATTCTGTAATCACTCCGACATGAACAAACCAGTAATACTGCAGAGCCTCCCAGAAATCCACGGGCCGGTGAGCCGGAACATGTCTGCATATCTCAGCAATCTTCTTCAGCTCTTTTTTTCTTTTTGGATCCTTCTCCTTTTTTGAGAGTTTTTCTGCTTTTTCGGCATGGCGCCTTGCATACAAGATCAAGGCATCTGCACATATTGACATTGCTTTAAGTTCTTCCCTTTTCTTATAAGCCTGCGAGTCATTCAAGAAGTCTATATTGTCAAAACTCTTTTCAATATCCTTTTTAAAATCAAGAAATCCCTTCTTATATATTTTGTCATCCAGAACGGTATGACCTGGAGCCCTCTGCTCCTGAAATTCCGTAAAGACTCCTGCTTCATATGAATCTATCCATTCCTGTGACATTTCGCTGAAGATTCTATCTCTGATTGACCTACCTCTCCAGAAGGGAATGATTTCCTCTTTATACAGTTTTCTTGTCTTCTCATCTACAGCAAACGATACTTTTTTTCTGTCATTTAATATTCTCAGATCTTTCATACTGTGGGCACAAACTTCAGGATAAGTTGGGGTTTCTTTTGGAGCCGGGCCTCTCTCGCCCACGATAAGTTCTCCTTCATTGAAACAAATCTTTTTTTTCTCGAGTAGATATTTAAACGCCAGAGCTCTTCTTACAGGGGCAGAGACTTTATCACATATACTACTTTTATAAAATTCCGTTATAAGCTCGGCTCTTTCTGTTGAAATACGAGGCTTTGCATTCAGGCTCTGTTCCCTCAGCTTTCTTATTCTTTTATTCACCTTCTATCCTCCGATATTTACAACATATCCCGAATCTGATAGGAATCTTCTTATTTCCTCTATCCTCTCATCAGCAGGAGGTTTGAAACTCATAAATTCCCCTGTTTTTATCAACCTTTTAGATTTTTCATAACCTCCCTTATGATAAGGCAAAAGGTTAATCTGTTTTATGTTTTTTAAAGAATAAAGATACTCAGCAATCATCTCAATATTATGGCTATCACTATTGATTCCTGATATAAGAGGAATCCGTACGGAAATAGGCTTCCCTTTTTCCGTAAGCCTCCGGAGATTTTCCAGGATAACATCATTTGACACACCTGTATACTTTTTATGCTCTTCATCATCCATGATCTTCAAATCATACAATAACAAATCCACCTTATCTGTTATGCTGTCCAAATCCTCAAAAGAAGCATATCCTGAAGTATCCACAGCCACATTAATTCTTTTCTTTTTAATCTCCAAAAGGAGAGTCTCTAAAAAATTAGGCTGAGCCAGAGGTTCTCCTCCGGACAGCGTAACCCCCCCACCCGATTCATCAAAAAAAATCCTGTCTTTTTCAATCTCGTCCAGGACATCCTGAACACTGACTTCCCTTCCAACTATTTTAAGAGCCTCATAGACACAAACATCCTCGCAAATACCGCATAAGTCACATTTTTCGTGATCTATTTTGATCGATGCTTCATTTTTATAAATTGCATTATTGGGACATGCAGGAACACATTCACTGCACTCTTTATCACACCTTTTTGAATAGAAGAAAATTTCCGGATTCGACTCAATGCCCTCAGGATTATGGCACCAAGGGCAGGAAAGAGGGCATCCTTTAAAAAAAATCGTTGTCCGAATCCCTGGCCCGTCATGAATGGCATAGCGCTTTATGTCAAAAATTATTCCTTTGATCACTCAATCTTCCTTAAGTAACAATTAAAATAATATAGCAGTGAATAAAATAGTTCAAATCACAGAGCCTGGTATCATTCGGGCTGCTCAAAAGTTATCACTTTACTGTTAGTAAGCTCCTTGAATCTTTATCTTGCCTTCTAATTTTATATCTCCTGATAAAATCTCGACAGTGTATTCACCCTGTTCAACCAGATTTCCAGCTGTAGCAAACTCCTCCCCAATCTTTTTTCCGCCTTCAAATGTCAAATCCCACACTGAGCTGTTCATACCAGCATCACTGGTTCCTTTCAAATTCTTTATCAGTTTCCCGGATTTATCAAATACGGAAATTTTTACTTCTCGAGATTCATTCAAATAATAATAAATAAACGCTTCCTTCACCTTTTCTTGACTCCACTCACCCATATCACCTCGGCTTCGCGGAAGTCTTGCCGGTTTTATATCAAACAAATGAGCTGTCTTTTTAGCGATATTCTCATTAAACTTTTGCAGACATCCTACATCCAGAATAAATACGCTTCGTCCGTGAGTGCCAATAACCAACTCGTTTTCCCGCGGGTGAACAACCAGGTCATGAACAGCACATGTCGGCAGGTCATTACAAAGAGAATACCACTTATCACCATCATCCAAAGAAACATAAACACCCAGATCCGTGCCTACATAAAGAATATTTTTATTCGCAGGATCCTCTCTTATTACATTTATCGACTCAGATGGAAGATTCGAAGATATAGACGTCCATGATTCCCCATAGTCTTTCGACATGTAAAGGTACTTTTCAAAATCATCTTCCCTATATCCGGTTAATGACACAAATACTTTTCCCTCTTCATAGCGGGATGCCAGGACCCGGCTGACCCACTTATCCGGAAGGCCTTGTGAAACATTACTCCAGTTAACTCCATCATTTTTTGTAACCTGTACATTTCCATCATCAGTTCCAGCATAAATCAACCCTGGTTTAAACGGCGATTCTGAGATTGTTGTGATTGTCCCGTAAGGAACATCCCCTTGTTTTTCAGGCCCAGAGTCAGTCGTTAAATCAGGGCTTATACACATCCAGTTGTCACCTCTATTTAAAGACCTGAATATCCTGTTTGCCCCGCAGTAAAGAATATAAGGATTATGGTGTGAAACGAGGAAAGGGGTCATCCAGTTAAAGCGCAAAGCCGGCTCTCCTATCTTTGGTTTTGGCATTATACTTTTTGATGTGGCGTCTTTTAAATTTTTCCGCATGATACTCCCGAACTGGTATTCAAAATAAACCGTGTTCAAATCTGTAGGATCAACTTCGACAAAAAAACCATCTCCTCCTCCGATATGTTTCCAGGGATCTTCGACACCATATTCAACAGTATGTGTGCTCGGCCCAAATACTGATCCATTATCCTGAAGCCCTCCATAAATTTTGTAAGGGGTGTCTCTATCCACAGAAATAGTATAAAACTCTCCAATGGGCATATTCTTGATATCCTGCCATGTTTTTCCTCTGTCATAAGAAAAATTGAGGCCTCCGTCATTACCAAGAATTATCCTATCCGGATTTACAGGGTCAATCCAGAGTTCATGATGGTCCACATGTACGCCCTTACCGCCTATATGTTTAAATGTTTTTCCCCCATCATCCGAAGTCATGATTCGTATTCCAAGGATATAAATTTTGTTTTCATCATCAGGAGATACTCTTATGTCACAGAAAGAATATCCGTATGTGCTGAAAAAACTGTCAAGGTGAGATTCATTTGTCTTTTTCCAGGTTTCTCCCTCATCGTCAGATCGGTAAACCTCGCCTCCGATAACATCTGTAACATGCAACTTTCGGTCAGCCCAAAGGTCAAGCAAGTATTTGGCAAGAACCTCTGGGGTCAATTCTCCTTTTGCTACCATTTCAAGTACAATTTTGCCTGTATATTCCCGGGGAATTCCATTTTCTCTTAGAAATTGATTGAGCATTTCAGCTTTAATCTTTAAAAAGACTTCCTTTGACATTTTTTGCAGCTTAAGAATTGTCAACTCTGAAATTATCTCTTTCTTTCCTTCCTGCTTCCTTTCGGGCCTTGAAGCCTGATTATCCAGAAGAGCATACACAACATCCGGGTTTGAAGCAGAAACAGCAAGGCCGATGCGGCCAACATGTTTTCCCTCAGGGAATCCGTTTGTAAGTTTCTGCCACGAAAGACCTGCATCCCTAGTTTTATAGATTCCACTTCCTTCGCCGCTTTCAACATTATTCCAGGCTTTTCGATCTCTTTCCCATGCTGCAGCATACAATATTTGGCTGTCAGAAGGGTCCATTACTACATCTGTAACTCCAGCTTTATCTGAGATATACAGGGATTTTTTCCATGTTTTACCTCCGTCATCGGTCTTGAACAGTCCCCTCTCCTCATTAAATGTATACTGGTGGCCTAAAACAGCAACATAGACAATATCAGGATTTTTAGGGTCAACCACCACTCTGCCAATATGATGGCTGTCATGCAGCCCAACATTTTTCCAGGTCTTACCTCCATCAATGGATTTATAAATTCCGGTGCCTGCAAATGAACTTCTTGCCATCAGGTTTTCTCCGGTTCCAACATAGATGACATCTGGATCCGATGGGACTATTGCAATATCACCTATTGTAAAAGTCGACTCGTTCTCAAATATTGGCTTCCATGTTGTTCCAAGATTTGTTGTCTTCCAAATATTTCCGGCACCAACGCCAACATATATAGTGAAAGTATTTCCAGGAGGCACATCAATAGTCGAGATCCTTCCTCCCTGGAATGAAGGCCCTACAGTTCTCCATTTCAGATTTTTGAAAATCGACTCGTTTTTTAATTTCTGGTGATACTCAAAGGATTTCAGCCTTGAAACAGGATCAGTTGCCTCCAGACTGCAAAACAGGAAATTTATATTCATAAAAAAAACTCCAGTCAAAAATAATAAAAATAATTTCTTTTTCATATACACATCTCCTTTAAAGTTTTTGCTTTCACGATTTATTGTCAATCCATTTTAACAAAATTCTTAATCTATACAAAATTTATCTGCTCCATAGAGTTAAATCCATTGCCAAGAAATATACAATATAAGAGTTAGAATTGAAGACAACATCCTGGTTGCAGAAAATGGATACGAGAATCTTTCCATAAAGGCACCAAAAAAAATAGATGAAATTAAGAAATTCATGAAAAAGAAAAACTACTTAAACAACAAATAGAACTTTCAATATTAATTGGAAAGAGGATAAAACGCTAAATTTCCTACAAGTAAATTGTTTTCTCCCCATTTGTACTATTTTTCAGCCATCTTCTTGTAGTCTTCGTATCTTTGTTTTGCCTCTTCGGCTGCCTGTTTGAAGAGCACCTTTGCAATTTCAGGAAATTGCTGGGTCAGAGTTCGATAACGGATTTCATTATCAAGAAATACCTGATATTCCAGCTTGGGTTCTCTTGAATCAAGAATTAATGGGTTTTTCCCTTCTTTAGCAAGCATTGGGTTGTATCTGTATAAAATCCAGTAACCGGAATCAACAGCCAGCTTCTCTTCTGCCTGGGTCTTGGTCATATCAATGCCGTGGTTAATGCAGGGTGAATAAGCAATAATCATTGATGGTCCATTATAAGCTTCTGCCTCTAAAAAGGCTTTCAAACACTGATTCTGATTAGCACCCATAGCTACTGCAGCAATATAAACATAACCGTAACTCATAGCCATCCTTCCGAGGTCTTTCTTCTTTGTCCGTTTACCTGCTGCTGCAAACTTCGCAACAGAACCGGTAGGAGTTGCTTTGGAAGCCTGCCCGCCTGTATTCGAATAAACCTCAGTATCCAAAACCAGAACATTCACATTTCTGTTCGAAGCAAGCACATGGTCCAATCCACCGTACCCGATGTCATATGCCCATCCATCTCCACCTATGCTCCAGACGCTTTTATCAATAATGTAATCCTTCAATTCTATTATCTTCTCAAGGATGGGCTTTGTTACATCCGTGGCCCTGGATAATGCAGCCGGCAAAACAGCTTTCACAGCCTTTGCTGCTTCCTTTGCTTCATCATCTACCGATTTCCAGAGTTCTTTAGTCCATCCGAGAGTCTGAGCTAATTCCGTAGTCGTTCCTATTTCAAGAAGTCTATTAATATTATTAAAAAGCTGTTTTCTATTAGCATCAACTGCAAGGCGCATTCCAAAACCATATTCCGCATTGTCTTCAAATAAGGAGTTTGCCCATGTCGGACCTGTACCCTCTTTATTTTTGCAGTACGGCATAGTTGGAAATGTACCACCCCAGATAGAAGAACATCCTGTCGCATTGGCAATAATCATTCTGTCACCAAATAGCTGCGTGGCCAGTTTAACATAGGGAGTCTCTCCACAACCTCCACATGCACCGCTGAACTCAAGATACGGCAGAAGAAATTGACTTCCCTTTATTGACTCGCGTTTCACTCCCTCAAGAACATTATCAGGGAGAGACTCGAAGAATTCTACATTCTCTCTCTCTTCTGTAACATTCACATCACCCATAGGAACCATCTTGAGTGCCTTTTCTTTTGAGGGACAAACCTCCATACAATTATAACAACCGACACAGTCATCGATATAAACCTGCAGCCTGTATTCAAGATTTCTTTCATTCTTGGTTTTAGATTTCACCGTAATAAATTTTTCAGGGGCATCTTTTAAATCATTTGGATCAATCTGCTTGGGACGAATTGCCGCATGGGGGCAAATCAATGAACACTGATTGCACTGGATACAGTTATCGGGTATCCATACAGGAACTTCTGGTGCAACGCCACGTTTTTCCAACCTTGCAGTTCCGGTTGGCACACAACCATCAAATGGCATTTTGGAAACGGGAATCGAATCTCCCTTGAAATGCATCACAGGATCGATTACATCCCTGGCAAACTCACTCGCATCATCTGGAATGAGCTTTGCTTCCGGTGCTGACTTTGTAATTGTATCGGGAATAGGGACTTCCTCCAGCGCAGCCGCTGCCTGGTCAACAGCTTCCCAGTTCATCTTTACAACATTCTCACCTTTCTTCATGAATGTCTTCTTGATCGCACCTTTTATGAGTTTTAAAGCTTCATCCTCTGGAAGCACGCCTGAAATCTTGAAGAATGCAGCCTGCATAACAGTGTTAATACGTGCACCGAGTCCAACTTTCTGAGCAATTTTCAATGCATCTATGTTATAAACTTTGATCTTCTTCTCAATGATAGTTTTCTGCATATCTTCGGTCAGGTTTTCAAAAACTTCACCGGCTTTCCATGTAGAATTTAACAGAAAGGTCCCCCCTTCTTTTATCCCTTCCAATATATCATAACGGCCGATATAGGATGGCTTATGCAACGCGACAAAATCCACAGTCGTAAGAAGATATTGAGACTGAATCTTTTCTTTTCCAAACCTGAGGTGAGAAATTGTAACCCCTCCGGATTTCTTGGAGTCATACTGGAAGTACCCCTGTGCATACATATCAGTGTTATCACCAATAATCTTTATGGAATTTTTATTTGCTCCTACTGTCCCGTCAGAACCATATCCCCAGAACTTACAGCGGATGACTCCTTCTGGCTCAGCGTCAATTTCTTCATTAATCTGGACAGATGTATTTGTTACATCATCTTCTATGCCGACAGTAAATCCATGAGTGCATTTACCGTCAAGATGATCATAGACTGCTTTGACCATAGTAGATGTAAATTCTTTTGAAGAGAGCCCATATCTGCCTCCAATAACCTTTATATCCTTTCCACTCAACGCCACAGCAACATCCAGATATAGAGGTTCACCTAATGACCCCGGCTCTTTTGTCCGATCAAGAACTGCTATCTTTTTGACACTATTAGGAATGGTTGAAATAAAAGCCTCAGCCGAGAATGGGCGGTAGAGTCTAACTTTTACAGCACCAACCTTCTCCCCACGTTTACAGAGATAATTAACCGTCTCTTCAATTGTTTCTGTTCCGGAACCCATGGCGATGACAATTTTTTCAGCATCATCAGCGCCTATATAATCAAACAAGTGATAATGTCGTCCGATTTTCCCGGCAAGCTTATCCATATAATCCTGTACAATTTCCGGTGTTACAATGTAGTATTTGTTTACTGTCTCCCTACCCTGGAAATATACGTCAGGATTCTGAGCTCCAACTTTCATCATAGGCTTTTCCGGATTCATAGCACGCTCACGGAATTCTCTGACATACTTCATCTCTAGAAGTTCAGCCATCGTTTCATAAGGAATAATTTCTGTCTTTTGAACCTCGTTGGAAGTCCGGAAACCATCGAAGAAATTTAGAAACGGCACCTTGGATTTCAATGTGGACAGATGCGCAACAATGGCAAGATCCATCACTTCCTGGACTGAACCGCCTGCAATAAGGGCAAATCCGGTATTCCTTGCAGACATAACATCAGAATGGTCCCCAAAAATGGATAACGCCTGGCAGGCAAGAGAACGAGCAGAAACATGAAATACCGTAGGAAGCATCTCGCCCGCAATTTTATGCATATTAGGAAGCATAAGCATTAATCCCTGTGAAGCTGTAAATGTCGTTGTTAATGCTCCTGCAGAAAGGCATCCATGGACAGCTCCGGATGCTCCTCCTTCTGACTGCATTTCAATTACTTCCAGAGTCTGGCCAAAAATATTTTTTCGGCCCTGAGCTGCCCAACTATCTGCCAGTTCCCCCATTAATGATGATGGAGTAATAGGATATATTGCGGCAACTTCACTAAATGCATAAGCCACATTCGTCGCAGCAGTATTTCCATCAATGGCTTTAAATGTTTTTTTCATGATCTATCTCCTATTATTGCTAAAAAACAGCTTATTTTTGTTATAAATTCAGAATTATGACTCCTGAATTATTAATCTCTCAATTCAGTCCTTCCTTCCAATGCCTTTTTTATTGTAACCTGGTCAGCAAAATCAATATCAGAGCCAACAGGCAACCCCATGGCTAACCTTGTCAACCTGATATTAAAACCTTTCAAGACTTTTGCAAGGTATAAGGCAGTTGCCTCTCCGTCTACAGTAGGATTTGTAGCAATTATCACTTCTTTGAAATGCCCCTCTTTAATCCTCCTGGTTAACCCCTCTATTTTTAACTCATCAGGGCCAATTCCCTTTAATGGAGAAAGAGCACCTAGAAGAACATGATACCTTCCGTTATAAATTCCGCTTTTTTCAATCGAATTAATGTTAAACGGCTCTTCAACAACACACAAAAGATTATCATCCCTGTTGCTCTCAGAACAGTAATAACAGGGATCTACATGAGTAAGGCTGTTACAGATGGAACAATAAAAAGTTTTCCTCTTAGCATCTTTTATGGCATCTGCCAAGCGGTCAGAATCTTCCTGGGGTAAACCTATAATATAGAATGCGATTCTTTGGGCCGTTTTAGCCCCAATACTCGGAATCTTTTTAACCTCGTCAATGAGACGGTTTAAAGGATGGTCCTGTCCTAACATTATCAAAATCCCGGTATCTTGAAACCGCTTCCCATTACTCCCAATTTTTGGGACACGCTTTCATCTACTTTTTTATTTGCATCATTAAAGGCGGCAATTATTAAATCCTGAAGCATTTCAATATCATCTTTATTCACAACTTCCGGATCTATCTTGATTGAAATCAAATTCTTTGCTCCGTCAAGTGTAACATCCACCATCCCGCCTCCGCTAGAACCTTCTATTCTCATTTCTGCAGTTTCTTTCTGAAACTTTTCCTGCATTTCTCTGGCTTGTTTTAGCATTTTTTGCAAATTTGCGACACCTTTCATTTTACTTCTCCTCTGATAATCCAGTTAAAATAATCCATGCTAATTTATCTTTTATCCTTTGCTTTTTTTATTTGTTCGACTGAAAGTATTTGAGCCTTAAAGGTTTTCATGAAATTCTGAACAGCAGGATCTTTCAAAGCAACATCTATTTCCCGTTCTTTTTTCACATTTTCTTCCGGCACTTTTACTGATTCTTTTTGATAAGTCATATTGCCAGACAAACTGGTTTCAGATTTCTCTTTTATTTTTTTTTCGCTCGAGTAATTTCCTGCAAATGATGCATTCTCTTTAATGTCATTTCTCTGTCCAAGCACCGAAGTAAGAGTATTATTCATTTTTTCAGACGGATCATTTATTTCTTTCTTAACACCTTCCAATTTTCCGATAATCTCTTTTAGAGGCGTAATTTTTTTAAAATGACACAATTTAACCAATGACGCCTCTAGATAAATTTTAGGATGTGAAGAAAATTTTAATCCCTGCTCACCATTTTGGAGGCCTATCAGATAACGCAGGATCTCTTCAGAAGAAGCTTTTCCTGCTTCCTCTTTCAAACTTTTCATGTCTTTCTCATCCAAAGGAAGCAAGTCCTGAGGATGGCTAACCGACTTAATTAAAAGCATGTCCCTAAAATGCTGAATCAACTCTGAATATAAAAACCTCAGATCACAGCCTTTCTCTGTAATTTCTTCAACCAGAGGAAAAATTCTCTCTGCCTTTTCATCCATGATCGCACTAGAGATTTGGAAGAGTATTTTTCTGCTTATTGTCCCCAGAATCTCTTTTAAATCTTCATCGGTTATATTCTCTCCGGAAAAAGATACTGCCTGGTCAAGCAAACTCTGTGCATCACGTAAACTCCCATCTGCAGCTTCGGCAATAAGGTTTAATCCATAAGTAGAAATGGTGATATTTTCTTTTTTTGCTATCATAACGAGATGGTCGATAATATTTTTATGCGAAATTTTCTTGAATTCGAAATGCTGGCAGCGGGAAATAATAGTGGCAGGAACCTTATGAAATTCAGTCGTAGCAAAAATAAATACAGTGTTAGCAGGAGGCTCCTCCAGCGTCTTCAAAAGGGTATTAAAGGCCGGAAGTGTAAGCATATGAACTTCATCGATTATTATGACTTTATAACGGCTGTGTATAGGCTTATACTGTATTCTTTCAAGCAGTGTTCTTGCCTCTTCAACCCTTCTGTTCGCCGCTCCATCAATCTCGATAACATCCAGAGAACGATCTTCATTGACAGCTTTACATAATTCACATTTATTACAAGGTTTAGATGTAGGACCGTTCTGGCAATTTAAAGCTTTAGCCAGGATACGAGCAACGGTCGTTTTCCCCACACCCCTCATGCCAGAGAAAATGTATGCTTGAGCAATTCGATCATTCTCTATTGCATTCTTGAGAGTCTGGACAACAGGCTTCTGACCAATCACCTGCTCAAATATCACAGGCCTGTATTTCCTTGCATAAATTTTATAACTCATCTTAGTTAATAGGTAATTAAACTATCGGAAACAAACAAAGTTTAAACAATATATTATCACACTCAATTAAGAATTCAATAAATATTTCAGCCTTCTTTTATATTTTACTGCAAAATAAACTGAACACAAAGAGGAAATTATTTCATCCTTTGCAGAAAACTATGATTGTTTGATAAACTTTAAGAGAATTATGAGGTTTTATCCGTGAATAAACACAAAAGTCTCCTTGAAGTACATTCTGCTGTTCTGTTTTTTGGACTGGCTGGACTTTTCGGGAAATGGCTTTCTATTTCTCCTCTAACTATCGTTTTTGGGCGGGTTTTCTTTGCAAGTGCTGTACTTGCTCTTTTTCTCTGGTTCTCAAAACAAAATTTCAAAATCTCACCTGCCAGAAATTATGCCCTGCTCGTCATGATTGGATCTATTCTCTCTGTCCATTGGATTTGTTTTTTTAAATCAATTCAGGTATCCACGGTTGCGGTTGGCCTTCTATCCTTCTCAACTTATCCAGTCTTCACAACCTTTTTTGAACCTCTTTTCTTCAAAGAAAAGATAATTAAAATTAATATTTTTTTCTCAGTCTTGTGTATTTCCGGTGTCTTCCTCATCATGCCAAGATTTGATCTTAACAATTCGACTTATATCGGGGTCTTATGGGGATTGCTTTCCAGTTTCACTTTTGCAGTGCTTACTATTCTAAACAGAAAACTCACAAGGAATTACTCTAGTCTAATCATTGCCTTTTACCAGGATTTTTTTGCTATGGTTTTTCTTCTCCCTCTCATTCTTATTCTGCATCCTCTTGTCAACACCAATGATATGCTTCTTCTTGCAATTCTCGGGGTGCTGTGTACGGCGGGTGCTCACACCTTATTCATAGAAGGGATGAAACAAATAAAGGCACAGACAGCAAGCATTATCCATTCTCTTGAACCAGTTTATGGGATTGTTTTTGCTTTTCTCTTTCTTCAGGAAATGCCTTCTCAGAGAACAATACTTGGGGGCGTCATCATCCTTCTCGGGCAAACTCTTATGATCTTTAAAGTTTCCAAACTGAAAGGAGAAGATTAAAAGATCTTATTTCTTTATTTTCTTCTTGTTAACACTTTCTTCTTCTTTTTTATGCCTCTTCTTGATCCTGGATATTTCTGCTTTGTGGCTTTCTTTTAGTTTTCCCATTTTTTGGCTGTATTCTTTCTCGACTTTAATTCTCTTAGAAGCACTTTTTACTTTCTTCTTTTCTTCATCTCTCATTTTTTTAATCTCAACTATCTCTTTTTCCTGACTTTCCTCAAGCAGCTTAACCTCATCGTCTTGAATTTGTTTCAACTGGATTTTTTGATTATCAGTATCAATATTCCTAAGCCTAGTTCCGGATATTTTCACCCTTGCCTCTTCACGATTGAAAACTGTCTCAGGCTTTGCCAGACTGTTTTCCTGCAGGCTTTGCTTAAAGGTTTCAATTTCACCGGCTCTGATTTTGGATTGCCCCGGACCATCCCGATCTTGAAGCTCATATTTTGTAATGCTGTGTTTGCTTATTTTTCTTACCTCATCTCTATCAATACCTCTGTTGACGACTCTGTTATTGTGTACAACGATATCCGTTTTTATAACTGTATATCTAATTATCGTCATATTCCTCTCAGTTGGAAGCACATATCGATAAAGTCTTTCGTTCAAAAAATAAGGACCATCGACAAAAACCCAATAATAATCAAGCAGGTTATGAGGAAGAGATCGAATTCCATAGCCAGCACGGAAACCCACTTCTGGAGGCAGTGGGGCCCAGCCGATATATGTCCTTCCTCTCCTCCAGGTCACCCATGAAGGGCCCCAGGTAGAACCTGGCTTCCAGAACCACCCAAGAAGCATGTCCCTCCCCCAGCGGCCATAATGGAACGGAGCCCAACCCCATTCAAAATGTGAAACCCATGTCCATCCATAGTCAGTCCAAACCCACTGTCCATATGTATAAGGACGCCATCCATATCTGGTTTTTTGAGGAATCCATACATGTCCGTATTCAGGAAGATTTACCCACAATCCGTAGGGAGAAAGATAATCATAAAAATAAGAAACATCCAATCCTGAAGAATAGTCCCCATATCCAGCTTCTTCCGGAGGTAGCGCCCCTTCTTCATGATACGGGACATAAATCAGACAGCCTGCAGCAAAAACAAGACAGCAAAAAAGAAAAATTAAAAAAATATTCTTTTTCATCCTAACCCTCCTTCATGTTGCCTACCGATAGCATGTAATATTTTTAATTTAATTCCTTAAAAACTTTTTTAATCTTCTTTAATGCCCAATCTAGTTCTTTCCTTTTAATAATTAACGGAGGAGCAAAGCGGATAACAGTTTCATGGGTCTCTTTGCAAAGTAATCCTTCTTTTTTTAATGCTTCACAGAAGCGGCGTGCCCCACCAGCATTTTGATTCAGCTCAATACCAATAAGCAGACCTTTCCCTCTGACTTCTTTAATATATTTGCTTTTTATTTTTTTCAACTTCTCCATGAAATAATTTCCCATCTCAGCAGAATTCTCTGCCATTTTTTCTTCTTTAATAACACGGAGAGACTCCCGTGCAACAGCACAGGCCAATGGGTTTGCCCCAAATGTTGAACCATGCGTTCCGGGTGTAAGTAGTCCAAGAACTTCTCTCTGAGAGAGTACTGCAGAAATAGCATAGCATCCACCGCCCAGAGACTTCCCTATTATAAGCACATCAGGTTTAACGTTTTCATAGTCGCATGCGAAAAGTTCGCCTGTACGACCAAGGCCTGTTTGAATTTCATCAGCCATGAACAATACGTTATTCTTGCTGCAGATTTCTCTGGCTTCTTTCAAATATCCTTCCGGGGGCATTATAATCCCGGCTTCTGCCTGCATAGGTTCAACAAGAAAACCCGCTGTATTCGGATTAATGGCCTTCTCTAGAGCTTCAAGGTCTCCATACGGTACACTCACAAATCCAGGAGTAAAAGGACCGAAATCTTTCCTGTATAAAGGCTCGGTAGAGAATCCGATAATGGTAATCGTACGGCCGTGAAAATTATTAGCACAGGTAATAATCTCGGCCTTATCCTGAGGGATGCCTTTCTTCTGGTATCCCCACATACGGACAGCTTTGATTGCACTCTCAACTGACTCTGCACCCGAGTTCATTGGAAGAGCCAGTTCAAATCCAGTCATATCACATAATTCCTTGGCAAGCATGGGCCACTGGTCATTACGGAATGCCCTTGACGTCAGCGTCAATTTCCTGGCTTGATTTATCAAAGCCTTCACCATCCGTGGATGGCAGTGCCCGTGATTCACTGCAGAATAGGAGCTTAAAAAATCCATATATTTATTGCCTTCTACATCCCAAAGCCAGATGCCTTTCCCTCTTTCAAGAACTACATCCAGGGGTTTATAATTATGAGCTCCATATAAGTCCTCTACATCAATAAAAAACTTGTTCTCCATTTTACTTACCTCCGATCATATTATTTCAGTGGCGGAGAGGGTGGGATTCGAACCCACGGTACAGCATCTAACCGCACACACGCTTTCCAAGCGTGCTCCTTAAGCCACTCGGACACCTCTCCGCTCTCATTTAAAATAGCGAAAAGAAATGGAAACTTTAAATTATCAGAAAACACCCATAAGGTCAATCAGTCAAAACAGCAACTAGTCTGGAACAGAGGCTGAAAAATCAGAATCCAACTATCATAAACCTAATATTTCTTTCAATGCTGCAAGCAGACGTTCCACATTCTCCTCTCTAGCAGTATGCCCCATCAAGCCAATCCTCCATATCTTTCCAGCCAGAGGTCCCAATCCAGCACCTATTTCAATCTTATATTTTGTTCTGAGTTCACTGCGCACCTCAGCATCATCGACGCCTTCAGGAATATAAACTGAATTGAGCATTGGAAGACGGAATTCAGGCTCCACCAACATTTCAATCCCGAGATTCTGAAGACCGCTGACCAGTTTTTTATGGTTTTCCAAATGGCGTCGGAATACATTTTCCAATCCCTCTTCAATAATAAGATAAAGTGCCTGGTTAATGGCATACAGCATATTAATAGGGGCTGTATGATGGTAGACGCGTTTCTTTCCCTCCCAGTATTTGGTCAGCAAACTCATATCCAGGTACCAATTTGGAACCTTGCTTTTCCGGTTTTTAATAACATCAACAGCTCTTTCAGAAAAAGTAGCAGGGGCCAGTCCGGGTGGGCAGGACAGGCATTTTTGGGATCCGCTGTACAAGGCATCAACTCCCCAGTCATCTGCTGCTACTTCTATGCCACCAAGGCTTGTTACTGCATCAAGAATGTAGAGAGTATCCTCTCCTCTAAGCATTTCTCCGACTTCTTCTCCCGGGTTTCTTACCCCAGTTGAAGTTTCGGCATGCACCAAAGCCAGGATTTTATAAGAATTTGTTTTCAATTTATCTTCGACTAGATTAAGATCTACAGGCTTTCCCCATTCGAATTCGAGCGTATCGACTCTGGCACCGAGTCTGCCCGCTAGATCCTGCATACGCATCCCGAATACACCGTTTATCAATATCAGGACAGGGTCATCCTTCTCGATCAAATTCACAAAACATGCTTCCATACCAGCAGAACCTGTCCCCGATATTGGAAGAGTAAGGCGGTTTTGTGTCTGCATGACTTTCTGCAGAAATTCTTTTGTCTCGTCCATGATCCTGATAAAGTAAGGATCCATGTGCCCCAGGGTTTTACTGCTTAGTGCAGCATAAACCGAATCGTGAATACAAGAGGGACCTGGACCCATCAATAAAACATCCTCGATATCATTTATCGTCTTGTTCATAACACGGATCTACTCCTTTTATCTTAATTTTTATGGTATTCTATAATATAAACTTTTTCAGGTTTATAACTGCAGGTTATAAAAAACACAAAAAATTATAATTTTCATAACTTTTAGTCAGATTTTTAGCACAAAATTACAGTAATGACGGAGAGGGTGGGATTCGAACCCACGATCCTGATTGCTCAAGATAGCGATTTTCGAGACCGCCGCCTTCAACCGCTCGGCCACCTCTCCACTCTTAATCGATTAAGCAATTATATAAATAATTCAAATTATCGTTTTCCCTTGAAAAAATCTTTTAAAATATTACCGCATTCCTCAGCTAAAACTCCGCCTTTTATTTCAACCCGATGATTCATTTTATCAAAAGGAAACTTCATTATTGATTCAACTGCCCCGCTTTTCGGGTCGTAAGCACCAAATGCAAGCTTCCGGATCCTGGCTTGAATAACTGTCCCCAGGCACATGGCACAGGGTTCCAATGTCACATATAAATCGCACCCAGGAATCCTGTAATTCTTCTTGGTTTCACAGGCTTTCCTTATTGCCATTATCTCGGCGTGGGCAGTAGGATCACCTGTTACAATGGTTTCATTATGAGCCTTACTCAACACCATATTTTCAAATACAACAACTGCCCCTACTGGAACTTCCCCGTTTGCAGATGATTTTCTGGCCTCCTCCATAGCTACACGCATAAAATATTTATCTGCCTTCATTAATTCAAGATTTTATAGATGTTTACAGAAATTTACAATATGCCATCCTCATTAGCCTAGATTATTTTCTAGTCAGGTTCATCGCAATAATGCATACCTGGATAGATAGTATCAGATGAAATGCCTGTAAACGAATGAATTTGAGGGGATGGAAGAAGCGACATTGAAAGATTTAGTCTTTCTGAGTCGATCTTTCGAGGGAACCCGACGAAGTCTGGCCTGATGGATGTGTGAGCACTGTATAATCAAAGGGGCGGTGTTAATGGTGGCTCGGGGACATTGTGGCGCTGCTTAAGATAAACACGCGGAGTTCCAGCAGAGCCGAGAAGATCGGGG
>AWNV01000045.1 GCA_000493965.1 Candidatus Aminicenans sakinawicola JGI OTU-1
CACAGCTGCATACCCTGTGCTTCGCATCTGCAGCAACCTCGACTCGTGAATAATCCAGGTTGAGTAGTTTTCGATGAAAAGAAAAGATACTTAAGTCTATACTTTTTATAGCAATTCATTTCAAAATGGTTTAATAATAAATTGTGAACATTAATTTTCCCTTCGACCCTCTTAAGAGAGCTGCTGAGGTTGAATCGATTGTCATGCAGGGGGATAAAAGGCTGTATTACAGGTTCAGGCCTGCTCCTTATTACGGGGGGATAGCCACGGCGGATGCTGTAGGGTGCTCTTTTCTCTGTGCTTACTGCTGGAATTATAACAGGAACCTGAATCCTGCACGCTTCGGGGACTTTTACACACCTCAGCAGGTTTCCTCGAAACTTCTTAACATCGCCCGCAGAAAATCTTTTAACATGTTTCGGATAAGTGGTGCCGAGCCAATATTGGGGGAAAATTCATTGAACCACCTTATCGATGTAATTGATATAATCTTCCAGAACAAACCCCATTCAGTGTTCATCCTTGAGACAAATGGATTTATTCTCGGCTGCCGGACGGACCTTATAGAGAAGCTTAAATTTAAAAATCTAAGGATCCGTATTTGTCTGAAGGGAGTAGATAAGGAATCTTTTGAGCTTATCACCGGGGCACGAAAGGATTTTTTCCCATATCCCTTCAAAGCCCTTAAGGAGCTGGAGATACTGGGGATAAATACATGGCCTGCCTTAATGGGAGATCTTTTTTCTCATGATGGAATACTTAAATTAGAAAAACTCCTTGAAGACTATAAAATCAATGCCCAGCTCGAGCTTGAATCCTTGGAAGCCTATCCTTTTGTGCTTGAGAACATGAAAAGAAGAAAACTTAAAATTTTTCCTTTTCCTACATGTCTTTGATCAAAGCTACAAACTCCATTGCCCTATTAAACAGATTACGAGCTTCGGTCTTGGTTATTAAACCCGCAATGTCATAAATGACCTGATTTCGTTTATTCCTCATTCGGTCGAAATAAGTAATCAAATTCTCATGCTCCTTGCCCATTGCCAGAATCATAAATGAAAATGTGTTCTTGTGGCTTTGGGCACTTGTTGGGCGATAGCCTTGCGAGAACATATAGGCTCGCGAGGCCTGCAGCACAGCATTGTAAGCTACGGCGAATCCCCAGTCCCAATCTTCTGCCATGATCTTTCTTGCCGTCTTTAAATCTCGCTTGGCTAGTTCGAATGCATGAGTGATTTCGGCCCTAGACACATTCTCCTTGCGAATGCGGCCCGCCTTCAGTAAGTCCTCATACATTGTCGATGTTCCCCACAATGAATATGATTTTACTATTCAATACTCTATCTAAAAAACCTCCTTTTTCCTCGCGCCGGTTCTTGAACTCCCGCTGGTCAAGTAGTGTGTAATTCACAGCTCGATCCAAGTGTATTTCTGCTTGAGTAATAACACGGTGCAAGGTTAGTTCATCAACGTTTCCTGCGATTAGAAGATCCACATCGCTACTTGCTCCTGCTGTTTCGTTGGCCTGGCTGCCATAGATAAAGGCTATTTCGATCTGATCCGCTATAGGGGCGAGGGCTTTACGCAGCACATCGGCCAGGCCGGCCGTTTTTGTAATCAGACTCCGCAATTCGTTAAAAATTGGGCAATCATGCTTCACTTGATAATCCACTTGGCGACCATGCGCGATTCTCGTGATAATTCCAGCTTCAGTCAGACGCTTAAGTTCACGTTGGACAGCCCCTTGTCCCACTCCGGTCATTCTGGCTATCTGTCGGAGATAAAACGATTCATCGGGGTGGGAAAAGAACAATGCCAAGACTTCACGGCGGACCTTGCCAAATAAGGCGGAAGAAAGATTTTCATGTTCTATCGTACCCATATCGAGTTCTATCGTACCCTTTATGGGTTCATTTGTCAAGCCTGGATACCGAAATATCGCCGCCGTATCCTGCTTCAAGCATTGAAACGTAATTAAAGTTGGACTATTATAAGGCTAGCCTACTCTAAATGAAAAATAAAGAATTAGCCGTTATTTTTTCCAGGATTGGTGATGCCTTGGAAATTAAGGGAGAGACAGGATTCAAGGTTATCGCTTACCGAAAAGCTTCCCGTATTCTCGAGGATCTAACAGAGGATATTGAAGATCTCAAAAGAGTTATCGAAAATGGGTCGTTCGCACGATTATCCGACCCTGGGGAAAAAAGGTGGAGAACATCAAAAAAGGCATTAAAATCTATGAAAATGTTAGGAGAGAGACATGTTTGATCTAGGGAAGGCGATTCAACAGTGGAAGAAAGCTTTATGGAAAAATGAGGCCCTAAAACAAACACCCGCAAACGGACAGGTCAACCGCAGTGGCAAATCCCCTCTCATTATGCCCGATCTGTTCTGGAACACCATCAAAATAGCCTTAAGAAGGATTAGAAGACAAAAAGGATACTCATTTATCAATATTGCCGGCCTTTCCATAGGCTTAGCCTGCTGCATCTTCATTCTTCTGTGGGTGCAGCATGAATTGAGCTATGACAGATTCCATGAAAATGCAGACCGTATATTCAGGGTACTGCGCGTATGGCCCGAAAATAACGAATATGGCCCTGAGGGGCCCGGCCCCCTGGGTCCTGCCTTAAAGGCCGATTATCCGGAGATTATCAATGTCGCTCGACTCTTCAACCCTCCCGTGCGGCCCCTCAAACATGAGGATACTGTTTTTCATATCAATGCACTCGGAGTCGACTCATCATTCCTGGAAATTTTTTCATTTCCATTCGTACGAGGGGATGAAGAGAAGTCTCTTGAAGATCCAAAATTTATCCTTCTCACCGAAGAAACGGCTGAAAAATACTTTGGTGATGAAGATCCCATTGGCAAAATTGTGATGTATGAATGGTGGAGTAGATGGCTCGAATTTCATGTCACTGGGATTATTGAAAACGTCCCCGCGAATTCCCATCTTCAGTTTGATGCGCTCATTCCCTTTGATTTCGTGACGGCTTCCGGAATGGCCATCGATAGATGGGATGCCGTCGCCTATCATGCCTATGTTCAACTGGAGAAGTTGACAGATTGGAAAGCTCTAGACACAAAAATTTCCGGTGTATTAAAAAAGTATTCCTCCGACTCTTCAGCCGAGATTCACCTGGAACCTTTAACCAGAATTTACCTCCACAACTATTTTGGCGGCGGCCCGATCACCTATATCTACATATTTTCCATCATCGGTATTTTGATCCTCCTTATCGCCTGCATCAATTTCATGAACCTCTCGACAGCACGTTCCATGACCCGGGCTAAAGAAGTGGGCTTGCGAAAAGTGGTTGGATCGAACCGCCGGCAGCTGATTCAGCAGTTTTTAGGGGAATCCACTGTCCTCTCTTCATTAGCCCTTGGAACGGCATTGGTTTTGGTCCAAGTTCTGCTTCCTTCTGTCAACCGAATCCTTGGGACATCCTTAAGCATGCATTTTTCTCTATCGGATATTTTGATGTTGATCAGCATCGCCTTGATAGCCGGGCTTGCAGCGGGAAGTTATCCGGCTTTTCTTCTCTCGAGTTTTCGTCCTGTTTCAGCCATTCAAGGAACGAACCGGTTGACAGCCAAACGGTCCACTCTCAGAAAAGTTCTGGTAATTTCCCAGTTTGTCATATCTATAGCTCTGATCATCTGTGTCATTTTCGTCTACAGACAGCTTGATTTCATCAGGAATAAGGAGCTGGGCTTCCAAAAAACACACATCCTCACCCTGACTATGGGAGGATCATTCTGGGACAAATATGAGACAATCAGGCAGGAAATGCTTTCGAATCCACGGATCCTTTCAATGACACAGACAAATTTTTCTTTTCCATCAGGGTATGGGGCGAGTCACGTCTGGTGGGAAGGGAAGGAAAACGACGAAAACATTTTCATGTCTGTCCGTTCTGTCGACTTTGATTTCCAAAAAACCTTTAGCATAGAGATGGTCAAAGGCCGGTTTTTTTCCAGAGAATTTTCAACAGACGTTCTGGAAAGCTTTATCCTTAATGAAAAGGCCGTGGAATTTATGGGCCTCGAATCTCCAGTTGGAAAAGCCTTTTCCTGTCAAATCCCCTTCGCTGAGGGAAAGGGGAAGATCATTGGCGTCGTTAAGGACTTTCACTTTCAATCCCTTCACAAAGAAATTCAGCCGCTGATTGTCATGATCCATCCCTATTGGATATCTCACTGCCATTTTAAAATTTCTTCTGAGGATATGACAAGCACTCTCGCTTTCATCGATCAAAAACTTAAAAAACTCGTTCCCGAGTACCCTTTTGAGCTGCATTTTCTCGAAGAAGACATTGATCGACTGTACAGAACAGAACAGCGCACCGGAAATCTCATCAGGTACGGGGCGATTCTGGCTATTTTTATCGCCTGCCTGGGACTTTTCGGACTGGCTTCTTTTTCAGCCGAACAGCGCACCAAAGAAATCGGGATACGCAAGGTCTTAGGAGCCTCAGTATCAGGAGTGGTCATTTTCTTTATAAAAGAATTCACCAAGTGGGTCCTTCTGGCTAATGTGATCGCTTGGCCGGTCTCTTATTTGGTCATGCGAAAATGGCTGCAAGGATTTGCCTATCGGACGCAGATGGAGTGGGAAGTCTTTGTCCTTTCTGCCATGCTTGTGCTTCTGATCGCCGTATTTACAGTAGCCTTCCAGGCAGTCAAGGCAGCCAGATCCGATCCCATCAACTCTTTGAGGTATGAATAAAAAATTGGGGCCTGTCCCCAATTATTTCAAAATCACAACCCGCAGGATGTTAGGACGGCCTCCCTGGCAAAAAAAACGATACATGCCGGAACTGCTCGCGAATCATTTCAAAATGATTTAATAATAAATTGTGAACATGGAATTTTCTTTCGATCCTCTTAAGAGAGCTGCTGAGGTTGAATCGATTGTCATGCAGGGGGATAAGGCTGTATTACAGGTTTAGGCCTGCTCCTTATTACGGGGGGATAGCCACGGGGGATGCGGGCGGTTCCGCGGAATACAGCTAATACTCCAGCATAGAGACGGCCTGAACACTCCTTTCTCTGGGGGAAGCTTTGAATAGCCCGAAATTTGAAATAGCCGGCGTGTTATTGGATTTTTTTATAACGAGTTGGACCCTGTCCGACTGAACAGGGGGAATGCGCAATATCCTTTTGTATCCGATCGTTGTGCCGCTTGCCAACCGCGTCCATTCTCCGTTTACGCGGCCTTTTATTTCAAACTCCGAAATTCTTTGCCCGAAACGGATCGGTTCCTGGATCATAATCCGGTCGAACAGCACCAGCTTTCCCAGGTCGATTTCCAGGGAGACTTCTCCGGCTTGGTCATCTGCCGCCCAGTAGGAGTCCAAATCCTCATCCACGATATTGGCCGGAGCGAACTTTTTATCCCGCTGCCGAAAATTGGCCGCGTCGACTGATTTCCCCGAAGCCAGATTAGTTGCGAATGTCTCATCCAGAACCGACCGGAACTCCTTTAGCGCTTGGACGTCATTTTCATGAAACAATCCTCTTCTGTCAGGAGGGATGTTGAGCAGCAAGACCCCGTTTCTGCCCACGGATTTGTAATAAACATCCAGGAGCTGCTGTGTGGTTTTAACACGGTTGTCTTCCTTTTCGTGGTAAAACCAGCCGGGACGGATGGAAGTGTTGCACAAAGGAATCACCCAGTTTTTCCCGTCGGGGTCTCCTGAGTTCAGATAACCGATATCGGCACTTCCGACAACGATATTTGCGTTGTTTATGGTGGACCAGTTCGTTTTGCCAGCGTATCCTCTCTCGTTGCCGATCCACCGGATATCAGGGCCTGCGTCGGAAAATAAAAGCACGTTGGGCTGTAACTCTTTTATCATCGCCCATGTCTCGTTCCAGCGGTAATAGGTGGTGCGGTCGATTCGCCTTTCTTCTCTGGCCCCGCCATAATATCCTGTTCCGCCGTTTGCCCCGTCGAACCAGAGCTCTGATATTTCGCCGTATTCGGTGAGGAGTTCCTTGAGCTGGTTCCGGTAATATGCGATGTATGCCGGGGTGCCGTAATCGGCATGATTTCTGTCCCATGGAGAAAGATACAGGCCAGCCTTGAGGCCGTGCCTCCGGCAGGCATCCACAAATTCCCGGACGATGTCGCCCTTCCCATCCTTCCAGGGGCTGTTTTTCACCGAATGCTCCGTAAACTTTGACGGCCACAAACAAAATCCGTCGTGGTGTTTGGCCGTCAATATGAGCTGTTTCATGCCCGCGTTTTTTGCCACGCGTGCCCATTGGTTCGCGTCGAAGTCAACCGGATTGAAGATCTTGGGCGACTCATCCCCATATCCCCATTCTTTGTCTGTGAAGGTGTTGACCGTGAAGTGGATAAACCCGATAAACTCCATTTTTTGATATTCGACCTGATTTGGCGTCGGAATGACAGGATTGGGTGCAATGTCTTTTGGCTCCTGCCCGCATGAAATCAGAAGGAAGCAGAATAATGCGACAGATATATTAAAAATACGAATCATTCTCATTTGTTCCTCCTGTATATGTTTGTGTATTTTATACTAAAGGAACGTTTTTTCAAATTCAAAAGGGAATCTGATTTGCTATTGTAAGAATCTCTCTTCCTTCGCTTTAATGCCCAGCCGCAGTCAAGACAGGATGGCCCGGATCTTGTCAGGCCGCTCTTACTGATTCTTGGACGAGCGCCGATTCGGTCAGGCGTGTAGCCAGGAGCAGGGCGGCGCCCATCGCTCCGGTGAGGATGATGAGGGGAAGAGTCATCGATCCTGTGCTTGGTGACTTGAGTATGTCCATTCCGATGATGAAGGCGATTCCTGAAACCTGCCCGGCGAGGAGCAGCAGTCCGTTCGACGTTCCCTCCGGAGCGGGGTAGGTGATCTCCGCCCCGTACTGGAATCCCAGCGGGCCGGAGGCGAGAAGGAAGGCGCCGAGGATAAAGGCCGAGATAAGTAGGAGGGGATAGCTTGTGGCGAAGGTGATTCCAATGAGGCCGGGAATCGCACCTCCGAGGGCCAGCAGAATGAAAGGGATCCTCCTCTGCAGGCGGTCGGAGAAGGGAGGAATGACGAGCGCGCCGACGATTCCGCCGATCACCATGAGCCCGCCGATCAGGCCCGCCTGCTCGATCGAGAATCCGCGCGGACGCACGATGTCTTCGATCCAGGTCGTGACGGCGTTGAACAATCCCAGTCCGATAAAAAAGAGAACGAACAAAAGGATGAACTGACGATTCCGAAACACGCTCTTCAATCCGTCAAAGACGAGTGACCGTTCTTCGGGCCCCACAGGCTCCGGCGGTCGTTCCCTGGCAAGGACGGCAAAGACCGCTGTGATCGCCATCGAGACTGCGCCGTAGATCATCAGTGCTGTCGGGATGCTCGATCGTTGTACGAGCATCGGGGTGACGGCGAGGCCGGTGAAGATGCCGGCGTAAATCGCGAGCGATCCGAGCCCGGCGGCGGTCGCCCGTTCGCGCATCGGAAACCAGCGGCCGGCGATCTTGGTGATCGCGTTGAGAATAAAAGGCTGACCGACGGCGATCCCGATCTGTGAGACGAGAACCCAGGTATAGTCGGCGGCGAAGACGCCGCGTAGAAGGCCGAAGAGTCCTGTCAGCACCACGCCGATACCGACGCCGACACGAATCCCGTAGGTATCGATCACCCATGAGGCCGGGATCGACACCACGATGAACACGATCATGAACACCATGGACAGAAGTCCGATCGCCAGGTCGGAGACACCGTAGAAACCGGCCGCCTCTCCGGTGATCGGGGCGAAGCTGATCCACATGAGCTGGTTGATCGCGACAACCAGCATGAACACGCCGAGCATCACCCAACGGTATTTGAACACTTTCATTGATCCATCCATCATCCCTCCTCTCTCCGGAATCGGTGGAACCGGCGAATCCGGGAGCCCGGCTCCCCGGCGCCTCTGTCCGAATGCCTCATCGCCGTCATAAAACCGGGCACGTTTTTTTTGAACCTCAAAGACACCGGATATTTTCCGTCATATCAGCTGATACAGGCTTGAAGTGAAATTATCACGGCCTATATATCCTTGTCAACGCGTTGGCGTTATTCTGGTGGTGGCTATTTGATTCTACAGCAGTTGGAAATCAATCATTTGTAGATGAAATTGTAAATAAGTTGGGTAAAAAGGTTAGATGTAGAGAAATAATAGGAAAGGAAGGTTCATTTGTCTTAAAAAAAACAAAAGCGCTATGAAAAAAAAGAACGTTCTGATATGATTGCCTAAACCCGGAGATAATGAGGAATAAAGAATGTCTTTTCTGAGATCTTCCTTCTTTAAAAAATATCTATTGCCGGGCTTTGTCTTCCAGTCGGTCACCATAGCCGGAGGATACGGTACCGGGCGGGAACTGGTGGAATTTTTTCTCAACTACGGACCACTGGGTGGGCTTTTGGGGATGTTGTTGGTCACGACCCTGATGTGGTCAATCATACTGGCCGTATCCTTCGAATTCAGCCGGAAGTTCAAAGCCTACGATTACCGAACCTTCTTCAAGAAACTGCTCGGGCCTTTCTGGTTCCTGTTCGAGATCATCTATGCCGTACAGATATTTCTCGTGCTTGCCGTAATCGGATCGGCTGCCGGAATCATTCTGAGGGATAACTTCGGAGTCCCCTACATGGTCGGCGTTCTCATCATATTGGCGGCCGTGGGTTTTTTGACCTTCAAAGGAAAGGGCCTTATCGAAAACTTCCTCTCTGTGTGGTCCATCATCCTTTATCTCGTCTACGCCGCCTTTTTTGTGGTTGCCCTTATTAAATTCGGCCCTCTCATTCAAAATAATTTCGCATCCGGAATCATTCTCCCGAAATGGGCGTTGGGAGGATTCAAATACGCTCTCTACAACTTAGGCACTGTGCCCGCGGTCCTTTTTTGCCTGAACCATATCGAATCCAGAAAAGAAGCCATCACAGCAGGAATTTTGGGAGGATTTATCGGAATTATCCCCGGGGTGTTGTTTTTCGTATCTGTTGTCGGTTACTATCCGGGAGTCCTGCCGGAAGAAATCCCCGCTGTCTTCCTGTTGCAGAAGGCCGGAGTTCCGGTGTTGTTGATCGCCTTTCAAATCGTCCTTTTCGGGACGCTGATCGAAACGGGCACAGGATTCATCCACTCTGTGAACGAACGAATCCGATCCACACTTCGGGAAAAAGGGAAGGAACTCTTGCGCTGGCAGCGGCCGTTGGTCGCCGTGATCATGCTGTTGACAGCCTTTGGCATCTCAACTTTCGGGTTGGTCGATCTTATCGCAAAGGGCTATGGGAGTGCCGCTTGGGGATTTCTGATAGCCTACATTATCCCGATTTTGACATTGGGAATCTACAAACTGGTTAAATCAAGCATTCTTCCTTGACAGAATATTTTTATTTCCTTTAATATTTTTAATGTAGAAGTTGAAAGAGCCCAGATTTAGCAAAAATGAGTAGAAATCTCATCAAAACAAAAAATGAAATTCCTATGTTTCTGGACATCGCCGCAGATACTGTGACGGCCTTGGATATGAAATTGGAAGTTGAGAAGGATGATATCATCGTTTAACCTGGATTATTCACGAGCCGAGATCCACCCCCCATCCTAGCATTAATGGATGAGAGGCGTGACCCATGTAGCTGTGGTTGTCCACCGCAAATGGGTCACAACGAAGCAGATGCAGTAAGATCGGTTCGTCCGAAGGGTAAAAAAAGCATCGGCATTTTTTATGAATTGTTCAGGCTAATAAGGTTAACTGGAGGTATCATGGTGAAAAAAGAATTTATTTTATTTATTGTTATTTGTCTATTCATGTTTTTGATAGCAACGGAAATTTCTTATGGCCAAGAAAAACTCAAGGTTTATATTTCCGTGGATATCGAGGGGATTGCAGGTGTGGTAAATGGGGATCAGACATCCTCATCCGGGAACGATTACGGCATAGCCCGGAAGTGGATGACCCAGGAAGTCAATGCAGCCATTCGGGGAGCTTTACGAGCGGGAGCCACCGAGATCGTGGTTAACGATTCTCATGGATCCATGCGGAACATCATCATATCGGAGCTCAATCCTGAAGCCTATCTCATAACAGGTTCTCCCAAACCATTGAGCATGATGCAGGGGATCGATGATACGTATGATGCGATTTTTTTGATCGGGTACCACGCACGTGCCGGGTCCAAGGATGGCGTTTTGGATCACACTTATTCTTCAATGTCCGTCTTTTCAATAAAAGTAAACGGAATGGAATTGGGAGAAGCAGAACAGAATGCATTGATCGCCGGGTGTTATGATGTGCCGATCGTGTTGGTGACGGGCGATCAAATCGTTTGCGGCCAGGTGAAAAAATCGCTGGGGGAAGAAGTCGAAACAGCCGTAGTCAAAGAAGGCATAGGAAGGCACGCAGCAAAATCCTTAACGCCAAAAGCGGCGCAAGCACTGATCGAGGAAAAAGCCAAGATTGCACTGGAAAACAGGAAACGCATCAAACCTCTTAAGTTCCAGCCTCCGTATCGTTTTGAATTGACCTATCTTCGTTCCTACATGGCAGATGCTGGCGAGCTTATCCCTCAGGTCAAACGCACGGGGCCGCGAACCGTCATGTTTGAGACCAATGATTATATCGAGGGATATAAATTGTTCTGCGCATTGATAGGCCTGGCTCTTTGATCAAAGGGCAAACTGAAGTAACTGGAGAGACCCACACTTAAGGATGTTCTGAAAGCCAGAAGTTTGATCAGGGATTACCTTCCGCGGACTCCTCTATATTCCTATCCCCAAGTCAATCAACTGTTGGATGCAAGGGTGTATATCAAGCATGAGAATCACCTGCCAACCGGGGTGTTTAGAACAAGAGGAGGCATAAATCTCATACACAATCTGAACCGGAAACAAAGGGATAGAGGGGTGGTAACCGTTTCCACCGGAAACCACGCCCTGTCGATCGTGTATGTATCCAATCTGTTTAATGTTCCTGTCACTGTTGTGATGCCCGAGAAGTCCAATCCGACCAAGGTCAAAGCTATCAAGAGCATGGGTTCTCAAATCGTTTTTTTGGCAGTATTTTTGATGAATCCAGGGATTGTGCCGAAAAGTTGGCCGGGGAGAGACGTGCCTGATTCATCCTTCCGGCGAATGAACCGGATTTAATCGCGGGAGTCGGAACATACGCCCTGGAAATTTTCGAGGAAGTCCCTAACCTGGATCTGATAATTGTTCCCTTGGGGGGAGGGAGTGGCACCTCTGGTTGTTGTATTGTCAAGGAAGCGGTAGACGCAAAACGCATCATTGGTCATCCAGCTTATGACTTCGAAGTTTATTCTTTATCCCCATTATCCTGTAATTTTTACTGACATTCTCTTTTTATTTTGCATTCTTCCTTGACAGGATTTTTTTATTTCCTTTAATATTGTTAATGTAGAAGTTGAAAGAGTCTAGATTTAGCAAAAATGAGTAGAAATTTCATCAGACCAAAAAATGAAATTCTTATGTTTATCCGGCTGAAAGATTACGCCTATGGAGTGACAATCAGAGATCAAATAAAAAGGCTGACAGGAAGAGAGTATTTGTATAGCACGCGTTACACAACTACAGGAGGGATAAATACGGCCGCATGCAGGCCTATCTTTGGTTGTGGATGCAGATATTCAAATCCCTTCCCGCCTTTCTGAAATTTATACGACCTGGACTTTTATCATGTTAAAAAATTTCCTAAAGATAGCTTTCAGGATTCTGAGAAAAAACCATATTTACTCATTTATCAATGTATTAGGCCTCGCTCTGGGCATAGCTAGTTGCATTTTAATCTATCTGTATGTGCAGAATGAATTAAGCTATGACAAATTTCACCATAACAGGGAAAGCCTCTATCGGGTGTACATTACCGAGGATCCTCCTGAACGTGATGCCTTTTCATACGTTGAAGCTCCTTGGAACCTTGCGGAAGCATTGGAAACTTCTTTTCCTGAAATAAAGCGAGCCGTTCGTTTGGTTATACGGTCGGATGTCATTCGTTATGAAGATAAGAGTTACACACAGCGCTACCATCTTGTGGATCCGGATTTTTTTGAGATGTTCACTTTTCCGCTGCTCAAGGGCGAAAAAGGCACCGTGCTGCAAAACATCAGTTCTGTCGTTCTCTCCGAGAGCTTCGCGAATAAAATTTTTGGCAATGATGATCCCCTGGGCCGGCAGCTTTCGATTAAGCTCGGCAATGAGTTTCATGATTTCATTGTCAGCGGTATTGCTCAGGATGTTCCTCCCAATTCCAGCATTCGATTCGACATGCTGATCCCCATCGATAATGTGCACAAATACATCAGCAACCGGGCGCTGGATAATTGGTTCAACGTGTTTTTCGAGACCTATGTGCTCATGGCCTATCCCCTAGAAGCTCCTGACACCGAGGCAAAACTCCAAACGGTGGTCCGAAAGCACTATCCGGAGGAGAGTTCAGATATGGTGACCCTTCATTTGCAGGCCATGACCGATATTCATCTGGATCCGGATTTGCCATCCGGATTCGAAGGAACCAGTGATCCGTTATACTCTTATATTTTAATGGTTATAGCGATTCTCATACTCGGTGTGGCCTGTGTCAATTTTATGACATTATCGGTGGGACGTGCTGCCACTCGAACCAGAGAGGTTGGTGTCCGGAAGGTCCTGGGCGCCGTGAAATCTCAACTAATCGTGCAATTTCTGGGGGAAGCGGCTCTCATGAGTGTGTCTGCTCTTTTTCTTGGTGTATTACTCGTTCATCTGTTTCTTCCTTCCTTTAATGCCATGATCAAGAAGGATCTTTTTTTCTCCTACAATTTCTGGACATTTGCGTTTATGCTCGCTCTCATGCTGTTCGTGGCAGGCATCGCGGGGAGCTATCCCGCTATTTTTCTTTCTCGATTCCAGGCTGTCGAAGTCATGAGCAACAAACCGCGGGCCGCCGGTGTCAATCTGCTGGTTCGCGGTCTTGTTCTGGGGCAATTCGCCCTCTCGATCGGGTTGATCGTATGCACGCTTACAATGCAGGATCAGTTGCGCTTCTTGATCAACAAAGATTTGGGTTTTGATAAAAATCATGTCGTTGTGATCGAAAATCACAGTGCGCAGGATCAGAGTCGCCTGTTAGTGGAGCGCTTCAGAAATTCAGTGAAAACGCGTAAGGAAGTACTCGGCGTTTCCGGTACTTCCGCAGCTTTTGCCCGGGATTGGACGGTGATGGGTTTCAGGTCTGATGATGGTTCATTTAAACAATTTTACCAACTCACAGCGGATTATGATTATCTCGACACTTTAAAAATTGAAATACTGGATGGCCGGAATTTTTCAAAAGAATTCCGAACTGATGAGAGTAAAGCCATCATCGTCAACGAGACACTGGTCGATTATATGAACTGGGATTTTCCGATTGGAAAGAGCCTTCCCGGCAAAAGATTCCCTCCGCACCGTGTCATCGGTGTCGTAAGAGATTTTAACTTCGAATCGCTGCACAATGCCGTCGCCCCGGTCATCATTGTTCTGGATCCCACCACCCTTCTCAGGGGGATCAATGATATTTCCACTTCATATTCACCACGCTTGTTGAATTTTATAAACGTGCGGATAAGGCCAGAAAACATCCAGTCAACCGTTGCGATGCTCAAAAACACTTGGAAAAATATCGCTCCCGGACATCCCTTCCTATTCAGTTTCCTCGATCAGGATGTCCAGCAGCAATACCAAGAGATTCAACGATGGAGTGCGATCGTGCGGTATGCGTCAGTTTTTACCATACTGATTGCATGCCTGGGTCTCTTCGGGCTTGTCACCTTGACTGTCGCCAACCGGACAAAAGAGATCGGCATTCGAAAAATCCTGGGTGCTTCTGTGTCCAGTGTGGTTTTCATGCTCACGTTTGAATTCGGAAAACTTGTGATCTTGGCCAACATTATTGCCTGGCCGATCGCATTTTTTATAATGAGAAAATGGCTGCAAGATTTTGCATTCCGTACCAGCTTGAGTTTGGATAAATTTCTCATATCAGCTGTTGTGGCCTTAACCATCGCCCTAGCGACTGTCAGTTATTATTCCGTGAAGGCGGCACTCTCCGATCCTGTTAAGACCATAAAATATGAGTAGATCCGCAGCTTTCCCGGGATGTTCTTCACCCATAAAACCGCCTACATTTTGATCGCGAAGGGGAATATCCGGATAGAGAGGAGCAATTGGTGGCCGACACTAAACGGCAAAAGGACACTTTGTGGTCAGCAGAACAAAACCGGGATAATCTCCCCCTTTAAGGTCTCCTATAACCTGCGTTCATCGAAAAAAAGGGATAGACAAGATTTAAGATCACCCAATAGTTAATCCTGAAGGGCGATCGAATCTTTTGTGTCCCACTTGAGAGGCTCGGTGATATTGCCGTCGGCATCGACTTCGATTTCGCCTGTCTGATTTCCCTTGACAAGTTCCGCTTCATACACATACCGAGGGGTGTCGAGTTTGACGATCGTGCCTTTTTCCCCTCCTTTTTTTATCTCGGACCGGATCTCGGACTTTTCCAACCGCTTGATTGTGGCGTCTTGGGTATGCTCCCGGATCACTCGGGCAGCGGCTTCAGGAAGCTCCTCCATCGTTATGACAGTCACCACATCGATAACCGTGCCGTCCTCTGCCACTTCGATCTCCCCTCTGTCCGCTTTGAACTTGATGTCGTAGAGGGTGATCCCTTCTTCTTCTGCGACTTCCACAAAATCAATTTCGGCGTCTGGGACATTGACCTCGATTGCCTCAGCGACTGCGGCCGGGAGTTCCACTTCCGGTTTTGTTGCTTCTGCTTTTTGTATTTCTTGTTGTTCCCCTTGTTTCTTGCCCTCCTTCTTGGTGCATCCTGTCGACATTATCAATCCAAGGGCCAAGAGCACAACTAAACACAATAAAATCCATTTTGTATGGTTCATTCTCATCCTCCTTTTTAACTCTGGAAATAGATTATAGATTATTGAGGCGCGGCCAAAAAGTCAAACTGTTGTGAACAACCGTCAGAAAGCAAATCTCAAGACAAAATTTTCTTCCTTTGCCAATACTGCAGCTGCGTTTTTCTCTATAGTTAATGGAAAGATCAAATCGGGGGAACCGGTCCCGAAGTTCAGTTTATCGACAGGAAGCCTTGAAATGTTGGTCACCAGACAGCCGGATGCCGGATCGAATGGTCTGAATTTCTCTGTATTTCCGGCAGATATGAGTTTTTCCAACTGTGTCAAGTAGTCTAAGTAGGATTGATTTGATACGGACGGCATGGCCTTTCGGATTTGAATGGCCATTTCTTCCATCGACAAATTTTCGATATCGTCCTTCTTCAGCCTCATCTTATGCAGCATGATTCCATTGCCGAAAAATCTCCTTCCATACTCCTTAATCTGTCTTCGGACATCAATCGGGATTGTGAGCTCGATAGATTCTTCCGCAAATTCCTTTTGGGCTCCAACCAGTTTGTTGACGGCCATAGCAGATAAAACATCATTCGTTGAAATCCGAAAATTCTTCGATTCCGAAACTTTGCGGATCAAAGATTGGACATCTTTGCGGAGAATTTCATGGACCGCGATGGCAAATTGGCTGGATTGCTGTAATGGTTTTAAATCAAGTCCCTTGAAAGAGAACTTTTTGAGCGCCGTTCTGTGATGATGAGGTTTAGAAAATAGCTGTGTAACAGACGATTTGGATGGGAGCAAGGTGTGACGGGATAACACAGCGAGTGATGACAAAAAGAAAAAATAGCTATATCCATCTCCCGCCAGATGTTTCATTTTCGGTACTAAAATCATGCCGTTTTTGAATTGCGTGATTTTCAAGAGTAACAATTTTTTTGTATTGGGAAGTCTGTACTGAGAATAGATTTCCAATCTTTCTTTCTCGGTTGCAGGGATAGTGAACTTTCGGTCGACTGCCTCGACATCGATGAAGTCTTCTTCGGCATACTTCTCGAAGGATATGACCCCATCCTCGTATTCCCCGAACATCGGCCAGAAAACCGAGATGAGTTTTTTCAGGGCGCTCCGGATTTTCTTGATGTTGATTCCTTCCCTGAAATAAAAAAGAAACTCTATCGGGTAAATCCCATTCGAAAACAGCGCATCGACCTGCGAGATGCTGACTTTTTTCATCATGAATCCTGAGATGTTCAGAAATAATTATTAACAATTAATGCGATGTGTGTCAATTCATCCATAACTCCCAAAATTGCCGATAGAAACGGCGGGCGTGCAATTTGCTTTTTTTTTCATTATTACTAGCTAAAAAGGCTTAAACGATGGGCCCTAACTGTGAGTTTTTCTTTTTTATGGTTTTAAGTCGATTGTCCTCCTAAAGCAAAATTTCTGATTGATTCTGTTTGTCTTTATTCGTCGCTATCACATGATAACACCACTCATCTGGCGAAAAAAAATCCATCACCTCTATGCCTCCAGCTTTCCCTTGCCTAACTAGCAAGTCCCCATAAGGAGATAATGACGGCATCTTCTCCAACCCCGCCAGATCCTCTCCACTCGCTTTTTTGCCCATGTCATTTGAAACGTAATTAAAGTTGGACTATTATAAGGCTAGCCTACTCTAAATGAAAAATAAAGAATTAGCCGTTATTTTTTCCAGGATTGGTGACGCCTTGGAAATTAAGGGGGAGACAGGATTCAAGGTTATCGCTTACCGAAAAGCTTCCCGTATTCTCGAGGATCTAACAGAGGATATTGAAGACATCTCTAAAGAAAAAAAACTTCAAGAAATCCCTGGAATCGGAAGTGGAATTGCAAAGAAAATTGAAGAGTACCTCAATACTGGCCATATGAAAAAATTCGATGAGGCTCTCTCAGATATTCCGGAAGGCCTGCTTGAGCTTTTAAATATCCAGAACTTGGGAGGAAAAACTGTCCATCTGGCTTACAGGGAGCTTGGAGTGAAAAACATTGAAGATCTCAAAAGAGTTATTGAAAATGGGTCGCTCGCACGCTTATCCGGCCTTGGGGAAAAAAAGGTGGAGAACATCAAAAAAGGCATTAAAATCTATGAACATGCCCAAGAGCGCATCAATATTTTTGAAGCTGCAAACATAGTGGAAGAGGTGATCGATTATCTTAAAGAAGCTCCTCACATCGGTCGAATATCTTCTGCAGGTTCACTCCGCCGAATGAAGGAGACAGTGGGAGATATCGATATTCTTACAACTGGCAAAGACGGTGCAAAAATCATCGATTACTTCACTCAATTTCCCTTGGTGACTCAAATTCTTGCCAGGGGAAAGACAAAAGGGTCGGTTATGATAAGCGCTGAAAAAGGGGAACGCCAGGTTGATTTGAGGATTGTGGATGAATCAGAATATGGGTCTGCACTTCAGTATTTTACAGGCTCGAAAGCCCATAACATTAAACTGAGGTCCCTGGCCAAAGATATGGGACTGAAGATTTCAGAATACGGTGTTTTCAGGGGTGAGAAAAGAATTGCAGGGTTCAATGAGGAAGAAGTCTACAGGGCTCTCAACCTGGCTTTCATTCCGCCGGAATTAAGAGAAGACAGAGGCGAGATTGAACTGGCCTTGAAAAACAATCTTCCAAGGATAGTGGAATCCAATGATATAAAAGGGGACCTTCATGTCCATTCTCAATACAGCGATGGCAGTCTCTCTATTGAGGAGATTGCTGCATCCGCGAAAGGCCTGGGCTATAAATATATCGCTGTGTGTGATCATTCACAGTCGGTGAAATACGCCAATGGTTTGAGTCCAGAGCGTCTTAGGACCCAGATAGATGAGATCGACAGGATCAACAGGCATCTTAGGGGCATAAAGATCCTAAAAGGAACAGAAGTGGACATTCTCAAGGATGGTAGGCTGGACTTTTCGGATGAAATCCTTAAAGATTTGGATATCGTTGTGGCAGCAGTTCATTCAGGATTTAAAAGAAACGTGACAGAGAGAATGCTTAAGGCAATGGAAAATCCATATGTCACCATAATCGCCCATCCTTCGGGGAGGCTCATATCAGGGCGAGAGGGTTATGACATTGACCTGGAAAAGGTCATCGAAGGAGCACAGAAGTTGGGAATTGTGCTGGAACTTAATTCCTATTATGACCGTCTGGATTTAAACGAATTTTACTTAAAGAAGGCCAAAGATAAAAACATAATGATCAGCCTGGGGACTGATACTCATCATGCCGGTGGGCTCGAAATGATGCGTTTTGGCGTGGGGATTGCACGTCGGGCGTGGCTTGAAAAGAAAGATATTATAAACTGCTTAAGCTATGAAGATATACTCCGTAGGTCATTCAAACAGAAGCCTTGAAAAATTTCACTTTTTCTTGCTAGATACTCATTTTTGTGATAAACCAAAAATGCCAAGAAGATGTCTTCTGCTTGACAAAATTCGTTTCAGCAGGTATGTAATATGACATTTTATAAGGCCGAAATAATGAAGTCAGAAAAATGACGAAAGCGAAGACTTAATCTGATAGATCAATGACATGAAAAGGAGATTTTAAAAATGCAGGATAAAATAAATGATTTAAAAAAAAGGATAAAAAACAAAATACCAGATTTAACCGAATCCCAAAAGATCATTGCCAATTTTATTGTTGAAAATCCGGAAAAATTTGCCTTAAGCTCAGTCAGGGAATTGGAAAAAGAACTGAAAATCAGCAAATCAACCATTGTGCGTTTAGCACAGATGCTCGGTTATGATGGGTTCAATGAGTTGAAATCCGAGTTTTTAAAAAAATTTCGATATAACCTTGGTCCTATCAACCGATACAAAACATTTTTGTCCGAGCCTCATGAGAAATTAAATTATATTCAATTGATTGCCGATGAATCAGTAATCAATGTCCATAAAACTTTACACTTAATTGATAGTGAGCAGTACAAGAAAGCCATTGATTTGTTAAAGAATGCCAATCATGTCTACACCATCGGGATGGGCATTTCGAGCTGCATAGCAGAAATCGCCACATATTTACTTACTCGTGTATCCATCAATTCCAATTTTATGCCACTTGGCACCCTAACGTTTGCTGAACAAATAATTAATATATCAAAAAACGACGTGATTTTTGCTTTCTCATTCCCGCCCTATTCAAAAGAAACAATCGAAGCTGCTTGCTATGCAAAAGAGAGAGCCATAAAAATAATTTCTGTGACAGATAAAGCCACAAGTGAAATCGTCCAGTACAGCGACGCATATCTACAAGTTTCCGTAGAAAGTATAACCATTTCGAATTCTATTATGTCTGTATTGGTGCTTTTGTATTCAATTATTGCACAACTCGGTGATGAATTAAAAAATAAGACATTAAAAACGATCGAAGCAATAGAACATGTGAGGAAAGAACGCAAATGAATCCATATTCACCATATTAAACACAAAAATCAGTAAACAAACGAATACGTCAAGCCCAACATTCACTTGACATTAAAAACTTTTTTTTATATTTTTATTGAGACAGTTGTTTCATCAATTATATAAATAGGGACAAATAGTGCAAAAAGGGCTCATTTCCTCTTGAACAACTCTCAATACATATTAAAAAGGAGGTGAGAATCATAGCGAGAATATCAAGAAAACAGAATTTTAGGTGAGGTATTACTTTGAGGTATTACTTTATTGTAACACCTTAAGGCATTGGAATTAAAAAAAGGAGGAAATATGAATAAGAAAATTTTCAAACTTTTATTGATTATGGTTCTGGCTCTAGGATTTACCTCCATCAGCTTCGCTCAAATAAGACAAGCGGGAACTATAAGCGGAACAGTCATGGATAATGAAGGAAATCCACTTCCAGGAGCCACCATCACTCTCTCTGGGCCTGCACTGATGGGTATGAAAAGCTATGTGACCGGCGAGGAGGGGAAATTCCGGTTTGTGTCTTTGCTTCCCGGCGAGTATGAAGTTAAGGTTGAATTGTCTGGCTTTAATACTTACATTAGAAAAGGTCTCCGTTGCAGCGTAGGGAAAACGACTGAGTGCAGAGTAAGGCTGACTATCAAAACCGTTGAAGAAGAGATTACAGTAACAGCTGAATCGCCTACGGTCGATATTGAATCTTCCAAAATGAGTGTTCACTATGACACCAATTTTCTTCTAAGTATACCCCAGGGTCGAGACCTCTATGGACTCACCCAGTCCCTCCCCGGGGCAATAGCAGCTGAAGGGGGTAGAGAATACACCAGAATGACCTCTATTCTGGGAGGATCAATTAGGAGTACACTCTACATGTTGGACGGCGCAATCATGAATGATCCCACAACCACATATGCTGCGGCTAACCTCAATGTCGATGTCTACGAGGAAATTGAGGTGGGGATAGGCTCCCTTCCGGCTGAAGTGGGGATGACCGATACGGCTGTTGTTAATATCGTTACCAAGACCGGTGGAAACAAGTTCTCTGGTGCGGTCAGCGCTTACTACACAGAAAGTGGTCTTGCAGAAGACCTGTGGTCAGAAGAGCAGATGGAGGCTCTTAATGTTGTTGCGCCCCAAAAGTATTCAAATTATCTGGATGGTTCTGTAAGCTTCGGCGGGCCAATTATCAAAGACAGGCTCTGGTTCTTCCTCAACGGACGCCGCATAGATTGGGCGCAAGACCTCCCTTATACCGCTTTTAACCGCATCGCAAAACTCTACGACACAAATCCTGATGCTTTTCATCCGAATGATCTCAAACCCTATAACCTCGACCATGACGACTGGTTGGGCTTTACCAAGCTGACCTTCCAGATTAACAAGAACCTGAGGTATATGGGCATGTTCCATTTCAACGATGTTTATGAACCTATTTACTCACTTAGGGCCGGTAGTTCCTATGCCTGGGGTTACACGGCTCTTGTGGATCATGAAAAAGTCTACACCACCTCTCATCACTTCAACTGGGTCCTGGATCAAAACACCTTCCTGGACATCAAGGGAAACTATGTCAATCGTCATTACCCGAATTTGGCACGACGTGAAACCGCCAATAATTACACGAGTTATGATAGAGCACAAGGTGTATATTGGGGAAATACAAGCTTGAGTGATGATTATTACCGTATAAGATACGGAGCTTCTGCTGCGATCACCAGATTCCAGGACGATCTTTTTGGTGCAAGCCATGAATTAAAAGCGGGAGTTGATTGGGAAGACACATATTACAAACGAGACAGGTGCCGCGGCTATGAACCGGGAGATAATCCTTACTACACGTACTGGAGAGACTTTGCTGCTCAGAACAAATATTACTACTCCAGTTCAGGAAGACAAGGCCGGCTGTATATTCGTCCCTATTCGTATCTCGGGGGCGGAATGGTCGGTGAAGACAACACCCGCCGCTTCTCGGCTTTTGCTCAGGATTCGATTGTAACCGGAAAACTGGCCATCAACATCGGTCTCCGCTTTGACTATTCTTATGCGTACGAACCCGAGCAAATCCGGCCTGAAATCATGAACTACAAGGTCGGACCGGAGTTTTTGAATCCTGCGATTACAGACCCCAACATCCTCCTCAAAGCCCTCAACGACCAGTATCACAACTATTCAAGCATTGATTACAATCAAGTTTCTTCCCTAGACCCGTTCACCTTTCCTTATAATAAAGTCGTGGAATTCACCACCCTCTCACCGCGAATCGGTCTCGTTTACGATCTGTTCGGTGACGGCAAAACAGCCCTCAAGCTCTCTTTTTCCCGCTACTACGAGCCTATCTTTTCAGGCAAATACAACGCTCCCCAGCCCTTCGGCGCCACCATGAGCTGGTACTGGTACGACCTAAACAAAAATGGATACATGGACCTTCCTATAACGAATGGTAAATATGGATCACCTGTTAATTCTCAGTATATAAACCCGAACGGAGACCAATACCGTTTGACAAGTTATAGAAACCAGGATCCCGATATCAAGTATTACCAAAATGTAAAAGCCCCGTTTATGAATGAGTTTATAGCCGGAGTCGAACACGAATTGATGAAAGACTTCAGGATAGGAGCCCAGTTTATCTACAAAGAGAATAAGAACATCACCGAGGACGTAGATGCAAACAACGGCTACGATGTTAATGCCACAGATGACCAGGGCCGTCCCATCTGGCTGCCTTATACTGTTACAGATCCTGGCTGGGATGCAGAATTCGGAACATCCGATGACCAGCAGCTTACCGTCTATGGCCTGGCTGATTATGCCCCAACTCCAACCTGGCTCGGTACAACCCCAGAAGGGCTTAAGAGGAACTACATAGCCGGTATCCTGACATTCGACAAAAGAATGTCCAACAGGTGGCAGCTAAAGGGCTCGATCATCTACAGCGCTTACAAAGGGAACGCGTCTCCCTCATACAGCGCTACAGAAGGAGAGAACACCCTTCTCGATAACCCAAACACGATGATCAATTACTATGGCCGTACCCTTTATGACCATCCCCTGCAGATAAAGCTCTTAGGAACTGTCATCCTTCCCTATGATTTCATTGTCACGGCGTATTTCCATCATCAAAGCGGAGGCCCCTGGGCAAGGACTATATCCCGTGTCTATTTCCCTGACGATGCCCCAGTGCAGGCATCCTATGCCTCCGATATACTGACTGAACCCGTGGGAACCCGAAGAAATCCTAACTACACCAATCTGGACATGAGACTGGAAAAAAGCTTTTCTTTTGGCGACTATGGGAAGTTGAGTCTCTATGCTGATATCTTCAACGTCGGAGCAAGAAAAACGCTCTCGGTCGAACGGAATCCAAACGCTTATCTTTATTTTTTTGAAGATCCGCCCGAGTACGAATTGGACGAAACCTATGGACGGATTAACAGTATTTCTGGAGTTCGCTCTGTTCGGTTTGGTATCAGGTACAGTTTCTGAAACAAGAAGGTCAAGAAATAATTTTTTGAACGAGAAAAAAGAGGGAGGGCGAAATCCCTCCCTCTTCCCTGCTGAAACTCAAGAAACAGTTAATATTTTTTTCAGGATAAAGCATCAGTCATTGCGAGTCAGAAAAGCGAAGCAATGCCATAAAAATAAGATGCCAATTATATCATTTTCCTTATGAGATTACCGTGCTCTATTCGGTCGCGCACAACTACATCAATAAGATAAAAGTGTATTGTCGCTTTACCCCCCCAAGGGGCATATACTGACTATAAGCTTCAGGACAAACCAAGAAATGAATAAAAGAAGGAAAAACATATTCAATTTTTTCCTATCTATCTTACTCCTCTGTTTACACCTATCCTGCGCTTCTTATAAAATCTTAAAACCTTCGTTAGACCAAAACAGCCAAAAATTTATGGACATAATCCGTTACATCATCATTCCGCAAGAAGCAAAAATTTTCAGGGAAATGCCCCCTGAAGACAGGGGCGAATTTGTGACGGATTTCTGGTACAGAAGAGACCCAAATCCAGAAACAAAAGTGAATGAGTTCCGCCAGCAGTACTACACAAGGCTCGCCATCACTGATAAAGCCTTCCGAACAGCAATTCCGGGTTGGATGACTGATAGAGGAAGAATCTTCATACTTCTAGGTCCTCCCACAGATGTCATAAAAAAAAGTATGGGGGATGCCACCGTAGAACCTAAGAAAGGAGTCAGGGAGCTCAGTTCTGACTTACTTGAGGAAGGGACATGGACAGAAAGACCGACAGAAATCTGGATCTACAACCAATATCCCGACTATTTCTCAGGACCCCTACGCCTTGTCTTTGTCGACTACGAAAGCGACGGCGACTATAAATTAACCACTGATGTAGAGGTCAAGCCCTTTTCCATGATGACTTACATCCAGAGCGACCCCAACCTGGCAAAATACCAATGGATAGGAGAAATAGAGAAAAACAAGTCTTCGCCTCAAATTCTCCCTTTTCTGGATTACTCGAAAGCCTTAGGTAAAATAGAAAAAGACAAGAATGGAAATTATACTGTTGACTGTTTTTTCGATGTTCCTCTGGAAAACATCCGTTTTCGGGAGGAAAACGGCCAGTACGAATACGATATTAACCTGAGTATAAAAGTGGAAAATGTGGAGACAAAAAGTTCTTACCAGGAAAAAAAAGAGAAAAAAGACAGCCTCTCTCTCGAAAATCTTAAAAGACACATCAAAGAGGGATATTCCTTAAGGGAAACGATAAGGATTCCTTTAGAGAAAGGGACCAACAAAATCTATTTTTCTCTCCGGGATACTATCCAGCAGAAGAGGCTGCACAAGTTGGATATCATCAAAATAAAATAATAAGGTTTGGCTCTCAGATCGTGTCTTCTTTCTTCATCTTTTCGATCGTGACAATAATATTTCTTACGGTAGGCACTTCAGGATTTTCCGGGTCCATTTCGATGAACGTATTAAAATACTCGAGAGATTTGTCAAAATCGCCCTTGTTGAGATAGGCATACCCCAATTTCATATAAGGTTTGGACCAATCTTTTTTAATCTGGATGGATAGCTCAAGATATTTGATTGCCTCATCAACTTTCTGGTGAGAAAACAGCATTTCAGCTACATTATAGGCAGCTACTTCATCTTCTGGTGAGATATCCAGAGCCTGAGTGAAATATTTCTGAGCCCTCTCAAAATCTTCTTTCCGAATATAAATTTCTCCCAATCCGGTAAAGGCACGCAAACTGGCTTGAGGATCTTTTTTATAATCGCCAAATTTTTCCATGGTTTTATTCAGGACCAGTTGAAACTCTGCCTCAGCCTTGTCCAATTCTCCCTTTTTGAGGTAACAGGTTCCGATGTTGAGATGGGCATGGTAAATCTTAGGGTATATTGTTATGAATTTCTCAAACACGATTAAAGCCTCATCATAATTTTTTTCTTTGAGGAAAAGATTCCCCTTGTCGAACAATTTAAAAGACTCCTCATCCGCCAAACTGGGAGCAAAACCCGACAATTTTTTAAGCGTAAAATCAATGGGGGAATTTCTCCTGAGCTGGTGGATATTCTTATCTATGTAAGAACTGATGTAACCCTCTTTTGTGACAGTTATTCGCCATTGGCCTGTTCCCATCCCTGCCACAGCAAAACGGCCATTCTTGTCTGAATAGCCCTCGAGTTTTGTGCCGTATTCCAAACTTTCAACAACAACCAAAACTCCTTCCAGAGGCTGCCCTTCCTCATCAACAACATTGCCATTAATCCTAGCCTTTCCCAAATGCTCCTGAGCAAATGTGGAAAGAACCACATAAGAGATAAGAAATAAGGTAAAAATACACAAGTTCAAGAATTTGTTTTTTTGGCTAAAGTTCATGCAAACCTCCTCTTTCACAATAAAAGGAATCTTTCCTGTGCCTTTTTTTCCCGGTTGTCTATTCAATAAATTCATGATCAAAAGGCTAGAGTTCAAACTCCATGACTTTTTCCAATTTTTCCTCACTCGTCTTGTTCTTGATAATAGCACGAAGTTGATTTTTTCCCAAACGAAGCTTGTCGAAATCTTCCTGCACCGACAGCATTAGAAAGAGACAGATGCAACTTTGTTTTCATGTCAATTGCAGGATTCTTTTTGCTCCAGGTGTATTCCCAGGAATTTACATCAATATTAGCGAGTTGGTTATCAACAGTTTTGAAATTGACAATTGCTGTTGGTTTTAGAGGAAGGTTCATTGTGTTGGATTTTGAAGGTTCAATAATCTTTTTCCGGTAAAAATATATCCTGTATTAATTATCTGAAACTTTCTCTGTATAATATTCAAAACCATTATAACTTCAAATGAATCCTTTTGTTGTTTGAATATAATTTTATCTTTTGTGTTTTTTTGTGTAGTTAAGTTCGTCAAATAATCTTCTATCCCAATCAATAGCAATTACAGAAAATATTCCTGGCTTTATTTCTCTTACAGCCATTACTCCTCCTGCAATTCAAACATATCTTTACTGACTCCACAAACAGGGCAAACCCAATCATCAGGAATGTCTTCAAATGCTGTTCCTGGTTCTATCCCGGAATCCGGGTCTCCAACTTCAGGGTCATATACATAACCGCATACTGTGCATACATATTTTTGCATTTTCTTTTCCTCCTTCTTCTTACTTTTTTCTTCGGAAATATAAGTTGGTGCTGTTTTTGGTGCTTTACCTTTTTTAACTTTATGATAGTAATCATAGGTCATTGGCATTTCATCATTGATAATCTCTGCATCTATCACTTTTCCAATAAAAACTATATGTGTGCCTACATCTAAATTATTTATAACCTCACATTCTAAATAAGCAACTGTATAATCAAGAACAATTGGAGAATTGGTGGCACCAATTTTATAGTTCACATCTTTGAATTTGTTTATATCTTTGCCTGACTTAAATCCAAAATGTCCGATGAATTTCATTGTCGCATCTTCTGACAAAATTGATACACTAAAAACTCTGCTTTTTTTGATAAACTCGTGAGTGAGATTACCTTTGTTTATACTAACTGCAATAGTCGGCGGTTCTGAAGTTGACCTGGAAAAGGTCATCGAAGGAGCACAGAAGTTGGGAATTGTGCTGGAACTTAATTCCTATTATGACCGTCTGGATTTAAACGAATTTTAC